>NZ_JARAZV010000012.1:0-367825 GCF_033795085.1 Streptomyces sp. AK08-02
GTGTTGTTGGGCCCCTTGCGGAAGGTGTGCCCGATCGGATGGATCGGCGGCAGATACAGCACGTCGAAGCCCATCGCCGCGATCGCCGGCAACCGCCGCGCGGCTGTCCGGAACGTCCCGTGCGGCTGCTCCGGCGTGCCCTCCGACCGCGGGAAGAACTCGTACCACGCCCCGTACAGGGCCCGCTCCCGCTCCACCACCAGCGCCAACGGCTCACTCGACGTGACCGGCTCACGCAACGGATACCGGCGCAACACCTTGTCGACGGCGGGTGTGAGGGCCGCTGACAGCCGGGCGGGCGCCGGGCGTCCGTCGTCCCGGAGGGCCTCGACGGCGGCCAGGAGCACATCCCGTTTGCCCTTGTTCTTCGGCACGCCGTCGGCGGCACGCTCGTAGAGCCGCGCGCCTTCCTCCAGCACCAGCTCCGTGTCCATCCCGGCCGGGATCTTGATGCCCGCGTGGTGCCGCCAGGTGCTGATCGGGTCGCCCCACGCCTCCACGGTGTACGTCCAGTCACCGGGCGCGTCGGCCTCGACGGTGGCGCCCCAGCGGTCGGTACCCGGGGCCAGTTCACGCATCGGCGTCCAGCGGCCGGGCCGGCCCTTCGGGTCGCGGAGCACGACGTTGGCGGCGACCGCGTCGTGGCCCTCGCGGAAGACGGTGGCCGAGACCTCGAAGGCCTCCCCGACCACCGCCTTCGCCGGACAGCGCCCGCCCATGACGAGCGGACGGACGTCCAGGACGGGGATACGGCCGACCGCGGTGCCCTCGGCGCCGGGGAGGGGCGGAGCCGGCGGGGCCGGGGCCGGAGTGGGTGGCTCCGGGGCGGCCGGCGGGACGGCGGTGTCCGTCGGGGATATCGGTGGGGTGCCGGAGGTGGGTGTCGGTGGTGCTGACGAGTGGTGCGTGGCGGGCATGACCGCTCCTGTCCGCGTCAACGTGGGTGGGCGGATGGATGTGGGGAGGGTGTCCTGCTGGCTGTGCCTGACTGGTGTGTCTGTTCGGTGTTCCTGGGTCGTGTACCGGGGGAGCCTTCCCACCCTATTCGGGTAGGCAATCCGGCACTTTGCTAACTACTCACGCGTATGTCTGCACCCAGGATCAGCCAGGTCTGGGAACGAGGTCGGCCCCGTCCGGTGGACGGGGCCGAAGACGGCACAGAGCTCCTAGGGCAGCGGTATCCGCAGGAGTTTGTTCGGTGAACCGTCCCTCTTGTCGAAGACTTTCCCGGACGTCGCCAGAGTCGTCAGCGCTCTGGCGACCTGGGCCGGACGGGATTTCGGTCGTTCCGCCAAGTAGAGGGCCGCCGCGCCCGCCACGTGCGGCGCCGCCATCGACGTACCCGAGTAGGTCGCCCGTCCGGTGTCGTCGGCATATGACGCCGAGATGATCGAGACGCCCGGGGCGAACAGGTCGAGAGCCGGACCCCAGTTCGAGAAGTCCGCCCGGGCGTCAGTCCGCCCGGTCGCGCCGACCGTGATCGCCTCCCTGACATCGGCGGGGGAGTAGTCGCCGGCCCGCTGCCCGTCGTTCCCGGCCGCGACGGTGTACGTCACCCCGGACGCGATCGAGTTCCGTACGGCCGCGTCGAGTGGGGCGTTGTGGTTGCCGCCGAGGCTCACATTGGCGACCGCCGGCTTTCTGGCGTGTCTCGTCACCCAGTCGATACCCGCGATGACCTGCGCCGTCGTACCGCCGCCCGCGTTGTCGAGGACACGTACGGAGACGACCCTGGCCTTCTTCGCGACGCCGAAGGTGGTGCCCGCGATCGTCGCCGCGACATGCGTACCGTGTCCGTTTCCGTCACCGGCCACCCGGTCGTCGCCGACGAAGTCCCAGCCGTAACTCGCACGCCCCCCGAAGTCCCTGTGCGAGATACGGATGCCCGTGTCGATCACGTACACGGTGACTCCCTTGCCCGCCGAGGCCGGCGAGGTGTAGGTGTCGTCGAGCGGCAGCCCGGCCTGGTCGACCCGGTCCAGGCCCCAGGGCGGCGGGTCCTGCGGGGCGCGTCCGGTGGCGCCGTCGTACGTGATCCGGGTGTCCTGGGAGACCGAGGCCACGCGGGAGTCCGCCGCGAGACGCCTGGCCTCGGTCTCGTCGGCCTGTACGGCGTAGCCGTTGAGGGCGGTGCTGTAGATGTGGCCTATTCTCGCCCCGTATCTCGCGGCGAGACTCCTGCCCTCCGCCGACGAGGCCGCGGTCCCTTCCCTGAGGGTCACCAGGTAGCTTCCGCCGACTGAACCGGGCTCACCGGCGCCGGCTATGCGCCCCTCCGGGGCGGCCTGCGCGGGAGCGGTGACCGACAGGACGGCGGCTGTGATCGCCGCGGTCAGGCCCGCCGCCCAGCGTGGACGTCTGATAGGTGCGCGCGTCCGTTTCATGGTTGGAGTTCCCCCTCCCCGGCCGCCAACGCCCGGCGGCCTTCCGGGCAGCCTCTCGTGCGGGGCGAACTGTCACAAGGTGGCCTGCGGGGAGGGAACAGGTCATATCGGCAGTCGGCCCGCACCGGGGGCGCGTAATACGCGCCATGGTTCCCGCGCTCCCGCCCCGATACCGTCAAGGGGATGATGACGGGGCGCACATGGCCGTGCGTCCCGGTATGTACAGGTTCGGCACATTACGCACGACCACCGAGGTGGAATGTGAAGGCGATCCGTCGGTTCACCGTCCGTCCCGTTCTCCCCGAGCCGCTCCGGCCGCTCAGTGATCTGGCCCGCAATCTGCGCTGGTCCTGGCATGCGGAGACCCGAGAACTCTTCCAGTCCGTCGACCCCGAGCGCTGGACCGACTCGGACTGCGACCCCGTACGGCTTCTCGGCAGCCTCTCGCCCGAGCGGCTCACCGAACTCACCGAGGACCATCGCTTCCTGCGCCGCCTCACCGCGGTCGCCGACGACCTGCACGACTACGTCAACGGCACCCGCTGGTACCAGACACAGGAGCGGACTCAGGGGGCCGAACTGCCCGCCGCCGTCGCCTACTTCTCCCCCGAGTTCGGTATCACGGCCGCCCTGCCGCAGTACTCCGGCGGGCTCGGCATCCTTGCCGGGGACCATCTGAAGTCGGCCAGCGACCTCGGCGTACCGCTGATCGGCGTCGGACTCATGTACCGGCACGGCTACTTCCGGCAGTCCCTCTCCCGGGACGGCTGGCAGCAGGAGCACTATCCGGTCCTCGACCCCAACGAACTCCCCGTCACACTCCTCAAGGAACCCGACGGCACCGCGGCCCAGGTCTCCCTGGCCCTGCCCGGCGGCCGGTCGCTTCGGGCCCGGGTCTGGCTTGCCCAGGTGGGACGAGTACCGCTACTGCTCCTCGACTCGGACGTGGAGGAGAACGACCTCGGCGAACGGGGCGTCACGGACCGGCTGTACGGCGGCGGCAGCGAACACCGGCTGCTCCAGGAGATGCTGCTCGGCATCGGAGGAGTGCGCGCGGTCCGGACGTACTGTCGCCTCACCGGCCACCCCGCCCCCGAGGTGTTCCACACCAACGAGGGCCACGCGGGCTTCCTCGGCCTGGAGCGGATCGCCGAACTCTGCGACGAGGGGCTGGACTTCGACGCCGGGCTGGAGGCGGTCCGCGCTGGCACGGTCTTCACGACGCACACGCCCGTCCCGGCCGGCATCGACCGCTTCGACCGCGAACTGGTCGCCCACCACTTCGGCCCCGACGCCGAACTCCCGCGCATCGACGTGGAACGCGTGCTCAGCCTGGGCATGGAGACCTACCCCGGCGGCGAGCCGAATCTCTTCAACATGGCGGTGATGGGCCTGCGGTTGGGCCGCCAGGCGAACGGCGTGTCCCTGCTCCACGGCCAGGTGAGCAGGGAGATGTTCGCGGGACTGTGGCCCGGCTTCGACCCCGCCGAGGTGCCCATCACCTCCGTCACCAACGGTGTGCACGCGCCCACCTGGGTCGCGCCCGAGGTGTTCAGGCTCGGCGCCCGCCAGATCGGCGCGGAGCGCACCGAGGACGCGCTGACGGTGGGCGGCTCGGACCGGTGGGACGCGGTCGCGGACATCCCGGACCGGGACATCTGGGAGCTACGACGGTCCCTGCGCGAGCAGCTGGTGGTGGAGGTACGGGACCGGCTTCGGGCGTCCTGGCGTCAACGCGGCGCGGGTACGGCGGAGTTGGGCTGGATCGACGGGGTGCTCGACCCGGACGTCCTGACCATCGGATTCGCGCGCCGTGTCCCCTCGTACAAACGACTGACCCTGATGCTGCGCGACCGCGACCGTCTCCTCGGCCTCCTCCTGCACCCCGAACGCCCCATCCAGATCGTGATCGCGGGCAAGGCGCACCCGGCGGACGACGGCGGCAAGCGGCTGATCCAGGAGCTGGTGCGCTTCGCGGACGACCCACGCGTCCGTCACCGCATCGTCTTCCTTCCCGACTACGGCATGGCGATGGCGCAGAAGCTGTACCCCGGCTGCGACATCTGGCTCAACAACCCCCTGCGCCCGTTGGAGGCGTGCGGCACGAGCGGTATGAAGGCCGCGCTGAACGGCTGCCTCAACCTCTCGGTCCTGGACGGCTGGTGGGACGAATGGTTCCGGCCGGAGTTCGGCTGGGCGATCCCCACGGCGGACGGCGTCTCGGGCGACGACCCCGACCACCGGGACGACGTGGAGGCGGCGGCCCTGTACGACCTCCTCGAACAACGGGTCACCCCGCGCTTCTACGAGCACGGCGAGACCGGCCTGCCCGACCGCTGGATCGAGATGGTCCGCGAGACCCTGACACACCTGGGTCCGAAGGTCCTGGCCGGCCGGATGGTCCGCGAGTACGTGGAGCGTCTGTACGCCCCGGCGGCCCGCGCCCACCGGACCATGACCCCGGACACGGCAAGGGAGTTGGCGACCTGGAAGTCCCGGGTCCGCTCCGCCTGGCACACGGTGACCGTCGACCACGTGGAGACCTCGGCGGCGACCGCGCCCGCCCTGACGGCGGAACTGGGCAGCACGCTCTCGCTCCGCGTACGGGTGGGCCTGGGCGAACTGTCCCCGGACGACGTCGAGGTCCAGGCGGTCTCGGGCCGGGTCGACTCGCAGGACAGCATCACCGAGGCGACGACGGTCCCGCTGAAGGCGGTCGGCGGCCCGGACCCGGAGGGCCGCTGGCAGTACGAGGGCCCACTGTCCCTGCACCGGACGGGACCCTACGGCTACACCGTGCGGATCCTGCCGGCGCACCGACTGCTGGCGTCGAGCGCGGAGATGGGGCTGGTGGCGGTGCCTTCGGAGGAACTGGGGGAGGGGGCCGGCGTGCTGATGCGGTGACCGCTGGATCTGGTCCGCTGGTCCTGACGATGTGTCAGGACCAGCTCCAGGCCTGGTTGCTGTTGGCCGCGCAGCTCCAGCCCTGCAACGCCCGGCCCTCCTGGCCCGAGGTGGCGGCCTCCGCGTCCAGGCAGTAGCCGTTCGGGATGCTGACGAGTGTCTGGCCGGCGTTCTCGCCGGCGGCACCGAGCTGCCAGTGCTGGGCGCTCAGGCCGTCGCAGGCTCTGGCGCCGATCTTCTGGCCGTTCGCGGAACTGGTGCCCGCGTCGGCGTCCAGGCAGCGGTGGGTGCCCTGGTTGACGACGAGGTAGGTGGCGGCCGGACCGGGCACGCGGTACAGGGCCCACCTCTGGGTGGCCGTGCCCTTGCAGGTCCACACCCCGACGGTCGGGCTGTCGCGGGCGTCGAGGCATCTGTGGACCAGGGCGCCGTTGTTCTCGGCAACCGTCAGGGAACCGGCGCGGACCGGTCCGCGAGCCGTGGCGTACAGGGCGTCCTTGGTCTCGGGGCCGACCCTGCCGTCCACGGCGGTCCCGGCCTCCGTCTGGAAGGCCTTCACCGCGGCGAGTGTCTCCGGTCCGAAGCGGCCGTCGACCGTGACGTACAGACCGTGGCCGCCGAGGAGGAGTTGCAGGGCCTCGACGCAGTCGCCCGTGGAGCCCGACCCGAGTTCGGCGGCGCACGCGGCCGACCGCAGGTTCGGCGTCGCGGGGTTCTGGGCGGGCGCCACGGGCGGATCCTGCTGGGTCGCCCGGCCCTGGGTGGTCGACGGGGTGGGCGTGGGTGTGTCCCGTGGGGCGGTGGGTGCGGAGGCCGGCTTCTTCGTCGTGGTCGGGGAGGGTGACGACTCCGGGACGGCCGACGCGGCGATGTCGGCACCGCTGCCGGTGGCCTCCGACGGCCGGTCGTCGTCCTGTCCAAGCAGCGCGGCGGTGATGCCCCCGGCGGTCAGGGCGGCCGCCGCCGCGACGGCGACCAGCGTCGTCTTCCTGTTCCTGGGTCTCCTGTTCCCGGGTCTTCGGTCTTCGCCGGGTGGGGCGGGGGCGGCGACGGGCGGGGGTGCCGCTTCCGGGAGGGGATTCGGGCGCTTCACCCGAGGGGGTGCGGCCGGTACCGGTGACGACGGTGACATCTGGTGGCCGATGGCCGTCCTGAACACCGTCTCCGGTACCGGGCGCCGTGCCGGATCCTTGTCCAGGCAGGTGCGGATGAACGCGGCCAGTTCCGCGTCGACGGTCTCCACCCGGTCGAGGATCTCCTCGCGGGGCGGCTCGAAGGCCACCCCGAAGAGGACGTCGACGCCGGTCCCCTCGCCGAACGGCGCGTGCCCCGTGACGGCGTACGTCAGGGTCGAGGCCAGCGAGAAGACGTCGGAGGCGGCGGTCACCTCGCGGCCCCTCGCCTGTTCCGGGGACATGTAGGCGGGCGTTCCGACGTTCTGGCCCGTGGCGGTGATTGCCGTGCCGTCGGGGGCCTGGACGACGCCGAAGTCGATGACGCGGGCTCCGTCGGCGCCCAGGATCACGTTGGACGGTTTGAGGTCGCGGTGGACGAGCCCCGCCTGCCAGATGGCCTCGATCGCGCGCCCCACGTCGGCCAGCAGCCGCCAGGCCGCCGCCGGGTCGACCGGCCCGCGCGCGTTGACGACGTCGGCGAGGGTGGGCCCCGGTATGTACTCGGTGGCGACCCAGACCAGGTCCTCCTCGCAGCCGCTGCCCAGCAGCCGCACGATGTGTGCGCCCTGGATGCTGTCCAGCGCGCCGACCTCGCGCTCGAAACGCTTCCGGAAGAGCGGGTCGTCCGCGTACTCGGGCCGGATCACCTTCACGGCGGCCGGTCCCGTGCCGCCGGTGGTGTCCCGGCCCAGATAGACCCGGCCCATGCCGCCGCTGCCGAGCAGTGACTCCAACCGGTACGGGCCGGCCTGCCTCGGGTCGTTCCTGCGCAACGGGACAACGGCGGGTGGTTCCATACCGGCTGCCGCGTAGGCCAACTCTTCGGTGCGGCTGCGGTGTTGGGGAGGCATGTGGGCCCTGGTCTCTCGGGTGGCACGTGTGACCGAGAGATTAGCGCAGCACACCTGTGCGAAACGGGGAGTTGGGCCGGTTTCGGGGCCAGGAATTCGCGCAGCGGGCGGCCGGGCTCGTTCTGTCTCGCACCTGTCCGTCGGCCCGGTGGGCCGCCGCCGACCGCCGCCGACAGGTGTCGGCCCGCGTCAGGCCTCCTCGTATCCCCCGCACAGCCGCCGCAGCACCGTCCCGCACCGCCGCGCGTAGGCGTGCTGGAACCCGCGTGTCGCCGGGCCGCCCGCCTTGGCGTACCACTTCGCGGGGCGGCTGAACGCGCTTATCGTCAGCCACACCGTGCCGTCGCCCGTGCGGTCCACGACGAAGGACTCCTCGCCGCACTCCGGGTGGCCGGCCAGGGTGCCGTACGCCCAGCCGGCGCGGCGGTGTTCCTCCACCGCCCAGACCACGCGGCAGGGAGCCTTGATGACACCGGCGAGGGTGACCGTGACATCGACGTCCTGGGCCGCCCGTTCGGACGTGGCGTCGATGCCCATACCCATGGCGCGGTGCATCTCCCAGGTGAGGACGGCCTCGGCGGCGCGCCGGAAGACCGCCTCGCCCTCGCCTATGCGGGTGCGTACATGCAGGTGGTGGAAGCCGGGCGGGCAACGGAAGCCGCGCTCGCGGGTCGCGCCGACCTCCGCGTACGTGAAGGACATGGGACCCAAGGGTAGGGCGGGGGGTGCGGGTGGCCGTGCGGCGGGGTGCGGGATGCGGACACACGTACGACGGGGCGGTCCCCGGAAATGCCTTCGTTCCGGGGACCGCCCCGCCGGTCACTCGCTCACCCGCCGCTCATACCGCGCGGCACATGTCATGCGTCAGGCAGTGACGTTGACCGCGGCCCAGGCCGCGTTCACCGCCGCGTACTCCGTGCTGGTGGAGCCGTACAGGGCCGAGGCCGCCGACAGGGTCGCCGTGCGGGCGCCCTTGTAGTTGGTCGTCGATGTCATGTACGTGGTCAGCGCCTTGTACCAGATCTGGACGGCCTTGGCGCGGCCGATGCCCGTGACCGTGGAGCCGTTGGACGTCGGGGAGTTGTAGCTGACCCCGTTGATCGTCTTCGCGCCGCTGCCCTCGGACAGGAGGTAGAAGAAGTGGTTCGCCGGGCCCGACGAGTAGTGGACGTCGAGGTTGCCGAGGGTCGAGGACCAGGAGTCCTTCGAGCCGCCGTCCTTGCTCGGCTTGTCCATGTAACGCAGCGGCGTGCCGTCGCCGTTGATGTTGATCTTCTCGCCGATGAGGTAGTCGCCGACGTCGGAGCTGTTCGCCGCGTAGAACTCGACGGCGGTGCCGAAGATGTCGGACGTCGCCTCGTTGAGGCCGCCGGACTCGCCCGAGTAGTTCAGGCCGGCCGTGTTGGCGGTGACGCCGTGGGTCATCTCGTGGCCGGCCACGTCCAGCGAGGTGAGCGGGTGCGTGTTGCCGTCACCGTCGCCGTACGTCATGCAGAAGCAGCTGTCGTCCCAGAACGCGTTGACGTACGCGTTGCCGTAGTGGACGCGGGAGTACGCCGCGACGCCGTTGTTCTTGATGCCGCTGCGGCCGAACGTCGACTTGTAGAAGTCCCACGTCGCCTGCGCGCCGTACGCGGCGTCGACGGCCGCGGTCTGGTCGGTGGTCGAGCTGGAGGCCGCGCCGGTGCCCCAGGTGTCGTCGGCGTCGGTGAACAGCGTGCCGGCCGACGAGCTGGTGCCGTGCGACTTGTTGTACGTCTTGTGGCCGCCGCGGGTGCCGTCGGTCAGCTGGTACGTCGAGCCCGACAGCGTCGTGCCCAGCGTGACCGTGCCCGAGTACAGGCTCTTGCCGGTGCCGGTCTCGATGCCCTGGAACTCGTACAGCTTCTTGCCGGTGGCCGCGTCGGTGATGACGTGCAGCTCGTTCGGGGTGCCGTCCTCCTGGAGGCCGCCGACGACGGTCTCGTAGGCGAGGGTCGGGGTGCCCGAGGCGGCCCAGATCACCTTGCGGGGCGCGCTGGACGCCGCCGACTTGCTGGAACCGGCCTTCTTGGCGAGCGTCACGGCCTGCTTCTCGACGGCGGCCGTGGTGACCTCGGGGGTGAGGTCGGTGACCTTGATGGCCGCCTTCTGCGCCTTGGTCACGGTCCGGGCCGTGCCGGCCGCGTTCTCGTGCACGACGAGGTCGCCGCCGAGGACCGGCAGGCCCGCGTAGGTGCGCTCGTAGCGGGTGTGCAGGGTGCCGTCGGCGTCCTTGAGGACGTCACGGACGACGAGCTTCTCCTTGGCGCCGAGGCCTATCTCGTCGGCGGTCGCCGGGGCTTCGGCGGCGGCTTCCTTGATGAGCGCGGTGCGCGTGGCGGGGGACAGCGTCAGCGGAACGGCGGAGACTCTGGCCGCGGTGCCGGTCGGCTCGCTCTCCGCGGAGGCGCCGGTGGTCAGACCGGTGGTGAGGAGTGCCCCGGCCGCGACAGCGGTGGCGATGGCCAGGGTGGTGCGCTTGTGACGCGCGTAGATGGGGGTCACGCGGACTCCTTTGTGGGGGTTCCTGGCGGTCTTGGGGTGACTGCCAGGAGGGTGGTGGTGAAGCTGGAGTACTGCTGCGGCGTGCCGTCGAAGACTGACATCGAGGGCCTGTACATGTCAGGACCCCAAAGTGATGTTGGCTGAAAATCGACTACGGGCCAAACGTTTCGTGTATGTAACGCGGCGCCAACTCGGTAAAGCGACGACAAAGACCGGGCACGTTGCCAACAAAAGCCCAGTACATGAGCGGTAAAGACAGCGCCGCCCCGGGGAGTTGCTCCACCGGGGCGGCGCCCTGTCTTTCACGGGCCCTGAACGCTGTTCGAACGGGCCTTTAACTGCCGGGTGTTCAGGCCGACGGGAAGGTGATCTTCCAGCCGTTGATCCTGCCGGTGTCCTGAGCCGCCTTGTCCTGAACCCGCAACTGCCAGGTCCCGTTGGCGACCTCGGAGGAGGCGTTGACCGTGTACGCCTCGGTCACGTCGTCGGCCGAGTCCGAGGAGCTGAACGGCTTCAGGTTGTAGACCGAACCGTCGGGCGCCACCAGATCGACGACCAGGTCACCACGCCAGGTGTGCGTGATGTTCGGCGTGACCACCAGGTTGGTGGGCGCGTTGCCGGTGATGCCGGTGACGGCGATCGACGAGGTCACGGCAGCGCCGTTGTCCGGAATCGATACGGCGGTCGCGGACTCGAAGGAGGTGCCGGTGCCGCCACCGCCACCGCCACCCGGACGGGCGCCCACGTTGATACCGGCCCACGCGTTCGCCACGGCCGTGTACTCGGCGCTCGTCGTGCCGTACAGCTCACCGGCGGCCGCGAGGGTGCCGGTGCGGGCCCCCGCGTAGTTGGTGTTCGTCGTGAACTTCGTGGTGAGCGCGCGGAACCAGATCTTCTCCGCCTTGTCCCGGCCGATGCCGGTCACCGGCAGCCCGTCCGAGGTGGCCGAGTTGTAGCTGACGCCGTTGATGGTCTTGGCGCCGCTGCCCTCGCTCAGCAGGTAGAAGAAGTGGTTCGCCGGGCCCGACGAGTAGTGCACGTCGAGGCCGCCCAGGCTGGAGGACCAACTGTCCTTGGACGAACCGTCCTTGCTCGGCTTGTCCATGTAACGCAGCGGCGTGCCGTTGCCGTTGATGTTGATCTCTTCGCCGATGAGGTAGTCACCGACGTCGGAGGGGTTGTTGGCGTAGAACTCGACGGCGGTGCCGAAGATGTCCGAGGTGGCCTCGTTGAGGCCGCCGGACTCACCGCTGTAGAGAAGGCCCGCCGTGTTGGCGGTGACGCCGTGGGTCATCTCGTGGCCGGCCACGTCGATCGAGGTCAGCGGGTTGGCGTTGCCCGACCCGTCGCCGTACGTCATGCAGAAGCAGGCGTCCTGCCAGAACGCGTTGACGTAGGCGTTGCCGTAGTGGACGCGCGAGTACGCGGCCACGCCGTTGCCCTTGATGCCGGTGCGGCCCTGGACGTTCTTGTAGTAGTCCCAGGTGAGTGCCGCGCCGTAGTGGGCGTCGGCGCCGGCCGACTCCAGGTTGGACGCGAGGCCGTTGCCCCAGACGTCGTCCGGGCCCGAGAAGAGGGTGCCGGTGCCGGAGGAGCCGCGGTTCAGGTTGTACGTCTTGTGGCCGCCGCGCGCACCGTCGGTCAGGTTGTACGTCGAACCCGACTGCGTGGTGGTGAGGTCGACCGCGCCGCTGTACACCGTGTTGCCGGTGCCGGTCTCGACGCCCTGGTACTCGAAGAGCTTCTTGCCGGTGGCCGCGTCGGTGATGACGTGCAGCTCGTTCGGGGTGCCGTCGTGCTGGAGCCCGCCGACCACCGTCTCGTACGCCAGTACCGGGGTGCCCGAGGCGGCCCAGATGACCTTCCTGGGCTCCTTGGTGAGCTTCGGGCTCTTCGACTCGGCCTTCGCGGCGGTCAGCGCCTGCTTCTCCGCCTTCGCGACGGGCAGTGAGGCCGTTGTCGTCGCCACCTTGATGGTCGCCCGGGTCGCCTTCACCACGCCCTTTGTGGCACCCGACTTGGCGGTGTCAACCACCAGGTCGCCGCCGAGGACGGGAAGTCCGTCGTACGTGCGCTCGTACCGTGTGTGCACGGTGCCGTTGCCGTCCTTGAGGACGTCACGGACGACGAGCTTCTCCTTGGCGCCCAGACCGAGTTCCCTGGCCGTCTCCACCTTGGTGGAGTTGGCCTCGGCCAGCAGAGCGGCGCGCTGCGCGGGGGACAGCTTGAGCGACTCCGCGCCCGGTATGACCTTGCCCGCGGCCGACGGTGCCTTCTCCGGAGCTGCGGTGGCGGCGCCGGACTGAACCGCCGCTGCCAGTAGGGCGGTCACCGCGACGAGGGCGCCGGTGGCGACCCTGCGCTGCGTGGAACGGGAGAACTCGGTGGCGCTGGTGTGGGAGGAGGTGTGGGGGGTGCGTCTGTGGGACAGGCGTCTCAACACTGACTCCTTCTGCGTGGCCGCTGGTCCAACGGCCAGGGGGGACCGAACGGTGGTCGTCCGTCCGGGGCAGAACAGGTGCGTGCGGATGCGTGGCGAAGATCACAGCGGTGTTGCTGTGGAGTCGCTGTGAAGGTGCCGTGGGAAGAGTGGCAGGCGCGCCCACGCGCTGTCAGGACCGCGTCAATAAGTTGGCTGGAAAAGGTTCGTTGACCGGTTGGTCATGTTCGCTATACGGGCTATTCATTCCTTTGCGCGGAACCTGTCCGCTGCTCCCCGTGCCACGACCCCCACAGCGCCGCGTACGCTCCGCCCGCCGTCACCAGCCCCTCGTGCGTGCCGAGTTCGGTGATCAGCCCCTCCTCCATCACGGCCACCCGGTCCGCGTCGTGCGCGGTGTGCAGCCGGTGTGCGATGGCGATCACCGTCCGCCCCTCCAGTACGGCGGCCAGCGCGCGCTCCGTGTGACGGGCGGTCGTCGGATCGAGCAACGCCGTCGCCTCGTCCAGGATCAGGGTGTGCGGGTCGGCCAACACCACACGGGCCAGGGCGAGTTGCTGGGCCCGTGAACCGTCGGTCGACTCCCCGTCGGGGCCCAGCGCGGTGTCCAGTCCGGCCGGCAGCTCACGCACCCAGTCGGCGGCGCCGACAGCGGCCAGCGCCGACCACAACTCGGCGTCCGTGGCGGTCGGTTCGGCGATCAGCAGATTCTCCCGGACCGTGCCCAGGAAGACATGGTGCTCCTGGGTGACCAGCACGACCTGCCGCCGCAGCTCCTCGGGCCCGAGTGCGGAGATCGGAACGCCGCCCACGGTCACCGTGCCCGAACGCGGCTCGTCGATCCCCGCGAGCAGCCGGCACAGAGTGGTCTTGCCGGCCCCCGACGGCCCCACCACCGCGAGCCGTTCACCCGGCCGCACCGTCAGATCGACCCCGCGCAGCACCTCGCCCCCACGGTCGTACGCGTACCGCACCCCCGTCACGTCGATCCGGTCACCCACCGGCACCGGCGACGCCTCCGCCCCGCCCTTCGGCGCCCGCCCGAGCCCCTCCACCCGCGCGAACGAGGCACTGCTGGCCTGCAGTTGCTCCATCCACGTCAGCACCTGGTCGAGCGGCGACTCCAACTGCCGCAGATACAGAGCCGCCGCCACGACCGCGCCGAGGCTGATCACTCCCTGCCCGTGCAACGCGCCGCCCAGCACCAGCACGACGACCACGGGAAGGACGTACGACACCTCCACGGGCGGGAAGAACACCGTCCGCAGATACAACGTGTGCAGGCGCCTGCTCCGGGAGTGGTCCAGCGCCTCCCGGCTCACCGCGACCCGTCGCTCCGCCAGTCCGAACGCCTCGACCGTGCGCGCCCCCGAGGCGGTCGCCGCGAGAATTTCGGCCACTTCGGAGTTGGCGGAACCCTCGGCGAGGTACGCGGTGCGCGCCCGGCGCAGATACCAGCGCAGCGCGAACCAGATGCCAGTCTGCGCGAGCAGCGCGGACAGACCGAGCAACGGGTCCAGCGCGAACACGGCGCCGACGATGAACAGACACTCCACGGAGGCGATCAGCAGCTCCGGCCCGGCATCGCGCAAGGTCGTGCCGACCGTGCTGACGTCGGCCGTCCCCCGGGCCGTCAGATCACCGGTCCCGGCCCGCTCCACCACCGACGCGGGCAGCGCGAGCGCGCGGTCCACGAACTCCTCCCGCACCCGCGACAGGGTCCGCTCCCCGAACCGGTACCCCACGTACCGCGCCCAGCGCGCCAGCAGCAACTGGGCCAACGCGCACACCACGATGACCAGGCCGAGCCGGTCCACCGCCGAGACCCCGGCGCCCGCGCGGACCTCGTCGATGATCCGGCCGAGCAGCCATGGCGCGACGAGGCCGGCGCCGGCGGCGGCCGAGTTCAGCAGCAGCACGGTGGCGAAAGATCTTGCGTCGGCGCGGATCAGTCGGACCGCGGCCCGGCGGACGTCCGCGGCAGTGGCGACGGGGAGTTGGGCGGTCACGGGGTGGGCTCCTTGGTGGTGGGCGGTGTGGGTTTTCGCCCCCGCCGCCCCTACCCGTCCCATCCCGTTCCTGGGGGCTGCGCCCCCAGACCCCCCGTCGGCCCTGAAGGGGCCTCGTCCTCAAGCGCCGGACGGGCTGGAGGGGTGCGGCCTGGGCTGCAGACGCGGTGGGGGCGGGTGGGTGGGAAGGAAGCTGGGGCTGGTGGGGCCTCGTCCTCAAACTCCCCCAGAGGGGGGACCCCCAGACGGGCTGGAAATGCGGGCCTTGTCCTCAAATGCGGGGCGGGCCGGAGGCCTCCGTCTCGGCCGTGTCGCGTGCCACCAGGGAGCGGTATCCCGGTTCCTCCGCGAGCAGGCGCTGGTGGTTGCCGACGGCCGCTGTCTTGCCGTCGACCAGGTAGTACACGGTGTCCGCCCGGTCCAACAGCAGGGGTGAGGTGGACGCCACGACGGTCGTACGGTCCGTGCGCTCGGCACGCAGCCGGTCCGCGACGGCCGCCTCGGTGTGCGCGTCCAGTGCCGACGTCGGTTCCACGGCGAGCAGCACCTCGGGATCGGCGAGCAGCGCCCGCACCAGCCGTACCCGCTGGCGCTGCCCGCCGGACAGGTTGCGGCCCTGGGCGTCGACGGCCGAGTCCAGCCCGTCCGGCAGCCCCAGGACGATGTCGTCGGCGACGGCCGCGCGCACCGCCCGCGCCATCGCCTCCTCGCCGAACTCCCCGCGCCCGGAGACCAGTTCGCGCAGGGTCCCGGCGAACAGGTCGGCCTCGTTGTCGGCGACCAGGATGCGGGCGCGCACCTGGGCGAGGGCGATCTCGTCGAGCCGTACGCCACCCCAGGTCGCCGCCGTCGGAGCGAACCGGCCGAGCCGGTCGACGACGGCGGCGGCATCGGCGGGCCGGGCGCCGGCGAGCGCCGTCAGCCGCCCCGGCACGACGCTCACGCCCGAGTCGGGGTCGTGGAGCGCGGCGGGCGACACGGGCGCGTCCAGCCCCCGGCCACCCGCACCGCCGCCGTCGTCGTCGGGGTCGAGCGCCAGGAACCGTACGACCCGCCGGGCGGCCACCAGGGCGCGGCTGATCTGGAAACCGCACTCGATGAAGAAGGACACCGGCACGATCAGCACGGCGACATAGCCGTACACCGACACCAACTCGCCCACACTGATGGACCCTTGGGCGGCGAGCCGGGCCGCGAGCCAGGTCACCAGCGCGAGGAACAGTGTCGGCAGGCCGACCCCGAGCGCCTGGATCCAGCTGCTCACTGCCCCGACCCGGTACCCCTGTTCCTGGAGGCGGCGCGAGTCACGCCGGAAGGCGTCCGCGAACAGCCCCTTGCCGCCGAGCCCGTTGAGGACACGCAGCCCGCCCGAGAGGTCCCCGATCCGGGCGGTCAGGACACCCTGGCGTTCCCGGTACGACGACTCAACTCCCTGCAGCCGGCCCAGCAACGGCCCCACGAGGCCGGCGACCACGGGCACGCCGAGCAGGATCACGGCGGCGAGCGTCGGGGACACCGACAGGAGCAGTCCGGCGACCACGCCGTAGGAGACGAGCGCGCCGACGCCCGGTCCGACGAAGGTCAGTGACTGGGCGATCGTCGAGACATCGCCGACGCCGATCGTGACGACCTCCCCGGCCCCGACCTGCCGGGGCAGCGCGGCCCCCAGCCGCACGGCCTGCCCGACGACGACCTTGACCGTACGGAAGTTGGCGTCCATCCGGACCCGGGTCATGGTGCGATGCCGCATGATGCTCAGCCACGCGCTGAACGTCCCGACGGCGAGGATCGCGCCCGCCCAGCCGGCCAGCACGGCCTGGTCGCCCGGTTCGAGACCGTCGTCGACGGCCCGGGACAACAGATACGGCGTCAGCGCCATCAGAGTCGTCCAGGTGCTGCCCAGCAGCGCCCCCATCGCACACCGACGCCACTGCTGCCGCACCAGCCACACCAGATAACGCGCGGGGCCACGTGAGTCGGGCGTGCCGGGATCCTCGTACGCGTCGATCACTGTTCTCCCCGTTCCCCGTTCCCCACCCCGTGCTCCTTGCTGTGCTTCCTGTTCACGAACTCACGCCAGGCTGTCCCGCCATGCCCGGTGCAGATCCGCGAACCGGCCCGTGCCCGCGATGAGTTCTGCCGGGGCCCCGTCCTCGACGACCTGACCGTGCTCCATCACCAGCACCCGGTCGGCGATCTCGACGGTCGACAGCCGGTGCGCGATCACCACGGCCGTACGCCCCTTCAGGACCGTCGACATCGCGCGCTGCACGGCCCGTTCACCCGGGATGTCGAGCGAACTGGTCGCCTCGTCGAGGATCAGCACCGCCGGATCGGCGAGCAACGCCCGCGCGAACGCGACCAGTTGACGCTGCCCCGCGGAGATACGGCCACCTCGCTTGCGTACGTCCGTGTCGTAGCCGTCGGGCAGCGCGGTGATGAAGTCATGGGCGCCGATCGCCTTCGCCGCACGCTCGATCTCCTCGCGCTCGGCGTCCGGGCGGCCGATGGCGATGTTGTCGGCGACGCTGCCGGAGAACAGGAAGGCCTCCTGCGTCACCATCACGACCCCGCGCCGCAGGTCGGTGGCCGACAGGTCGCGCAGATCGACGTCGTCGAGCAGGACGTGCCCCTCGGTGGGGTCGTAGAAGCGGGCGAGCAGCTTGGCCAGGGTGGACTTGCCGGCGCCGGTCGAGCCGACGACCGCGACGGTCTGCCCCGCCGGAAGAGTGAGGTCGAAGCGGGGCAGGACCTCGCCGCCGGTGCGGTAGGCGAACCGGACCCCGTCGAAGACGACCTCGCGACCCGGGTGCTCGGACTCACGTACCGGAAGGGGCCGGGGAGCCGAGGGTTCCGGGACGGAGGGTGTCTGGGCGAGGAGACCGGAGATCTTCTCCAGGGAGGCGGTGGCCGACTGGTAGGAGTTGAGGAACATACCGAGCCGGTCGATGGGGTCGTACAGCCGCCGCAGGTACAGCACGGCGGCGGCCAGCACGCCCAGCTCCAGCGAGCCGTTCGCGACTCGGTGGGCGCCCCACAACACCATCGCCGCGACAGCGGAGTTGGCCACGACCCGGGAGCCGACGACGTAACGCGCCATCTCCAGGATCGCGTCGCCGTTCTTCCGCTCGTGGTGCCGGTTGAGGGCCTCGAACTCCGTGTCGTTGGCCGCCTCTCGGCGGAACGCGCGCACCGGCCGGATGCCGTTCATCGTCTCGACGAACTTGACGATGACGGCGGCGATCGCCGTGGACCGCAGTGCGTACACCCGGCCGGCCCGACGCTGGTAGATCCGGACGAGGAGGTAGAGGGGCACGAAGGAGGCGATGGCGAGCGCGCCGAGGCTCAGATCCAGCCAGAGCAGGACGGCCGAGATGTAGGCGAACGACAGGGCGATGGTGACGAGTTCCTGGAGCCCGTCGTTCAGCAGCTCGCGCAGCGACTCGACATCCGCCGTGGAACGGGAGATGAGCCGGCCCGAGGTGTAACGCTCGTGGAAGTCGAGGCTGAGCGCCTGTGCGTGCCGGAAGATGCGCCCGCGCAGATCGAGCAGCGCGTCCTGACTGACCCGGGCGGCGGCGGAGATGAACCAGTACTGCAGCCCGCCCGACGCCAGCGCGCAGAGCAGATAGCCGACGCCGACGGCGACGAGCGGCCCGTTGTCGTGGTCCCGGAAGGCCGGCACACCCCGGTCGATGGCGTACGCCACGAGCAGCGGGCCCGCCTGGACGGCCGCCTGCTGCAGCAGCAGAAGTACGGCGGTGAGGACGACGCGGCCCCTCATCGGGGCGAGGAGGGAGCGGAGCAGGGTCGCGGTGGCGCCCTTGGGAGTGGGCAGGTCGTCCTGGTCGAAGGGGTCGTCGGCACCGCCCGGCCGGGAAGCCGCGGCGGCAGCCTCGGTGTCCGGCCCGGCGTCCGGGGCGGTGTCGGCCCCGGTGTCCGGTCGCCCGTCGGGATCCGTGTGAGATCCGGTGTCCGGCCCGGCGTTCGGAGCGGGGGGCCGTTCGTCGTCGTCGGGGGTCGGCGCGGTGGTCGTGGGCGCCGTCATCGGGCGGCCTCCTCGAAGCTGTCGGTGGTGCCGTGGGGGGAGTCGCCGCGGTCGGTCTCCTCGTCCGCGCCGGCCATCAGCCAGGCGTACTCGGCGTTCGTCCGCAGGAGTTCGTGATGCGTGCCCACGGCGGTGATCCGGCCGCCGGACAGGAGGGCGACACGGTCGGCGAGCAGGACCGTGGACGGTCGGTGCGCCACGATCAGGGCCGTGGTGTCGGCGAGGACCCGGCGCAGCGCGGCCTCGACGGCGGCCTCCGTGTGGACGTCCAGCGCGGACAGCGGGTCGTCGAGGACGAGGAACCGGGGCCCGCCCACGACCGCCCGGGCCAGCGCGAGCCGTTGCCGCTGGCCGCCGGAGAGGCTGAGGCCCTGCTCACCGACCTGGGTGTCCGAGCCCTGCGGCAGCGAATGGACGAAATCGGCCTGGGCCACGGAGAGCGCGTGCCGCAGCTCGGCCTCGCCCGCCGAGTCCCCGGCGCCCATGAGGACGTTCTCGCCGACGCTCGCCGAGAAGAGGGTGGGCTCCTCGAAGGCGACGGCGACCAGGGCGCGCAGCTCGTCCCTGGGCAGGGCGGCGATATCGTGGCCGTCGAGGGTGATGCGCCCCGAGGTCACCTCGTGCAGCCGGGGGACGAGAGCCGTGAGGGTGGTCTTGCCGCTGCCGGTGGTGCCGACGAGGGCCAGGGACTCACCGGACCGGATGTGGAGGTCGACGCGGTCGAGGACCGGCGGGGAGTCGGCGGGGGCGTCCGGATACCGGAAGGAGACCTGGTGGAAGCGCAGGCCGCGGTCGGCGTCGGCCGTGCCGGAAGCGCCCGGACGCGGCGGCGTGGCTTCGCCGGTTCGGCGTTCGTCGGCCGCGGGTCCGGTGGGGGCCGGTCGCGTCCCTTCGGGGGCGCCGGTCACGCCGGGAACCATCTTGCTCCCCGCCTCCCCTGCCTCTTCCGCTCCCTCCGGGGCCTCGTCCATCACCTCGAAGTACCGTTCCGTGGCGGTGGCCGCGTCCTGGCTCATCGCGAGGAGGAAGCCGATGGAGTCGACGGGCCAGCGCAGGGCCAGGGCCGTCGACAGAAAGGCGACCAGCGTGCCGGCGGACAGATCACCGTCGGCGACCTGCACGGTCCCCAGTACGAGCGCCGCCCCGATCGCCAGTTCCGGCAGCGTGACGATCGCCGCCCAGATCGCCGACAGCAGCCGCGCCTTGTGCAACTCGGTCCCGCGCAGGGTGCCCGACAGCTCGCGGAACGCCCGCGCCTGGCTGCGGTGCCGCCCGAACCCCTTGATGATCCGGATGCCGAGCACGCTCTCCTCGACGACCGTCGTCAGGTCGCCGACCTGGTCCTGCGCACGCCGGGCCACCAGGTGGTAGCGCCGCTCGAAGACGATGCAGACGACCAGGACGGGGATGGCGGGCCCCAGGATCACCAGCCCGAGCGACCAGTCCTGGACCAGCATGATGGTCACACCGACCAGGATCGTCACCGCGTTGACGAACAGGAACGTCAACGGGAAGGCGAGGAACATCCGCAGCAGCTGCAGGTCCGACGTCGCCCGGGACAGCAGCTGACCGGACGGCCACCGGTCGTGGAAGGCGACCGGCAGCCGCTGGAGCCGCCGGTACAGCGCCGCCCGCATCGCCGCCTCGACCCCGGCCAGCGGTCTGGCCACCAGCCACCGCCGCAGCCCGAACAGCAGCGCCTCCCCGAGCCCGAGCAGCAGCAGCCACAGCGCGCCGAGCCACACACCGGAGGAGTCTCGGTCGGCGATCGGCCCGTCCACCATCCACTTCAGGACGAGCGGGATCACCAGCCCCATGCACGAGGCGAGGACGGCGACGAGGGCGGCGACCAACAGCCGGCCGCGCACCGGCCGCACGAAGGGCCACAGGCGCAGCAGAGTGCGCACGGCGGAGCGGCCGGCCTGGGCCTCGGGGTCCTTTGCGGTTGCACGTGTCGTGGACATCATGCCGAGCCTACGGACCACCACTGACAGTGCCTACCGAGTTTTGGCCCGGATCGGGTCGGGCGCAGGTCCTACGACCTGCGTGTTCGAGGAGTCGTACGCGCAGGTCGTACGCGTGGTCGTACCCGCGTATCAACCGATCGGTCGATGCCGTTCCGAGCGCGTCGGCCGATGTGCCGCCCCCGCCCGCACCGCGACGCTGGTCGCATGTCCGTCATCGAAGTGAACGACCTGCGCAAGTCCTACGGCGGCCGACCCGTGGTGGACGGCGTTTCCTTCGCCGTCGAGGAGGGTGAGATCTTCGGCATCCTCGGCCCGAACGGCGCCGGCAAGACCACCACCGTCGAGTGCGTCGAAGGCCTGCGCGTGCCCGACGGCGGCCGGATCCGGGTGACCGGCCTCGACCCCGTCACCGACCGCCAGGCCACCAGCCGGGTCCTCGGCGCCCAGCTCCAGCAGAGCGAACTGCAGGCCAAGCTGACCGTCCGCGAGGCCCTGGAGCTGTACGCGGCCTTCTATCCACGCCCCGCCGACTGGCGCCCGCTCGCCGAGCGTCTCGGCCTGACCGACCGGCTCGACACCAGGTTCGGCAAGCTCTCAGGTGGCCAGAAACAGCGCCTGTTCATCGCGCTCGCCCTCATCGGCAACCCTCGGGTCGTGGTCCTCGACGAGCTGACCACGGGCCTCGACCCCCGCGCCCGCCGGGACACCTGGCAGCTCATCGAGGACGTACGGGCGAGTGGGGTGACCGTCCTTCTGGTCACCCACTTCATGGAGGAGGCGCAGCGGCTGTGCGACCGCATCGCCGTGATCGACAAGGGGCGGATCGCCGCCCTGGACACCCCGGCCGGCCTGATCCGCCGCTCGGCGGGCGCCACCGTGATCAGCTTCACACCGTCCACGCCTCTGGCCGAGGACGACCTGAACGCGCTTCCGGCGCTCGCGTCCGTCGACTACCGGGACGGCCGCGTCACCCTCTCCGGCACCGACGAGACCGTCAACGCCGTCATCACCCTGCTCGCCCGCAGCCATGTCACCGCCCACCAACTCCGTGTCACCGACGCCACGTTGGACGACGCGTTCCTCGACCTCACGAAGGAGGAAGCGGCATGAGCGCCGTGAACACGCCCGTCGCCGACACCGCCGTACTGAACACGGCCGTACTGAGGACCGAGATCCGGCTGATGGCCCGCGAACCCGGCGCCCTCTTCTGGATCCTGCTGTTCCCGACGCTCCTCCTGGTGATCCTCGGCTCGATCCCCTCCTTCGGCGACGCGCAGGCCGACCTTGGCGGCCTGCGGACGATCGACGTGTACGTGCCGGTGGCCGTGCTGCTCGGGCTGCTCGTCGGCGGGCTCCAGTCCATGCCGCAGACCCTCACCGGCTACCGTGAGCGCGGCATCCTGCGCCGGATGTCGACCACGCCGGTCCGCCCGGCGGCCCTCCTCCTCGCGCAGATGCTGGTGTACGGCGGGGCCGCCCTGGCGTCGTCGCTGCTCGCCCTCGGTGTCGGCCGGTTCGCCTTCGACGTACGACTGCCACGTCAGCCCTTCGGATACGCCCTGGCCCTCGTCCTGACCGTCCTGGCCGCACTCGCGCTCGGCGCGGTGATCTCCGCGCTGTCCCGGACGACGAAGGTGGCGGGCGCCATCGGCACGGCCGCGTTCTTCCCGGCGATGTTCTGCGCGGGTGTGTGGGCGCCGGTGCAGACCATGCCGGACGTGCTGGCCAGGATCGTCGGCTGGACCCCGTTCGGCGCGGCGGCCGAGGCGCTGAACCGGGCGGCGGCGGGGGACTGGCCCGGCTGGGACCACCTGGGTGTGCTGGTGGCCTGGACGGTGCTGCTGACGGCGGGCGCCGCCCGCTGGTTCCGGTGGGAGTAACGGACCCGTGGGTGTGACGGACGAGCGACGGCCCGTGCGGCTTTCGAGGCGGACCCGCGTGCGGGCTTCCGCGCGGGCCGCCGTGCAGACTGGGGGCATGACCGCGGCGGACACACACCTCGACCGGCGCATGGAGCAACTGCACATCTGGGGGCCGTACGGGCTGCTCGGCGTCAGCGCGGTCCTCGCGGCCGTCTCCGCCGAGCTGATCGACGGCCCCGCCGAATGGCGGGCCGCCGGGATCCTCGTCGGCGCCGCGCTCGCGCTCCAGTTCTGGTGGCACGGCATCCGCTCCCGCCGGGGGGCCCGTGGCCGGACCCCATCCCGGGCGGGGACCGCGTACTACGTCGTCCGCTGGGCCATCGCCTTCCTGCTCACCTGGATCAACCCGTTCTTCGCGTTCTACGCCGCCGCCGGCTACATGGACGCCGACGAGACGATCCCGGGCATGTGGCGACGGCTCGGGCTGTTCGCCAGCGCGGTCACCGTGGCCGGCGCGCAGGCGGGCGGGCCGCCGTTCGAGAGCGGGGGCCAGTGGGCCGCGTTCGCCGGGCTGCTGGCCGTCAACTTCGGCCTGCAGGCGCTGGTCGCCCACGCCACCGAGCAGGAGGAGCAGCGTTCCCGGGACCGGGCCGCCACCATCGTCGAACTCGAACGCACCAACACGGCGTTGCAGCAGGCGCTCGACGAAAACGCCTCCCTCCACTCCCAACTCCTCCTCCAGGCAAGGGAAGCGGGCGTCGCGGACGAGCGCCGCCGACTGGCCGCCGAGATCCACGACACGATCGCCCAGGGCCTGACCGGGATCATCGCCCAGCTCCAGGTGGTGACGAACACCCCGGACCGCACCCTGGCGCGCGAACACACGGACCGCGCGATGAAGCTGGCCCGGCACAGCCTCGGCGAGGCCCGTCGCTCCGTGCAGAACCTCGCCCCGGTGGCCCTGGAGAGCGACGACCTGCCGGGTGCCCTGAAGAAGACGGTCGCGGACTGGGCCGAACGGACGGGCGTACGAGCCGAGTTCACGGTCACCGGCCCGGCGCGTCAACTCCACGCGGAGCTCGCGGCGACCCTTCTGCGCATCGCCCAGGAAGCCCTGTCGAACACCTCCCGCCACGCCCGCGCGTCACGGGCCGGCGTCACCCTGACCTTCCTCGGCGACGAGGTGATCCTCGACATCCGCGACGACGGCGAGGGTTTCGACCCGTACGCGGTCCGTGCCCGCACCGGCACGGGTGGTTTCGGCCTCGACGGCATGCGTGCCCGCGCCGAACGCGTCGCGGGCGCGCTCACCCTGGAGTCCGAGCCGGGTCACGGCACGGCCGTCTCGGCACGCGTACCGTTGGTCCCCCATGACCACTGACGCACCCATCACCCTCCTCATCGTCGACGACCACCCCGTAGTACGGGACGGGCTGCGCGGCATGTTCGAGTCGGCGCCGGACTTCACGGTCCTCGGCGAGGCGTCGAACGGCGTCGAGGCGGTCGAACAGGCCGGCACCCTCGACCCCGACGTCGTCCTGATGGACCTGCGGATGCCGGGCGGCGGCGGAGTCGACGCCATCGCCGAGCTGGCCCGCCGCCGGTCCCGGGCGAAGATCCTCGTCCTGACGACGTACGACACGGACTCCGACACCCTCCCCGCGATCGAGGCGGGCGCCACCGGCTACCTCCTCAAGGACGCCCCGAGGGACGAACTCTTCACGGCGGTACGGGCGGCGGCGCAGGGCCGCACGGTCCTCTCCCCGGCGGTGGCCTCCCGCCTGGTCTCGGCGGTCCGCACCCCGGGCAACGAACCCCTCTCGGCCCGCGAACGCGAGGTCCTGGCCCTGGTCGCCAAGGGCACGTCGAACCGGGAGATCGCCCGCGTCCTGTTCATCAGCGAGGCCACGGTGAAGACCCATCTCACCCATCTGTACGGCAAGTTGGGCGTCAAGGACCGGGCGGCGGCGGTGGCGACGGCGTACGAGCGGGGCATCCTGGGCTGACCCGGGGCCCGGCGGCCGGGCCCTGGTCACGTCGAGAATCACGTTGAGGGTCCCGTGACGCCGCCATAGGGTCGGGCGCATGTCTTTACGTCTTCGTATACGTCAGGCCCTGCCGGAAGCGATGCGCGCCCGTGACAAGGTCGCGGTCAGTGCCCTGCGCGCGACACTCGGGGCGCTGGACAACGCCGAGGCGGTGCCCGTCGACGAAGCCGAACCGCGCGGCGGGGCAATCGAGTTGTCGCCGGTGGGCGCCGGCGCCACCGAAGCGGCCCGGCGCGAGCTGAGCGAGGAGGCCGTGCTGGACGTCGTACGCGCCGAGGCGGCCGAACGGCTGGACGCGGCAGCGCAGTTGACCGCGCCCGCGCACGCCGACCGGGCGGCACGGCTCCGGGCGGAGGCCGCCGTACTGCTCCGCCTCCTCGACGACGACGTGAGACAGGGTTCGCCGGGTTCGCCGGTCGGGCGATGTCAGAACTGACGCTGCTGGACGCCGGTCACGCGCCGGCTGTCCTGGCCTTCGAGCTGGCCAACCGCGCCTACTTCGCCGCCGCGGTCTCGGACCGCGGCGACGAGTTCTTCGACCGGTTCGCCGACAGGTACGACGCCCTGCTGGCCGAGCAGGAGGCCGGCAGCTGCGCCTTCTACCTGCTTGTCGCCGAGGACGGCTCGGTACACGGCAGGTTCAATCTGTACGACCTGGCGGACGGCACTGCCAGACTCGGCTACCGGGTCGCGGAGCGGGTCGCCGGCCGCGGCGTGGCGACCGCGGCCGTCAGGGAACTGTGCGGGCTGGCGGCGTCGCGGCACGGCCTGAGCACCCTGACGGCGGCCGCGGCCCGTGAGAACGCCGCGTCCCGGAAGGTGCTGACCAACGCCGGATTCGTCCCGGTCGGTCCGGCCGACCCGGCCGACGTCGGCGGCAGGCCAGGCACCTGGTACCGACGCGACCTGACACTCCAGGCACTCGACACACCCCGGCCGTGACACCCCGCTCAGGCAGGCGCCCTCACCCCACCACCCGCAGCAACAGCACGGCCCGGCCCGGCAACCCGATCTCCTCCCCGGCCCGGTGTTCGACCCCCGGGGCCTCTCCCTGCTCCTCCCGCGAGGTGTCCACGACGACCTCGTACCGGTCTGCCCAGGGCGCCCCCGGCAGCACGAAGCTCGTCGGGCGGTCGCCCGCGTGGAGCACGGCCAGGAAGCTGTCGTCGACGATCGGCGCCCCCCGGGCGTCGCGGCCCGGGATGTCGCGGCCCGAGAGGTACATGCCCAGGGTCGCCGCCGGCGCGTACCAGTCGCCCTCCGTCATCTCCGTGCCGTGCGGGGTGAACCAGGCCAGGTCCCGAAGGCCGTCCGCCGAGTCGGCCCGGCCGGAGAAGAAGGCGCGTCGGCGCAGGACGGGGTGCCGGTGGCGCAACTCGACGAGGCGGGCCGTCAGTTCGGTCAGCGCGCGCCAGCCCGGGTCCTCCAGCAGGCTCCAGTCCAGCCAGCTGATCTCGTTGTCCTGGCAGTACGCGTTGTTGTTGCCGCCCTGGGTGCGCCCCAGTTCGTCACCCGCGACCAGCATCGGAACGCCCGTCGACAGCAGCAGGGTTGTCAGCAGGTTCCTCAACTGGCGTCGCCGCAGCGCCCGTACGTGCTCGTTGTCCGTCTCTCCCTCCGTGCCGCAGTTCCAGGCGCGGTTGTCGTCCGTACCGTCCCGGTTCCCTTCCCCGTTGGCCTCGTTGTGCTTGCGCTCGTACGACACCAGGTCCCGGAGCGTGAAACCGTCGTGCGCCGTGACGAAGTTGACCGAGGCGTAGGGGCGCCGGCCGCCCCACGCGTACAGGTCGCTCGACCCCGACAGGCGGTAGCCGAGGTCCCGTACGTCCGGCAGCGCGCCCCGCCAGAAGTCACGTACCGCGTTGCGATAGCGGTCGTTCCACTCCGTCCACAGGGGTGGGAACGCGCCGACCTGGTAGCCGCCCGAACCGACGTCCCAGGGCTCCGCGATCAGTTTCACCCGCCTCAGCACCGGGTCCTGGGCGATCACCGCGAGGAAGGGGGAGAGCATGTCCACGTCGTGCATCGAGCGGGCCAGGGCCGCCGCCAGGTCGAAGCGGAAGCCGTCCACCCCCATCTCGGTCACCCAGTACCGCAGCGAGTCCGTGATCAGGCGCAGTACGTGCGGCTGGACGACGTGGAGCGTGTTTCCGCAGCCCGTGTAGTCCGTGTAGCGGCGTGCGTCGTTCTGCAGCCGGTAGTAGCCCCGGTTGTCCATGCCCCGCAGGGACAGTGTCGGACCGTGTTCGTCCGCCTCCGCCGTGTGGTTGTAGACCACGTCGAGGATGACCTCGATACCCGCCGCGTGCAGGGCGCGCACCATGCGCTTGAACTCGCCGACCTGCTGGCCCGCCGTACCCGTCGCCGCGTAGCCCGCGTGCGGGGCGAAGTAGCCGATCGAGTTGTAGCCCCAGTAGTTCTTCGTGCCCCGGCGCAGCAGGTGGTCCTCGTGCGCGAACTGGTGCACCGGCAGCAGCTCCACCGCCGTCACGCCCAGCTTCGTCAGGTGCTCTATCGCCGCCGGATGGGCCAGGCCCGCGTACGTGCCCCGCAGTTCCTCGGGGATGCCCGTGTGCAGCTTCGTGAATCCCTTGACGTGGACCTCGTAGATCACCGAGTCCGCCCACGGCGTTTTCGGGCGGCGGTCGTCCGCCCACTCGTCGTCGGGGGCGTCGTCGTGGACGACGACGCCCTTCGGGACGAACGGCGCCGAGTCCCGGTCGTCGCGCACGGTGTCCGCGACCTGCTGCTGGGGCCAGTCGCGGACATGCCCGTACACCTCGGGGGGCAGGTCGAAATCGCCGTCCACCGCACGGGCGTACGGGTCCAGGAGCAGCTTCGCCGGGTTCCAGCGGGCGCCGGTCCAGGGGTCCCAGCGGCCGTGCACGCGGTAGCCGTACCGCTGGCCCGGCATGACCCCGGGCACGAAGCCGTGCCAGATCTCGTGCGTCAGTTCGGTGAGCGGGACGCGGGTCTCCGTCTCCCCGCCGCCTGCCTCCCCTCCCTCCACCTGGCCGAACAGGCACAGCTCCACCGCCTCGGCCCCGCCCGCCCACAGCGCGAAGTTGGTGCCCGACACCCCGTCCGGCCCGGTGCGGAAACGCGCGCCCAGCGGCATGGGCGTCCCCGGCCACACGGGTACGTAGGGCAGCGCGGGGCGTGGCGCGCCGTTCAGCGCGGGTTCGGTGGGGGCATCGGTGGTGACGCCGGTGGTGACGTCGGTGTCTGGCAACACGGCTTCGGGGCGCCTCTCCTCGACGGCGCGCTCGTTCGCGACCGCCTTCTGCTCGGCTGCGCTGGACACCTCTCCGCCTCCCGCGACTCGTGGAACGGGTGGAACGAGTGAAACGCAGCCCGCACAACGAGAACAAGTGTGCGGCGTCCCGGCCGCAGAGACCTGTCGCGTCGCTCTTCGCGTCGTTTCTCCCCCCTGTTCTGCCCAGAGCGTGGCTCGCACTCACGTTTCCCCGGGGCGGGCCGCGTCGTTGGGGTCAGCGTGAGGCACGTAACTGGGCGCGCTCGGCGCGCGAGGGCCGGGCTGGCCGCCGTACTGACATGGGCAGGACTGCTGGCCGGAGCCGCCGGCTGCACTTCGGAGGGGGTGGGAGGGGTGGATTCGGTGTTCGGGAAACCCCGGGCACCGATGGACGTGATCCGCGTCTCGCCGGACGACGGCAGTCGCTCCGTGCGCCCCGACAACCCCCTTCTCGTACGGGTGCCCAGCGGGCGCCTGGAGTCGGTGAAGGTCGTCAGGGCCCAGGACGCGCAGGAGTCGGCGGTGGCCGGACGGATCTCCGAGGACGGGCTGTCCTGGCGGCCCGACGACGCTCGGCTCGCGCTGGCCGCCAGATACACGGTCGACGCCGTGGCGCTCGACGCGCACGGCCGCCGTTCGGCCCGGCACACGACCTTCACCACGTATGTGCCCGATGAGCGGTTCATCGGATACGTCGTCCCGGAGAACCGCGCCACCGTCGGCACCGGAATGATCGTGTCACTGGAGTTCAACCGGGGGATCCGCAACCGCGCGGCCGTCGAACGCGCGATCCACGTCACCGCCGAGCCCGCCGTCGAGATCCGCCCGCACTGGTTCGGCGACGACCGCATCGACTTCCGGCCCGAGGAGTACTGGGCGCCCGGCACCGAGGTCACCGTCGACCTCGCGCTGCGGGACGTCGAGGGGGCGCCGGGGGTCTACGGGATCCAGCGCAAGACGTTCACGTTCACCGTCGGCCGCAGTCAGGTCTCGCTCGTCGACGCCACCGCGCACACCATGGAGGTGCGGCGCGACGGCGCACTGCTCGCCACGGTGCCGATCACGGCGGGGGCGCCGAAGTCGACGACGTACAACGGGAAGATGGTCGTCACCGAGATGCTGGAGCTGACCCGGATGAACGGTGCCACGGTCGGCTTCAAGAAGAAGGACGGCCGGGGCGAGTACGACATCCCGGACGTGCCGCACGCGATGCGGCTGACCACCTCCGGCACCTTCCTGCACGGCAACTACTGGGCGCCGGACGCCTTCGGCAACACCAACGTCAGTCACGGCTGCGTCGGGCTGAAGGATGTGAAGGGCGGCAGTTCGGACAGTCCGGCGGGCTGGTTCTTCGACCGGAGCCTGGTCGGCGACGTCATCGAGGTCGTCCACAGCAAGGACAAGAACGTCGCTCCCGACAACGGCCTCGGCGGCTGGAACATGGACTGGAAGGAGTGGCGGGCGGGCACTGCCGTGAAATAGCCCGGAGTTACCGGAGTTACCGGAAGCGGCGGTCGCCGGAGAGCAGTGACGGTCACTGGAATCATGTGAACAGTCGCGTCCGACAATCTGATGATGTTGGGACGAAACAGTGACCTTCCGGGGCCGCCGGGGGGTATGACCTTGTGCTTAATATGCGCCCGGGTGCGTGGGACGCGCCGGGGAAGCGGGCCTGGACCAGGCCACGGGGAGGGGAGACCAGCTTGAACACGCGACCGATATCGGGGGCTTCGGCTGCGGCACGACGGGGTGGGGCACGGAAAGGCGGGATACGGGGGAGCGGCGGGCCGCTGGCGCTGCTCGCCGGTGTCGTGCTCGTCGCCGTCACCGCGTGCGGCGGGGGCGGCGGCTCGGACTCCGGGTCCGACGACGCGAAGCCCAAGGGCAAGGACTCCACCACCGCGCAGACCCAGCAGTCACAGGCGGTCGTCACCATCGCGCCCAAGGACGGCGCGAAGTCCGTGGACACCAGCGGCGCGCTCAACGTCAGCGCCGCGAAGGGCAAGCTGACCGAGGTCAAGGTCGAGGACTCCAAGGGCAACGCGGTCGCGGGCGCGCTGACCGCCGGCGACACCAAGTGGGCGCCCGCGACGCATCTCGCCGCGTCGACCACGTACAAGGTGCACGTGGTGGCGAAGGACGCCGAGGGCCGTACGGCGGCTGAGGAGTCCTCCTTCACCACCCTCACCCCGAAGAACACGTTCGTCGGTACGTTCACGCCCGAGGACGGTTCGAAGGTCGGCGTGGGCATGCCGTTCTCGGTCCGCTTCACCCGGGGCATCACGCACCCCCAGGACGTCGAGAAGGCCATCACCGTCAAGACCGAGCCGGCCGTCGACGTCAAGGGCCACTGGTTCGGCAACGACCGCCTCGACTTCCGCCCGGAGAAGTACTGGGCGCCGGGCACGAAGGTCACCGTCACCCTCGCCCTCGACGGCGTCGAGGGACGCCCCGGCGTCTACGGCAAGCAGGCCAAGCAGGTCTCCTTCACCATCGGCCGCAGTCAGGTCTCCACGGTCGACGTCAAGACCAAGAAGATGGTCGTACGACGGGACGGCAAGGTAATCAAGACCATCCCCGTCACCACCGGCAAGCCCGGCTACGACACCTGGAACGGCCAGATGGTCATCACCGAGCGCCTTGAGGTGACCCGGATGAACGGCGAGACGGTCGGCTACGGCGGCGAGTACGACATCAAGGACGTCCCGCACGCCCAGCGCCTGACCGACTCCGGCACCTTCATCCACGGCAACTACTGGGGCGGGGACGCCTTCGGCAACTACAACGCCAGCCACGGCTGCATCGGCCTGCGGGACGTGCGCGGCGGCTACGACAGCGGGGTGGCGGCGGCCTGGTTCTTCAACCGGTCGATGATCGGCGACGTGGTGATCGTGAAGAACTCCAACGACCGGATCGTCGACCCGGCCAACGGCCTCAACGTCTGGAACATGTCCTGGGACAAGTGGTAGGCGTAATCCCGGTACGTAGTCGAGGGCCCGGTGTGACCGACCGCACCGGGCCCGTTGTCGTTAGCCGCCGTTAACCTGCATCCATGACCGTGAATCTCGAAGTCGCCGAAGGTGTGGGCACGATCCGGCTGGACCGGCCGCCCATGAACGCCCTGGACGTCGCCACCCAGGACCGCCTCAAGGAGCTTGCGGAGGAGGCCACCCGCCGGGACGACGTACGGGCGGTCGTCGTGTACGGCGGGGAGAAGGTGTTCGCGGCCGGCGCGGACATCAAGGAGATGCAGGCCATGGACCACGCGGCGATGGTCGCCCGGTCCAGGGCCCTGCAGGACTCCTTCAGCGCCGTCGCCCGTATCCCCAAGCCCGTCGTCGCCGCGATCACCGGCTACGCGCTCGGCGGCGGCTGCGAGTTGGCGCTCTGCGCGGACTACCGCATCGCCGGCGACAATGCGAAACTCGGTCAGCCGGAGATCCTGCTGGGAGTGATCCCCGGCGCGGGCGGTACGCAGCGGCTCTCCCGGCTGATCGGCCCCTCCAGGGCCAAGGACCTGATCTTCACCGGACGAATGGTCAAGGCGGACGAGGCACTGTCACTCGGTCTGGTGGACCGCGTGGTGCCGGCCGCCGACGTGTACACCGAGGCGCACGCCTGGGCGGCGAAGCTCGCGCAGGGACCGGCGATCGCACTGCGCGCGGCCAAGGAGTCGATCGACGCGGGTCTGGAGACGGACCTGGAGACGGGGCTCGCGATCGAACGGAACTGGTTCGCGGGCCTGTTCGCGACGGAGGACCGGGAGATCGGGATGCGGAGCTTCGTGGAGGAGGGCCCCGGCAAGGCGAAGTTCCTCTGACCTCCGCCGATTTCCCCGGGCTTTGTGAGTTCCGTGAGTTCCGTGGGTTCCGCCAAGGTACTCGCGGTTGACGCGTTGTCTTCTACGGGTCCCTCGAAGGAGCGGTTTATGGGAGCCTTGAGCCAGCCTTGAGCCTGTGTTGACGAGGGGGCCTGTCGCTTGCCTGAAAGTGAGCTTCCGCCGCAGGTCAATGAGGCTGTGGAAGTCGCCGAAATGCCAACGACATATGCCGGACGGTCTATTCGGAATGACGCGTTCCGGGGGGCGTATTCCTCCGGAACGGCCCCCGAGGGCGGCGTGGACGGCCATGATGGGGGCATGGCGGGGCTGGAGGGCATGGAACAGCCGCGGGGACACGGCCGTGCGACGGCGGCGCGGTGGTCGCCTGCGGTCGAGGACGAACGGGCACTCAAGGCGCTCGAGTTGTTCGGAAACCCGACGGAAGCCGAGGTTCCGCTGCCGTCCCGCCCCGAGTCCGCCGCCACCGCCCGCCGCCTCGCCCAGGTCATCGTGCTGCGTCAGTGGGGACTGAGCCCCAAAATGACGGAGGACGCGGTCCTGCTCGTCTCCGAACTGGTCGGCAACGCGGTCCGCCACACCGGCGCGCGGGTGTTCGGCCTGCGGATGCACCGGCGCCGTGGATGGATCCGGGTGGAGGTCCGGGACCCCTCGCGAGGCCTGCCCTGTCTGATGCCGGTCCAGGAGATGGACATCAGCGGACGGGGACTGATGCTGGTGGACAAGCTCTCCGACCGATGGGGCGTCGACCTGCTGCCACGCGGCAAGACGACGTGGTTCGAGATGCGGGTCGCCGACCGGTAGACCGGGGTTCGGGGGCGGCGGGCGGGATGGGCGGGCCGCCGATCGGGCTAATCGGCCGTTTTCTGCACCAACCCCCCTTAAATGGTCGGGTGACCACGACCGACCGCCGGGCAGTGCTGCGCGCGGGCGCCGGGATCGTCGCCTCGGGGGTGCTGACCACCGGGTGCGCGAGCGGTGCCGGCACCGGCGGTGCCGCCGCCCTCCCGTCCCGTACCCCGGCGACCCGTGCCCCCGCCGCCGCCCCTGCCCCGCTCCTCCGCTACCCCGCCCAGATCCCCCACGGCCCCCGAGACCGTCCCCGTGTCGCCCTCACCTTCCACGGCAACGGCGACCCCGCCACCGCCCACGCCCTGCTCTCCGCCGCCGAGAAACACGGCTCCCGGATCACCGTGCTCGCCGTCGGGACCTGGCTCGACGCGCATCCCGGCCTCGCTCGCCGCATCCTCGACGGCGGTCATGAACTCGGCAACCACACCCTGCGCCACCTCGACATCAACGACATGCCCGAGGCGGACGCCGATGCCGAGATCAGGGGGTGCGCCGAGCGGCTGAAGAGGCTCACCGGGTCCATCGGCACCTGGTTCAGGCCCTCGCGCGCACCCCGCGCCTCCCCGCTCGTCGAACGGCTCGCCCGCCGGGCCGGCTACCCGCACGTCCTGTCGTACGACGTCGACCCCCTCGACTTCACCTCGCCGGGCGCCCCCGCCGTCGTACGCAACGTCATGGCCGGCGTCCGCGCCGGATCGATCGTGAGTCTGCACTTCGGATACGCGGACACCGTCGCCGCGTTCCCCGGCCTCCTCCACGAACTCGACCGTCGCGGCCTGCGCGCGGTGACCACCACGGAGTTGCTGACCTGATGCCCCTCACCGCCATCACCCGCGCCCTCGTCACCGGGGCAGCGCTCACCCTCCTCGCCGGACTCGCCGGCTGCGGCACCGAGGCCCCGGACCGGCCTCACCGGGCCCTCGGCACGGTGAGGCCCGCCAGGCCCGCCGTACCCGCCAAACCCCTCGTCCAGGGGCTGCCCGGGATGCCACCCGTCCTCGACCCCCGTGACGTCTACGCCGCCGACCGGCCGAACAGACTCTCCCCGGTCGTCCGGGACTTCCCGTCCCGCGTCTACGTGCCCAACACCGAGTCCGACACCGTCTCCGTCATCGACCCGAAGACGTACGAGGTCGTCGAGACGATCCACGTCGGGCGCCAGCCCCAACACGTCGTGCCCTCCTGGGACTTGAAGACCCTCTGGGTCAACAACAACCGAGGGCACACCCTCACGCCCATCGACCCGAGGACCGGGGAGGCGGGCGAACCCGTCGACGTCCACGACCCCTACAACCTCTACTTCACGCCGAACGGCGAATACGCCGTCGTCATGGCCTCCCTCGACCGCGAGCTGGTCTTCCGGGACCCGCACACGATGAAGGTCGCCAAGACCGTCCCCGTCAGCTGCTACGGCGTCAACCACGCCGACTTCTCCCTCGACGGCCGGTACTTCATCGTGTCCTGCGAGTTCAGCGGCGAACTGCTGAAGGTCGACACGGAGAAGATGAAGGTCGTCGGACAGCAGAAGCTGCCGTTCGAGGGCGCGATGCCGCAGGACGTCAAGATCTCGCCGGACGGCAAACGGTTCTACGTCGCCGACATGATGGCCGACGGCATGTGGGTGCTGGACGGCGACAAATTCACCAGGCCCACCCTCCTGCCCACAGGCAAGGGCACCCACGGGCTGTACGTCAGCCGCGACTCCCGCGAGATGTACGTGTCCAACCGGGGTGAGGGCACCATCTCCGTCTTCGACTTCGCCAAGGGCGAGGTCACGAAGAAGTGGCATCTGCCCGACGGCGGCAGCCCCGACATGGGCGGCGTCTCCGCCGACGGCAAGGTCCTCTGGCTGTCCGGCCGTTACAACGCCGAGGTGTACGCCGTCGACACGCGTACCGGGAGGCAAATCGCCCGCATCCATGTGGGCAGGGGCCCGCACGGTCTCGCCGTCTACCCCCAGCCCGGCCGCTATTCACTCGGCCACACAGGCATCTTCCGCTGATCCGACGCCAGTTGGCCCACCTTCACCACGGCAGGTGACACGCCGCCGAACGAGTGATGATCCCCGACCCGCCGCCGCAGACCCGACAGGGTGCACCCATGATCACAACTCGCCTGCGGCGGCGGACCGCTGCCGTCACCCTCTCCCTGGCAGCGGTCCTCGCGACCTCGGCCGCCACACCCCCGGTCGCCGCTCCGAAGTCCGCCGGCAACGCCTTCACCAGGGCCTTCACCAGGGCCGCCGCCCCGACCTGTCCCCAGTTCGACGACCCCGTCAAGGCCGCTGTCGACCGCCGCGTCGACGTCGACCGCATCACGCCCGAGCCGGTCTGGCGCAAGACCTGCGGCACCCTCTACCGCAGCGACGGCCGAGGCCCCGAGATCGTCTTCGCGGAGGGCCTCAAGCCCAGGGACGTCGTCAACGGCCAGTACGACATCGAGAAGTACGTCCTGGTCAACCAGCCCTCCCCGTACGTCTCCACGACGTACGACCACGACCTGTACAAGACCTGGTGGAAGTCGGGCTACAACTACTACATCGACGCCCCCGGCGGCGTGGACGTGAACAAGACCATCGGCGACACCCACAAGTGGGCCGACCAGGTCGAGGTCGCCTTCCCCGGCGGTATCGAGCGGAAGTACATCATCGGCGTCTGCCCGGTGAACAAGACCACCAAGGTCGAGATCATGAGCGGCTGCGAGAGCAACCCGCACTTCGAGGCCTGGCACTGAGCCGCTCCGCCGGGTAGGCAGGGGTGTGTAGGTGGTCCGTTCTGCCGCGGGCCGGTGGGGGCTTGTCGCGCAGTTCCCCGCGCCCCTTGAGGACGCAGCCGCTCAGTCTGCGAGCAGTAGCGCCTCGCCGCCCACCGGCCTGAACCCCGCCGCCTGGAACGCCCGCACGCTGCGGGCGTTCCCAGGTGCCATCTGCGCCCACACCGGCTCCCCACCGCTCAGCTGCCGCGCGGCCGACGCCAGCGCGCGGCCCAGCCCCCGGTGCCGTACCGGCTCCGCCACCTCCACCGCGGCCTCCAGTCGGCCGGCGACCCCGTGTCCGAGGATGAGGATCCCGCCGTCGGCCGCCCACACCCGGACGTCGTCACGGTGCCGGTGCGCCCGGGTGATCCGGTGATGACCGGGATCGTCGATCTCCGTCAGCGTCAATGGGGGATCACCCTGAAGCGGGGAGGCCACGGCGAGGAGGTCGATCGTCTCGTTCGAGCGGCCGGTACGGTCCATGAGGGCGGTCAGGAAACGCGGGTTCATCGGCGCGGAGAGCGCGTCGCTGTCGACGCCGGCCAGGGTCCGGCGTACCCAGTCCGGGTCCTCGTCGGTGAAGACGACCGCGTGCGCGGTGAAGGCGAGGACCCCGGCGTCGCGGTGCGCGGCCTGGGGCACGACGGTCGTACGGCCGTCGGGGGGCGGGAAGACACCCCGCGCCACGGAGTCGAGGATGTCCTTCAGCGTTTCTCCCACGGTGCCCCTCCCGGCCGCTCAGGTCCCCACCCACCGGAAGGCCCGGACTCACGAACATGATCGCTGACGGCACCGGACATCTCACCCCGTGGGTGGGCGCGGCGCTGCGCGCGCACTTGGCCAGCTAATCTGACCCCGTCAGCAGTACGTACATGAAGGGGCGGGTCCCGGTGGCGGACATCGAGGAAGCACGCAAGCAGTTCGAGCGTATCGACACGAACGGTGACGGGGTCATCACGGCCGCCGAGTTCAAGACCGCCCTGGCACAGGCGGGCGACTGGAACGTCACCGAGTCCGTGGCCGAGGTCATCATCGCCTCCCGCGACCTCGACGGCGACAAGCTCCTGTCGTTCGACGAGTTCTGGACGTACCTGAACAAGTAGTGCGAAGCGGTACGGAGCGGTATGCGTGAGAGGTGCCCGCCGGTCATCGGCGGGCACCTCTCACGTTTCCCTCAGCGCACGGGCCACGAACGTGTCCAGGACGCCCGCACCGACCTCGACCTCGCGGGCACGGCCCTGCCAGTCGATGACCGTGTGGGCGCGGGCCGCGGCGCGCAGGGCCCGGACCTCGGAGCGGCTGCCCCCGCCCTCGTGGACGGCCATCGCGCCCAGCGCGGCCCGTGCCCAGTCGCTCGCGCAGGCCAGCCACGGTGACGCCGCCGAGCGGAAGGCGGCCGGGACCGCGTCACGGGCCCCGGCCAGGACCGTCAGCCGGGTGCGCAGGGCCTTCTCGGCGGCGGCGCCGCCCCGCCAGTACGCCGTCGTCAGTGCCGCCAGTCCCGGCGCCTGTACGGCGTTGACACGGGAGGCGCGGTTGACGTCCGCGAAGGCGCGCAGGGCCGTGAGGGCGCGGGTGTCACCGGCGGCCAGGGCGGCGAGACCCGCGTCGAGGGCGGCCTCGGGGCGGTATCTCTCGGGGTTCCAGGTGTAGGCCGCCAGGGAGAACAGGGCCGGGGCGGACGCGATGGCCTGGTTCATCGGGTTGGCGGTGAGGCCGGCGACCGTGCCCGGCAGCGTGCGGTCGCGGCCCTCGTAGGGGCCCAGCAGAAGGTGGCCCGGGGTGTAGTCGTTGACCGGGTAGTTGTCCCAGATCAGCACCGGGTGGGCATAGGTGCCGCGGGCCTCGCGGGCCTGGGCGGTGCGCAGCGTGGGGGAGACGACCTGGGCGCCGGTCCACATCACGGTGACGGCCGGGTCGAGCCGGGCGGCGAGGGTCCGCTTGTACGCGCTGGACCGGGCTCCCGTGTACTCCGTGGGCACGGTGATCAGCGGCGCCGCACCCCGGTGCTTGGCGACGAACTCGCGCTGGACCCGGCCCAGGAGATCGGCCTGCGCGCGTGCGACGGCGGCCTTGCCGGTGCCGTACGCCGACTGGTCGCGGGCGCAGTTCCAGCGGCTGATGTCGATGTCGTCCAGGGGGACGGCGAACGCCCGCACCCCGATGTCCCAGAGCTGCCCGAACTTTCGGGTGAGCGCGGCGGTGTCGCCGGGGGAGGAGTAGCAGACGGTGGGGCCGGGGGAGACGGCGTGGACGAAGGTGATGTGGTCGGCGGTGGCCCGCTGGACCAGGGCGCGTAACACGGCCAGCCGGGAGGCGGGGTACGGGTCGCGCCAGCGGGCACGCAGATAGGGGTCGTCCTTGGGCGTGTAGATGTACGTGTTCAGCTTCCAGCGGGCCGCGAGGTCCAGCTGTTCCAGGCGCTGTCGCTGGGTCCAGGGGGTTCCGTAGAACCCCTCGACGATGCCCCGGATCGCTGTTGCGGGCCAGTCGCGGATGTGTACGACGGGCAGTTCGGCGCGGGGTGCGGAGGAGCCGACGGGACGCACCAGCTGGGCCAGTGTCTGGGCCGCGTGGAAGGCGCCGGCCGGATCGGCGCCGGCGAGCACGATGCGCGGGCGGCCCTTGTCGTCGGGTCCGACGGCGAGGACGTAGCCGGACGGCGGAAGCGCCTTGCCTGGCTCAAATCCGAGGGTTTCAAGGGTTGTTGACGTCTCGTCAGAGGTTTGGCCGGTCTTGGAGGCGATGGTGAGGAGCAGTTCGTTCCGCTGTGCGCGGTCGCCGTAGCGGACCTGGTGGACGCCGGCCTCGCGAAGGGTCCGGGCGACCGTGTCGAGGGTGGCCGCGTCGGTCCCGGAGTCGGCGTGCAGTGCCACCGTCTCGCCGATCCGCACCGTGCCCCGGCCGGGACGCACGCTGCGCGGGGTGGGCCACAGCGCGGGTACCCGGGCCGGGGGTCGGGCCGCGCTGTCGTCGTCCGGGTCCGGTGGGGCGGAGGTGGACGACCGGGTGTTCCCCGTGGTGTTCTCCGGGGCGGCGGGGTCCTGGGAGCCGTCGGTGAGGACGGTCGCCAGGAGCAGGCCGACCAGGGCGAGTGCGGCGCCGAGCAACAGCGCCGGAGGCGTGGGCCATTGACGCACAGAGTCCCCCTCGGTGTCCCGACAGCTGTCCCGACCGCCGTCTCGTCCGTCCGTGCCGACCCTCCCCCTACCCCGTCCGGGAGGTGGTTATGACGGATCGCCCGATACCGCCCGAGGGACATGAGAACGGGGCAAGCGACCTCTTACCTGTTTGTGTGTCGTCATGTCGGAAAAGATGCCGATGTGTCAAATCAGCCACGCTGTGCGCCAGTTGGCGTAGACACTGTTGATGAATGGCCCTTGCATGGAAGGGCCGGGGCGCTCATGGCCCCGGCCCGGAGCACAGGAGGACGGACATGGTGTCGCCGGACCCCGTCGGCTACTGGATCGTGCTGCTCGACATCGAGGACTTCAGCCTGCGCCCGGAGAACGCCCAGGACACCCTGCACGACGAGCTCTACCAGGTGGTCGGGTTCGCACTCGGCCGAGCCGGCCTGGGCTTCGGCGACTGCCGGGTCCAGGACCGGGGTGACGGGATGCTGATCCTGGTCCCCGCGGCCACCAGCCCGGTCAGACTGCTGCGGGAACTCCAGCGCGGGCTGGACGACGCGCTGTTGGCGCACCGGGTGAAGTACCGGGAGGACCACGGGATGCGGCTGCGGGTCGGCCTCAACCAGGGGCTCGTCAGGCGGAAGGGCAAGCGCTGGACCGGCGATGCCATCAACGAGCTGGCCCGGCTGGTGGACGCGGGCCCCGTCAAGCGGGTCCTCGCCGAGGCACGGCGGGCCCGGCTCGTGCTGGTGGTCTCGGAGAACGTCCACAGGACGGTCGTGCTGGGCGGCTACCCGGGCATCGACCCGGCGGCCTATCTGCCCGCCGACTTCGTCACCAAGCACGGCGAACCGCGTCGCGGGTGGGTCACCGTCCCCGGCTACGCGGCGCCGCCAGGACTTCCCGCGAATCCGGGGGAGCCGCCCGGCCGGGCCACCGGGGGAGCCGCGGCCCCGGGCGGTGGAGCGGGAAGAGCCGGCGGCGGAACCGGCACGGGGAGCCCGGTTCCGCCGCCCACGCTCACCACACGGGACGTGACCGGCAGCCAGATCGCCATCGGCGAGGGAGCCAGAGCCGTCGGCCGTGACGACGTGGCGGGCAACGTGTACTACATCAACTCGCCCGTGGACGAGCCGTGAGCACGCCCGGCGCCCCGCCACCAGGACCGGCGCCCGCCGCGGCCCCCGCGCCGGCTCCCGCGCCGTCCCCCGCCGGTCCGACGCCCGCGGGGGCGCCCGGGGCGTCCGGCGGCACCCCGGGCGACGGCGGCACGCCTCCGGCGGGCGGTGACGGACAGGGCGGTGCACAGGGCGACGGCGGTGCCCAGCCGGGGGACACGGGCGGCGGCGACAACGTCGGCGCCGGATCGCGGGCCAGAGGGGCCACCAACCGCACCGGACAGGGCAGTCTCCGCGCCGGGACACTCCGCGAGGCGTGGACCCACATCGGCGGGGACCGGGTCCAGGGCGACAAGATCGTCGTCCAGGTGCGGGCCGGTGAGCGGGACGTCGTCATGCGGGCGCTGTCCGCGACCACCGTCGAGACCGTCCGGCACGCCTTCCAGGCACCGCCCCGCTGGGACGACGTACTGGCCGACGCCTGGCAGCGGCGGTCGGTCGTGCTGCGGGGACCCGGCGGGGCGGGCAAGACCGCGGCCGGGGTGCGGCTGCTGATCGCCGCCCAGGTGAAGACCTGGTACCTGCTGGACTCCGTCGCCGAACTGAGCCGGCTCACCGACCTCAGGCAACTCGGCAGCGGTGCAGGCCTGTTGCTGGACCGGCCGCCCGACCTCGACGGACTGAGCGGCTCCCTCCTCCAGGGGCTGGAGGAGCTGCTGCGCCTCGCCGACGCCCGACTCGTCCTGATCGCCGGACCCGAGGCCGAACTGGGGCGCGGGGCAAGCGAGTACGTACGGCGGATCGACCGACCCGGCACCCTGAACACCGTCCTCGAAGCCCATCTCGCGCATCTCCTGGGCGAGTTGGAGGCCGAGCGCGCACTCGCCGCCGCCGGTGTCGGCGACCTCGCCGCCGAACTCCTCGACGACCATGCCGCCTGCCGGGACGCCGCCCGCCTCGCCGAGGTGCTGGCGCACGAGCACAGGGCCGGCGCCATCGACACCGACCATGTGCGCACCCGGATGGACCGGGCCGGCGGCGAGAGCCCCGAGGAGTGGTTCGAGGGGCTCGGTGACACCGTACTGCGCACCCAGGCCGTCGCCCTCGCCGTCCTCGGTGGACTGCCCCAGGAGGACGTGGCACTCGCCGCGACCCTGCTCCTGGAGTGGTTCCGCAGCGAACGCGGCATCCTCACGCCCAGCGTCGACCAGGGCCCCGTACCGCTGCGGCACGACCCCTTCGCACAGTCCCGGCGGCTGCTCGCCGAGAAACTGCGCGCCCGGACCGTCGCCGCGGTCACCCGGGGCGCCCTCGGACGGCTGCCGTGCACGGTCGCCGAGTACCGCGACCCCGCCTACCCGCCCCGGATCATCCGGCACGTCTGGTCCGAGTACCGCATCCAGCGTGAACTCATCGGCTGGCTCGCCGAGTTGGTCGACTCACCCACCCAGCAGGTACGCAGTTTCGCCGGGACGGCCCTCGGGCTGATCGCCACCGAGGCCTTCGAGTACGTCGCCAACCAGGTCTTCGCCGGGTGGGCCATGGACGAGGACAACGGCTGGCAGCGCCGCGAGGCCATCGGATACGCCCTCAAGGTCTGCGCCCGCGATCCCGCCCTGCGCGGCGGCGTCCGGGCGCTCGTCGACGGCTGGTACCTGAGCGACGTGTGGCAGTACCAGGCCGCCGCCGCCCGCGCCTACGGGCTCTGCCTCGGCGGCGCCGACCTGACCGCCGCCGTCGCCGCGCTCACCCGGCTCGGCACCGTCGACAACATCCAGGTCGCCATCGCGATCGGCGACAGCTTCGCCGACCTGCTGGAGGAGGACCTCGCCGCACACGCCCTCGTCGTACTGCGCGCCGTGGCCGAGATGGCCCACACCGCCGAGAGCCGCGCCTGCGGACACCTCGTCTTCCTGATCCTCGCCGACACCCTCCTCTCCGAGGACCCCGCCACCCCCGGCATCGCCCCGCGCAGTTGCCCCACCCTGCTGCGGCTGGCCGCCAAGGATCCGTCGGGCGGCGAACTGCGGCGGCTGCTCGGCTACTTGTGGGCCGAGGTGATCGGCGGCGAGCTCTTCGGCGAGGAGGCGGCGAGCGTGCTGCAGAAATGGGCCGCCCAGGCCGAGAACGATCCGCTCCTCCTGGACGACCTGGTCCGCATCCTCGTCGACGACGTCGCCGCCCGCAGTCCCCGCGCGGGCCGGCTCCTCGAACGGCAGGTCACGCACTGGAACGAACGCGACAACTTCCGTCCCCTGCCCCGCTCCGCGGCCGTCCTCGGCACCGCTCTACGACTGAGACCGCCCGCTCCGCCCGCTCCGCCCGATCGGCCAGGAGGTGCCCGGTGACCCAGCCGGTGTCCTTGATCGTCAACCAGTCGCCGGTGCCGCGCTTCGCCGTCGGCCCCACCAAAGCGCGTGAACCCCACCTCGCCGTCGTCTACGCCACCGCCTCCGGCGAGGTGGTCTGCGTCGACGGCCGTCCGCTCACCCCCGGCCAGCAGGTCTTCTCCCGATACCGCACGCGGTACGAGGTCGACATGCGCCCCCAGCACCGCAGCGCGGTCCTGCGCAACAACCCCCTGGTCTCCCGGGACGGCGTCCACGCCTTCGAGGTCACCCTCTCCTTCACCTTCCGCGTCGACGGCTGGACGGGCGCCGAGGACTTCGTACGGGCGGGCCTCACCGACCCACTGCCCCTCGTCCACGGGTACCTGATCAGCCTGTTCCACGGCGCCGGTCAACTGTTCTCCATCGAGGACTCCTTCGGCCTCCAGCGCCATCTCAACCAGCTCTGTGCCGCCCCCGCCCACCTGCCCCAGGGACTGGTCGTGGACGGCTGCCGGGCCTCCGTACGTCCCGACGCCAAGGCGCTGGCCTTCCTGGAGTCGCTGATCGCCGCCGACTGGAAGGAACGCCAGGACTCCGCCGAACACGTGCCCGCGGTCGGCGGCGCCCACCGGGGCGGCCAGCTCGACGCGATCAAACAGGGCTACGAGATCGAGTCCACGAAACGGCAGGCCGACTCCTTCGCCGGCATGCTCACCAACAGCGAGGGCCTGATCCGGCACTACCTGGTCACCCACCCGGACGACGCCGCCGGCGCCTTCGAGATGAGCCGCCAGCTGGAGTCGGCCCGGATGGCCACCGCCGAACTCCAGAACCAGCGCGCGCTGGGCCTGTTCCAGGTGATGGCCGAGAAGGGGCTGATCGTCGCCGGGGATCTCGACCTGCTGCGCCAACAGCTCACCGGCCAGGTCGGTATGGCCACCGGCGGTCACGTCCCCCTCTCGGCCACCGCTCCGCCCGCCCTGCCGGGCGCCCGCCCGTGGGACGCCCCGGCGGCGGCCCCCGCCCAGCTCACGGCGGGAGCCCCGCAACCGGCGCCGGCACCCGCGCCCGCACACCAGCAGGGGGCGCCGGGACAGCCGCAGCAGGGGCAGCCACATCCGGGGATGCCTGGTCAGCCGCAGGGGATGCCCGGGCAGCCGCCGGTGTACGAACCCACGCTGGTGGTGCCGATCCAGCCGAACACGGCTCCCGCACCGGCCGCCTTCTCCGGCGCCGCGCTCATCTATCTCGTCCTCGACGAGTCCCTCGACCGGGGCTCCCTCGACGAACTCAACCGGGGCCTCGCCTCACTGCACTCAGCGCTCTCCGGCGCCCCGGGCGTCTCCGCCGCGCTGCGGCTGTGCGTGCTGGGCATGGCCGCCGCCACCGAACTGAGGCTGCCCCTCGACACGGTGCTGCCCAGCACCCGCACCCCGATCCTCACCGGGCGCCCCGGACTCTCGTACACCCACGCCTTCCGTACGCTCCAGGCGCTGCTGCGGCAGGACGTCGCCCTGGTGAAGACGCAGCGTACGCAGGTGCTGCGGCCGATCGTCTTCTTCCTCACCGGCGGTGTCCCCGACGAGGGCACCGGCTGGCGGACCGCGTACGCCGAACTCGTCGACCAGGGCGGCACCTCGGTCGCCCCGCACCTGATCGCCCTCGGCCTGGGCGGTGCCGAGGCCTCGACCGTACGGACGCTGGCCACCCGTCCCGAGTTCGGCTTCATGGCGGCCCCGCACCAGGACGCGGCCTCGGCCGCGCACAGCGTCGCCGCCTTCCTGCGGGACACGATCGTCGGGTACGGGCAGCGACTCGGCGCGGGCGACCCGCAGTTCGCCCTGGCGGCGCCGGACGGGTTCCGTGCGGCGGAGGACGCGCTGTGACGGCGGCGGCGAAACCGAGGCAGTCCACGACCCAGAACACGGCTCCGAACACGGCCCAGAGCACGGCGCAAGATCGGACAAGCACAGGTAAGGACAAGTGACGATGATCGAAAGCAACCGGGGGCACCTGCTTCCCGTCTACGTCCTGGCCGACGAGTCGGGGTCGATGATCAACCACATCGGCGACCTCAACGACGGCCTGAGGTCGCTGCACCAGGCGTTGCTCGGTGAACCGATGGCCGCGGCCAAGGTGCGCTTCTCCGTGCTGGGCTTCTCGGACGACGTGATCGAGCGGGTCCACCTCGTCGACCTGCGCAGCGCCGGCGAGTTCCCGCTCCTCACCACCCGCGGCATGACGAGCTACGCGACCGCCTTCGAGGACCTGATCAACCGCATCCCCGCCGACATCCAGGGACTCAAGGCCGAGGGGTACCAGGTGCACCGGCCCGCCGTGTTCCTCTTCACGGACGGACTGCCCAACAGAGGGGAGGACTGGCAGAACGCCCACCGCCGGCTCACCGACCGGCAGTCGACCCTCGGCGCGCCCAACATCATCGCCGTCGGCATCGTGGACGCCGACCCGCACATCATCAACGAGGTCGCCACCCAGCCGGAGTTCGGGTTCATCGTGAACAAGGGGGTCGACGTCGGCGACGCCATCGCCAAGTTCTGCACCGCCCTCACCAGAAGCGTCATCGCCTCGGGCCGTTCGCTCGGTTCGGCGAGTCCGCAACTCACCGTCGACAAGCCGGAAGGCTTCACCGTCGCGATCGACGTGATCTGACGTGGCCCTGTTCGGCAAGCGACAGAGCGAGACGGACCGACGGTCCGACCGGCCGGACCCGGCACGGAGCCCGGACTCCGTGCAGCGCCCGGCCTCCGCACCTGACTCTGGCCCCCTACCCGGCTCGGGCCCCGTGCGACAACAGCCCGACCAGGCACAACAGCCCTACCCTGTACGGCAGTCCGGGGATCGGCACGGCAACGGGACGGGTGTCCCCGGGCCCGGCACGGCCCCCGGCACGGAGAAGGCACCGGAGCCGGCACCCGAGTCGGTGGCGGCACCAGCGGCGGTACCGGGGGAGGCGCCGGCAGGGGTACCGGTGGGGATGAACATCGCCGGGCACTGGCGGCCCATCGTGGTCGGCAAACCGGTCCCGCCGTTCGACACCGTGCCGCCGCGTGGGCTGTCCTACCGTCCGGACACAGTCTGCGACGGCTGGCAGACGGGGAAGATGGCGCTGCGCCTGGCCTCCGTACGGGGAAATCAGCACCGTTACGAGGGCCGCCCCCGCGAGGACGACGCGGCGGCGGCCTGGGACGAGGGCACCGGAACCGTGGTGTTCGCCGTCGCCGACGGGGTCTCCAGCGCGCGCCAGCCGCACATCGGGTCCCAACTGGCCTGCCGCAGCGCCGTGGACGAGATGCTCAGCCAGGTCCGGGGCGAAGGCGCCGGATATGTCGCCGACTGGGACAAGCTGCTGTCCACGGTCCACTGGCAGCTCGTCGAGCAGGCCCGCCGTATCCTGCACCGCCCCGACGCGGGCCCCGAGGAGACCGCCGGACTGCTGGCGACCACCCTGGTGGCCGGCACGGCGACACCCACCGACCAGGGCGTCTTCGTCCACCTGATCTCGATCGGGGACTCGGGCGCCTGGCAGATCAAGCACGACACGTTCTACCGGCTGACGGGCGGCAAGGGGGGCGGCTCGGACGGGCTGTACTCCTCGACGGTGGACCCGCTGCCCTTCCTCCCCGGAGTCATCCGCCCGCTCTCCTTCGCCCTGGAACAGCAGACGGTCCTGCTGGTCGGCACGGACGGGTTCGGCGACCCGCTCGGCGACGGAAAGGGAGCCGTGGCCCGTCACTTCTACTACGGACTGCTGCGCCCCGTACCGCCGTTGGGCTTCGCCCACCTGCTCGACTTCTCCCGGGAGACCTACGACGACGACCGCACGCTGATCGCCCTGTGGCCGTGGAACGACGCACCGGGGGGCCCGAGTTGCTGACGATCTCCTGGGTCGGGCGCGACAGGCTCGGCGACCTCCCCGCGAACCGGCTGGGCGACGGCGGACAGGGCGTCGTGTACGCGGTGCCCGACCCACCCGGGAAGTTCGCCGGCGAGTACCTCGCGTACAAGGAGTACCTGCCGGCGGTGACCAGTGACCCCGACGCCCTCTGTGAACTGGTCCGTTTCTTCGACGAGTTGGGCCGCACCGACCGGCACGACCACTCCTACCTCGACAAGCGGCTGACCTGGCCGACCGCGCTCGTCTACACCGGCGCCCGGCCGACGGAGCCGCTGCCGCGCGACAATCCCGGCACCGTGGTGACCGGGTTCCTGATGCAGCGGATCACCGAGGAGTTCGAGCTCGACAGCAGACGGCTGGGCAAGGTGAAGCCACAGGACATGGCGTTCCTGCTCAACGACGACGCGTTCACCGGTTCACTGGGGCTGGACGTCGACGACGGGCGCCGGCTGCGGCTGCTCATCGACCTCGCGGCCATCCTCAACAGGCTGCACCGGCACAGGGTGACCGTGGGCGACCTCTCGCCGAAGAACGTCCTGTTCATGCTGGACCCCTCTCCCAAGTGCCTGCTGATCGACTGCGACTCCATGCGGCTGGCCGGGAGGGACGTCCTGCCCCAGGTGGAGACGGACGACTGGGCGGTACCGGAGGCGGCGAAGGCGACGCCGGCCTCGGACACGTACAAGTTCGGCCTGATCGCCACCAGGCTCTTCAACCGGCAACAGACGAGCACCGATCTCACCGAGCTGCGCAACGTGTCGTCCGCGCTGGCGAACCTGGCCGAACGCAGCAGGGCCTCCGATCCGGGCGCGCGTCCCCCGATGGCGGAGTGGCTGCGGGTACTGGAGCAGGCGCGAGGCCAAATGAAACAGCGACCTCCGGCGCCTCCACGGCAGCCCCGGTCGCAACCGGGTCCGCGGCCGGCCGCGCCTCAGCAGCAGACCGTCACACGGCCGAACGCCGGGTTCCGGTTCCCCTCCCCGGGGCCGACCGCACCTCCGAGCCGGCCGCGTCAGAACCCGGTGACGCCCTTCCCGCAGCCGGCCGCACAGCCCAACCAGCCCACACAGTCCAGCCCTTACACGCCGTACGTGCCGTACCCGGCCCCTCAGCGGCGCCCTTCCCATCCGGGCCTCTCGGCAGCCGCCCGCGCGATCGGCGTGGTCGCGGTCCTGCTGGTCGCCGCGGGAGTGTGGCTGTCCACGACGCGGTACTCCCCGTTCAACGACACCGCGACCTCGGGAGACTCTTCCGCGTCCTCGTCCTCGTCCTTGTCCCCGGGCTCGACCTCGGGCTCGTCGTCGGACACGGCCGTCAAGTCGGCCCCCGACCCGATCGACTCGCCCGACTCGACCGAGACCCCGGCGGAACCGGCCGTGGTGGACCGGGCTGCGGCCCCCGGAGCGACCGTCGACTTCTCGCAGGTCGTCGACGACCCGAGGGCGCGCGGGGTGGCGACGATGTTCGCCCACTTCTACGGGGCGATCAACGAGCGCGACTACGCGAAGGCGATGCGCCGCTACGACCCCCACTCCAAGGTGGTGAACATCGACTCGGCCAAGAGCCGGGAGGGGTGGACGCGGGACATGAGCACGACCCGGGAGTCGGACATCGCCCTGACCGCCCTGTCCGGCGACGGCACGTACACCCTCGCCACGGTCAGTTTCCGCAGCAACCAGGACGCCGGGTACGGGCCCGCCTCGGACCCCGAGGACACCTGCGACGACTGGACGATCACCTACCAGTTGACCAACACGAAGGGCTACCGCATCTTCAAGGCGCCCAGGGAGGGGGTGAGTTACACGTCCTGCTGAGAGACGGGAGGTCGTCAGCCTCCGAACGCCTGTCCCTTCAGATGGTCCACCGACCGGATCAGCAGCGACTGACGCCCCGTCACTATCCAGCCCTGTCCCCGCCACTGCTCCAGCACCCGGCTCACCGTACGGCGCGAGCTGAGCACCAGACCCGCCAGGTCGTCCTGCGAGAGCGGCAGGGTGATGCGTACGCCGGTGCCGTCCGGGTCGGGATGGCCGCAGCGTTCGGCCAGGTCGAGGAGGAGGGCGGCGAGGCGCACCGGGACCGGCTCGGTGATGCCGGTGCGCTGGAGGTCGGCCTCGCGCAGCCGCCCGGACAGCGTCTGTTCCAGCGCGGCGGCGACTCCGGGGCTGGAGCGGGCCAGCGCCTGGAAACGGACGGCCGGCAGATGCAACAGGTCGACCGTCGTCGCCGTGTGGAGCGAGGCCGAGCGACGCCTGCGCTCCAACCCGGCCTGCTCACCCAGGAGTTCACCGGGGCCGCGCAGGGCGAGCAACGCGCGGTATCCGGCGTGGGACTGGGCGACGACTTTGACCCAGCCGCGCAGCAGCACCACGAGATGGTCCGAGTCCTCGCCCTGCGTCAGGAACTGCTCGTCGGCGGGCACGGACACCCGGGTCGCAGCCTGGAACACCGCGGCCCGGTCCGCGGGCGCCAGAGCCTCCCAGAAGGTGGCCGGACGACGGCTGCTTGTTCCCGTCTCGGCCATGGAGTGCCCCCGGTCCAGGTGTGCGACTGTGCAGAGAATACGTCGGCCGTACCCGTCAGTTGAAGGCTGCCCATTCCTGCAGCGCCTTCTTGGTGGCGAAGTCGCCGACGTTCGTGTCGACCGGGTCGTCGGTGTACTGGTGGAAGCGCCATGTCGCCTGGATACGGGGCTCGCCGGCCGTCACGTAGTCGGCGATCCACAGTCCGTCGCCCGCGTAGGAGGTCGTGTCGACGTTCAGCCAGTAGCTTCTGTTGCAGTAGAGGATGACCCGGATGCCCGGCCGCAGCTCCTTGAGCTTGCGTATGAAGGCGTCCTTCTCGGCGTTCGACGCGTGTGTGCCGTCGCCCGTCGTCTCCCAGTCGACGGCGAGGACGTCGGCGCCGTCCCTCGCCGAGGCGTTGCCGAGGAAGTACTCGGCCTGGGCGGTCAGGTTCCCCGGCCACAGGAAGTGGTAGAAACCGACCACGCAGCCGGCGTCACGGGCACGCTGTGTCTGCGCCGCGAGCTTGGGATTGACGTACGAACGGCCCTCCGTCGCCTTGATGAAGACGAACGAGAGGCCGTCCGTGTCGAAGGCGGAGGACTGGTACGCGCTCACGTCTATGCCGCGCAGCATGGGTTTCTCCCTGAAGTGCCGTTGGGGGGACAGGGGTTGCTGTTTTTCCCCTACCTTTGCACAAGTGATTCCGGTTACGGGAACCGGGAGAGTCGAAGGAGCTGGCGACCTGGTGTTCGGCCGCCGCATCGCGGACGCGCCGATCGACGAACGCGCACGCATCGATCTCGTCGGAGGGAGCCACTCGTCGACCCGGCCATGTTGCGGAACAGGCGACTCACCGGCGGGCTGACGATTTCTTTCCGGACGTCTCTCCGCGGCGGATGGTGCGGCTCGGGATTCTCGCGTTACTCGAGGGCGCGGGGTTCTGATGGCCGCGCTCGACGCGGACGCCGGTGCGGAGATCGTCGCTGCCCCGCTCCTCTTGATCGGGCTCGGGATGGGCGCGCCGGCGTCCCAGCTCGGGGCGATCACCGTATCCGCGGTACCAGAGTCGCGGAGCGCCGTCGTCGGCGGCCTCCAGAACGCCGCCGCCAGGATCGACGGCCTGCGCGCCGCACTCGCCATCCTGGCCTTCACCGCTCTCCTCGCGATGTTCTTCACCCACCGGATCCCGAAGACCCAGCCCGGTTCGCCGGAGCGGTAGCCGCGGGACGGCGGTGACGGCTGGAACCACGCCGCCCTTGCTTCATCGCTCCGACGGGCTGGGAGCGGTACACAGCGCCCAGATCACGAAGCCGTTGATCGCGATCAGGACGACGGCCCAGAACGGCGCGTAGGGGATCCAGAGGAAGTTCGCGAGCATGGCCAGGCCGGCCAGCCCCACGCCGACGACCCTCGCCCAGGTGGCGCCCTGGAACAGGGCCGCACCGGCGAGAGTGATGACCACGCCCATGATCAGATGGATCCAGCCCCATGCGGTGATGTCGAACTCGTACACGTAATTGCGGGTGGTGACGAACACGTCGTCCTTGGCGATGGCGGCGATGCCCGCGAGAAGCGTCATCAGGCCACCGGAGATCATCAGGACGCCCGCGAAGACCACCCAGCCGCTGCCGAGGCCGGTCCTGGTCGAACTCCGTACCGCCGCGCCCGAGTGGCTCCCACTCACATGACTGGTCATCGCAGCCTCCTTCGTGTCTTACGGCCCCGCACACAACCGCGCGTTCGCGTTCACGTTCGGCCGGTCGGGCTACTCCCAATCTCGTCCTGCGGGGTGCGCCGCGCACCTCGGGGTGCCTGACCGGTCGCTCTCGACGAGTACCAAGGCCACCCGCTGGCCGCAGTCCGCCGCTCCCGCCCCTCCCGGCGCGAAGCCAAGATGCCGGCCGGTGCGGGGTGTGGAACGGTGGGAGGGCCGAAAGCGGGCCACGGGATCGGGGCAGGGTGTCCCCCCGGGGCCGGCTCGGTTCAGGAGGTGGTGACGTCATGGCCGACCAGGTCAGCGGAGGGCTTCCCAAGGAGCGGGCGACGCTGGGCCGGGCCGCGCGGGCGGATGCACCGCGCTCCGTTCACGCGGAGTACCATCCGTCGCCGAAGCGACCGGACCCGGTGGACGTCATCGAGGCGCAGTCGGCCGCCCGGCTGCCGGAACTCGTGCCCATCCGCTACGGCCGGATGCTGGAGTCCCCTTTCCGCTTCTACCGGGGTGCCGCCGCCATCATGGCCGGTGACCTGGCCGACACCCCCCGCACGGGAATCACCGCGCAACTGTGCGGCGACGCGCATCTGCTGAACTTCCGGCTGCTCGCCTCGCCCGAGCGGCACCTGATGTTCGACATCAACGACTTCGACGAGACCCTGCCCGGCCCCTGGGAGTGGGACGTCAAAAGGCTGGCCGCGAGCCTGGCCATCGCCGGACGCGAAAACGGCTACACGGATGCCGAACGCGCCGCCGTCGTACGGACCGCCGTACGGTCCTACCGCGAGCGGATGCGCCACTTCGCAGGCCTGGGCCACCTCGCCGTCTGGTACACCAAGGCCGACATGGACGTGCTGCGGAGCCTGGCGGACCGGAAGGTGGGTGCGCGGGCCCGCGAGCGTACCCGGCGGGCCATGGCCAAGGCCCGTGGCCGCGACAGCCTCCAGGCATTCGAAAAGCTCACGCGGGTGACCGACGGACAACGCAGGATCGCCCCCGACCCACCCCTGGTCGTGCCGCTCCAGGATCTGTTGCCGGACGTCGAACGCGACGCCCTGGAAGAACAACTGCGCGAACTGATCGAGCGATACAGCCACAGCCTGGAGTCCGACCGCCGCCATCTGCTGCGGCAGTACCGAGTCGTCGACATGGCCCGCAAGGTGGTCGGGGTCGGCAGCGTCGGCACCCGCTGCTGGATCATCCTGCTGCTCGGCAGGGACGACGCGGATCCGCTGCTGCTCCAGGCCAAGGAAGCCGACCGGTCCGTACTGGCCCCGTACGCGGGGGCGAGCGTCTACGACAACCAGGGCCATCGGGTCGTCGCCGGGCAGCGCCTCATGCAGGCCACCAGCGACATCTTCCTCGGCTGGGCCCGCGTCACCGGCATCGACGGACGTCAACGCGACTTCTACGTCCGCCAGTTGCGCGACTGGAAAGGCATCGCCGCACCACAGCTCATGGTCCCCAAGGACATGCGCACCTTCGGTGAACTCTGCGGTGCCACCCTTGCCCGCGCCCATGCCAGATCCGGGGACCGCATCGCCATCGGCGCCTACCTCGGCGCCAGCGATGTCTTCGACCGCGCGCTCGCCGTCTTCGCCGAACGCTACGCCGACCAGAACGAACGTGACCACCAGGGTCTCATCGACGCCGTGCACACCGGCCGGATCCTCGCGCAGAGCGCCTAGCGCCGAGCAGAGGGCGGGAGACGACTGTCGCGCCGCGAGCCACGGCAAGGCAAGGCAGGAGGACGACCATGAGCGACAACCTGTATCTGGCGTACGACTATCCGCTGCTGGGCGCGTTCTGGACGATGATGTGGATCTTCCTCTGGATCCTGTGGATCATCCTGTTGTTCCGCGTCGTCGGCGATGTCTTCCGCGACGACTCGCTGAGCGGGTTGGGCAAGACGGTATGGACCTTCTTCCTGATCATCACGCCGTTCCTCGGAATCTTCGTGTACCTGATCGCCCGGGGCCGTGACATGGGCAAGCGCGAACAGCAGTCCGCCAGGGCACGGCAGGAGTCGCTCGACGCGTACTTCCGGGCACGCCCCGGCAGCGCGAGCACCGGCGGCCCCGCGGACGAGCTGACCAAGCTCTCCGAGCTCAGGAGCAAGGGCGTCCTCACCGAGACGGAGTTCCAGCACGCCAAGCAGAAGGTCCTGACGTCCTGACCTCGACCTGGGCGCACAGCCGGCTCCCTGCCTCACCTCTCGGGCTTGTCCAGGGGACCGGGTGGCCCGCGTCGCACGGGGCTCTGCGGTACGGGTGCACCCTCGCGCAGGTCGCGCGTGACCGCCGCGGTCCTCCCGAGCCAGCGGCCGTACCGCTCGGCGAGGGCCACGGCGGAGACGCCGTGCAGCAGGACGCTGAGGCCCACGGTGATCGCGACCACCCTGCCCAGCAGTTCCACCCCGGGCACGTGCTCCTCCACCACGAGCAGTGCCAGCACCACGGACGCGAGGCCGCGCGGCCCGAACCACCCGATGTACGCCACTGTGGGGAGTCGTAGCCCGCTCCCGGCGAGGGACAGGGCCACCGGCAGCATCCTGACGAGGGTGAGACTGAGCACCGCGTACAGGATGATCCACCAGCTCAGATGCTCCAGCGCGGGGCCGAGCAGCACCGCCCCGAAGACCAGCAGGCTGATCGCCGCGAGGAGTCCTCCGAGATTCCCGGCGAACTCGGCCGTGCGGTCCGGGTCTTCCTCCTCGTGGCCGGTCCGGTAGCGGCGCAGGGCGAACCCGAAGGCGAATCCGGCGGCCCAGGCGGCGATGAAGCCGCTGCCGTCCGTCACGACGGCGAGTTCGTACGAGGCTGCCGCGAGGGCCGGCGGATAGGCCTGCCGCCACTCCCCTGTGGCCCATTTCCTGGCCCGGGACCACTGCAGCAGCCGACCGCCGAGTCCGCCGACCAGGAGACCCAGCACGGTGCTCAGGACGAGTGCGCGCCAGAAGACACCCGCGACGCCCTCCTGCGCGTAGTGCGTGCCGGGGATGGCGGCCAGGAACAGGACGAAGAAGGGCAGCACCATGCCGTCGTTCAGGCCGCTTTCGACGTTCAGGCCATGGCGTACCAGCGCCGGGACGCGCGGATGGGAGACGGCCGTGTTTCCGAGGGCGGCGTCGGTGGGGGCGAGGATGGCGCCGACCAGTGCGAGTTCCCACACCGTCAGCCCCGGCAGCAGGAGCCAGGCGAGCAACCAGCCCGCCCCGATACTCAGCGGCAGCCCGATGCCCAGCAGGCGACCCGGCAGAAAGCCGCCGGTCACCAGGTCGCGCCTGCGGACGGTCATGGCGTCGGTGAACAGCACGAGCGCCAGGGCGGTTTCGAGGAGCGCGATGATCGGTGCGGCGTCGTGCTCCAGGTCGACGATGTCGAGCGCGGCCGGGCCGAGGAGGATCCCGGAGCCGACGAACACGATCGCCGAGGACAGCGGCGTCGAGGCCAGCCGACGCGAGCCGAGTGCGTAGGCGGCCGTGACGCCCGCCACCGCCACAACGGTCCAGGCGCCACCGCTCATGTTCTGGCCCTCCGGGTCCATCCGCTTCCGCGCTGCCGCGGCAGCGCCGCCTTCCGCGTGATCGCGGCGGTGGCCTCCTTGTACAGGCCGCCGAGGGCTGCCCCCTGACGCCGACGCGGACACGCCGGACTCCGACCCGTACGGCCCACCCGGGCGGGCCGTCCCGCCGTAGAGCGGCGGAAATGGGGGGAGTCACTCACACAAAAAGTTTTGGAGCCCTCATGGCCGCCGGCCCGTACGAGCCCGCTGCCACTCCGGAGGGGAAGGCGGGGGACACGGCGGGGAGCGGCCGCGGGCACGGCTCGGCTGCCGTGCGGATCACGCGGAACACCGCGTCGACGGTGCTCATCGTGCTCACCTGTGTCCTGGTGCCGGTCGCACTGCTCACCGTCTGGGTGCACGACATCGTGCTGGACACCGACCGGTACGTGGCGACGGTCGCGCCGCTGGCCTCGGATCCGGCGATGGAGGACGCGGCGGTCGGGCGCATCCCCCGAGCCGCCGATGCGCGGTCGGCGTGGGTTACGGCGTTGCGGCGGAGGCCGGCTGCGATGTTGGTGACGCTGGCCAGCCTCAGGGCGCCGATGGCCAGGTTGCGCCAGGTAGCCAAGGTATGCGCGAGGGGTCGGCGCGGTCAGGGCGCAGGGCAACTTGGGCGGGGAATCGCTGGGATCCTGGGAGGTCAAGGCGGTCTGGGGCGTTCGGGACCGTGTGCCGCCTTCGCAGCCGTAGGTGATGAGGGGAGCGGTTACGAACCCGTCTGCTGTCTGTCAAGCAGTGATAGCGGAGACCCAGTCGGCGACTCTCACGAGGATCGGCCCGGTGACCTCGTCGGAGCCGGAGACATACGCCGCCCAGCGAAGTTCGTCGCAGGCGAAGAAGGATTCGCCCCAGGTGTCCACCCAGATGCGTGCTGTGTTGCTGCCGGACTGCGTCAGGTCCCACCATGCCCAGCCCCGAAATTCGGATTCGGGATCGAACTGGTACAGCCACTCCTGCAGATCCCACGGCCTTCGACCGAGCGCGGCGGCATAGCGCTCCGTACCCCGACTCACGAACTCGGGGACCGTCGCCGAGGCTCCCCGGGCGGCGGCGACGAACCAGTCGGGAAGCGTGTCGACCGGGAGATCGCCTCCGTCGAAGGGGTGGGAGACTGCCAGTTGGAGAGCGGGGGTCAGCACGGAGCGCAGTCGTTCCTCGAACTCTGCGACCGAACCGCTCGTCCGTACGTCGAAGGCGCACAGGACGGGAGGTGCCTCTTCCGCTGACGGCTGGTGCGACAGCCGGGTTCTCTCCTGCTCGATGTCCTCGATTTCGTGAAACATCTCAGTGGTTCTCCATCAGCCTTCCGTGACTACCCTGCCCGGGTACTTTGCCACTTCTTCCCTGAACTCGTTGAGCATGCCGCTCGGGATCCCGTAGAGGTCATCTCCCATGGTCGGGTCCGAGATCTCGGGACAGATCTTCTTGAGCTTCCTCCACTCCTCCTTGGTGAACCCGAGTCCGTCCGGCTGCTCCTGAGGTATTGCGGTTCTTCTGATCTTTTCCCTGAATTCCGCCGAAATCTGGAACTCCACGATCTGTCCGCCCTCACCGCGGAACCGGACCGTGTGGCCGATGTCCCCGCTCAGGTTGACGTACAGCGCTCCCTTGCCGGTGATGGTCACCGAGCCGTCCTCGCCGATGTGGATGCGCTTGCTCAGCGGGTGATCGGTCTGCTTGCGGTAGGCGTTGACGAGGTCGTCGTCGCAGCGCGGGGCGAGACCGAGCGGGTCGGTCCAGATGTGCGGGTTGTGGACGTACGTGGAGGGGTTGAGGGCCGGGGCGAGACCGAGAGGATCGGGGGTGAGGTAGCGCGCGGTCTCCGGGTCGTAGTGCCGGTGGTAGTTGTAGTGGAGGCCGGTTTCCGGGTCGAAGTACTGGCCGGGGAACCGCAGCGGGGTGTACGTGGTGCTGCCGGCCGTCCAGGACGTCGCGCCCCAGAGGGTGGTGCGCGTGCGCCAGGCGATGGTGCCGGATTCGTCGAGGAGTTCGGTGGGGGTGCCGACGAGGTCGGTGACGATCGCGAAGAAGCGGGAGTCGATCTCTTTCTGCGGCGCGTCGAGGGCACCCACGCGCTCGGTCTGTGCGATGGGTCGCAGGCCCTGGTGGTCCCAGGTGAGGGTGACAGGCTTGGGCAACTCGGCCGCGGTGGTGGTCTGTTCGCAGAGGGTGGCGCCATCCCAGGTGAAGTGCGTCTGTTCGACGACCGTTACGCCGTCCGCCGCCAGGCGCTGCTTGGCGATGCGTCGCCCGAGCGGGTCGTAGAGGTAACGCCAGCGGGCGCCGTCCGGGGTGACGACGGAGGTGAGGCGGTCCTCGGAGTTCCAGGTGTAGTGCCAGGTGTCGGATTTCCGGGACAGGCGGGTTTTCTGACGCAGCGTGATACGACCGGCTGCGTCGTGTTCGTAGCGGATGTTCCCGGCGCGGGTGAGGCGCGTGCCGGTGTAGGCACGGGGACCGGTGGCCTCGTGGCCGGGGTGGGCGGCGGGCCAGGACGCTTCGGTCTGGTTGCCGGCCTCGTCGTAGGCGTAGCGCTCGGTCCAGTCCGCGGCGTGGACCGCGGTGACACGGCCTGCGGCGTCGAGGTCGAAGTGCCGTGGGCCGTTCAGTTGGTCGTCCAGCCGGATGAGGCCGTTGTCGGCTCGGTAGGTGTAGTCCCGCCGCTGGATGTCCTCGCCGGCCGCGTCGCGTACGTACTGGGTCGTGACGCGGCCCCGGTCGTCGAACGTGTGGGCCAGGGTGGTGGTCGTGTCGATGAGGCGGCTCAGTTCCCGGCCGCCCGCGTCGTAGGCGAAGTCGATTCGGTGGCCGCCGCTGTTCAGCAGCATGCGGCGGTCTGCCGCGTCGTAGGACCAGCGGCTGGTCGCGCCGGTGGGGGTGGTGCGCTGCGTACGGCGCCCGAGCAGGTCGTACTCGTACACGGTGGTGCGGTCGTTGACCGTTTCGGACAACAGGCGGCCGGCGATGTCATGTTCGAGCAGGAGCGTCGAGTCGGGGGTGGTTGCCGAGGCGAGTCGGCCTGTGAGGGTGTAGCCGAACGAGGTGATCTGGTCCGGGGCGGCTTTCCGTGTGACCTGGCCGAGTGCGTCGCGCTCGAAGTGGCTGGTCTGGCCGAGTGCGTTGGTGCAGGTGGAGAGTCGGCCTGCCGCGTCGTGGTGGTAGGTGATGGTACGGCCGTCGAAGTCCGTCTCGGATGTCAGGTTTCCGGCCGGGTCGTAGACGTAACTCCAGGACAGATCCTGGGGGTTGGTGACGCTCGTGATGCGGAGTTCGGTGTCGTACGTGAAGGCGTGGCGCATACCGTCCGGGCCGGTGCGAGCCGTGAGCAGGTCGAAGCGGGTGTATTCGAAGCGTGTGACAGCGCCCAGGGCGTCGATGTGCGTGACGCGGTTGCCCTCGGCGTCGTACTCCCATGCCTCGCTCGTGCCGTCGGCCGCGATGCGACGGGTGGGCTTGCCTTCCGCCGACCACTCCAGACGGGTCACGTCCCCGAGGGCGTCGGTGATCGTTACGGGACGGCCGAAGACGTCGCGGGCGTAGTGGGTGGCTGCTCCCAGTGGGTCGGTGATCTCGACGGGGAGTCCGGCCCGGTCGCAGCGGACGCGCGTGGTGTGGCCCAGCGCGTCGGTGGCGGACGTCAGGTGCCCCGCCCTGTTGTAGGTGAAGCGGGTGGTTGCGCCTGCCGGGTCGGTCACAGCGATGCGGTCGCCGTGCTCGTCGTACTCCTGGCTCCAGACCGCGCCGTCAGGCCCCGTGATGGTCGTGGGCAGACCGAGTGCGTCGTACTCGGAGGCGAGCTCCCGGCCGTCCGGGCGGACGACGGCGACGACCCGGCCGTTGTCGTCGTAGCGGTAGCGCGTTGCGTGACCGAGCGGGTTGACGATGGCCGTCAGCCGGTGGTCGCCGTCCCACTCCTGCCAGGTGCTCGCGCCGAGCGGATCCGTGTGCCGGACGACGCGGTGTGCCTCGTTGTACTCGTACTGGTTGGTGTGCCCAAGGGAGTTGGTGGCGGTGGTGGTGCGAGCGGTCTCGTCGTAGGCGAGGGTGCCGGAGAGGAATCCGTCGCTGCCTTCGGTACGGACGACACGTCCCTGTTCGTCGTAGGTGTAGCGGTAGTCGGTGCCGTTCCGGTCGGACCAGGAGGTGATCCGGCCGGCGTCGTCGTAGGCGAACCGCATGGGAACGCCGGACGAGTTGGTGAGCTCGGTGAGGTGTCCGGCCTCGTCGTAGCCGTAGGAGACGATTCTCGTGCCCCGGGCCTCGGGGTGCTCGGGGTCGAGGAGGCGCAGGGCGGCGATACGGGGCTGATCGGGGTGCCGGTCGAGCGCGATGCGGTAACCGCCGCTGTGGGTGACCTCGGCAGGGGTGCCGTCGTCGCTGTACTGGACGGTGACGCGCTGACCGTTACGGTTCACGATCGTCTGCAGGGGCAGGTCCACCGCGCCGTCGTCATCGGTGGGGCGAGGACTGTGGAAGACGTAGGCGAGGCCGGTGTCCGGGTCCGTGATGCGCAGGGCACCGTCGACCTCGTCGTCCCAGGCCAGGGCCAGGTGTGACCCGGATTCCGGGTGGACGGGCTCGGCGGTGTCGGGAGCGGGGTACGGGAAGATCAGCCGGGCACCGTCGGGGGCGGCGTAGATGATGCCGTCGTCGTCGGCCTGGAGGCGCTGGTCGAGTGTGGAGGCCCAGGACGGGCCGAACCAGCCGCCCCACCGGTAGGACGAGAGATGCGTCCGCTCGAGGACCAGCGGCAGCGTGCCCGGCAGTTGTACGTCTGTCTGCCGGAGCAGCATGTCGCCGCTGACGACGTCGATCGGATCGAACTCGCACTTCTTGAACATGGCCCGGATGGAGGCGGGGAGCTTCTCCCACTCGCCGGGCCGTAGTTTGAGCCCGGACAGGCCGGAGCCGTCGAGCTTCAACGCCTTGCCGAGCCTGGCGAGTTCGCTGGGTTTGAGAGCCTTGAGCCCTTTGCCGAGGCCCTTGGCGAGTACACCGGCGCCGACGCCCAGGATGGCGCCCTCGGCGAGGAGGGTGGCGAGCTTCTGTGGGTCCTTGAACGCGCCCGGATCCTCCAGGGCGGCGGCGAAGGCGGAGAACTTCATGCCGTCCTTGGCCATCTTGCCGACCGTGGCGATCGTCTTGATCTCCTTGAGGGCCTTCAGCGCGCGCTCCAGACCGCGGATGGCCTCCATGACGGTGCGGACGACGGAGCCCATCCGGGTGCCGGCCTGCTCGATCCTGGCGACCAACGCCACGATCTTCAGCGCGCGTTCGCCGGCCGCCAGGCTGGTGGCGATCGTGGAGAGGCCGGCGGTGAGGACGGACAGGGCCAGGCCGGCGAGTTCGAACTCGATGATCTCGGCGAGGACGACACCGATCTCGGAGAGCAACTCGTGTGCCTCGTCGGCGAACTCGTCCAGCGCCTTGGCACCCTCGCGCAGCGCGTGCGCGGTGTCGTCGGCCTGCTTGCGTACAGTCTTGGCCCGTTTGTGGAAGGCATTGGCGGCCTTGCCCTCCCAGTCGACGTCCCGTAGCGCCTTCTCGGCGTCGCCGCTCGCGTCTTCCAGAGCCTTGGCCAGGTTCCGCCACTTCTTGGCGATCTCCCGGATGCCGTCGGGGTCGACGGCCGGGTCGGTGATGCCGAGGAACTCCAGGCCACTGGCCAGGGTGTCGCCGAAGGCGTGGTTGGCCTTGCTGATCCAGTGCAGCGGGTTGAGGTCGACCACGGGCCGCTCAGCCCTTCTTGGCGCGGGCAGCAGCGGCGAGCAGGATGTCGAGCAGGTCGAAGGCGTCGGAAATCTCGCCGATCAGCTTGGCCTCGTCGTCCCATTCGTCCGCCAGGCCCTGGGTGACCTTGGCGATGGTCTCCATGCCGTCGCGAATGTCGTCGGTGGCGCTGAGCAGGGAGCCGAGCGCGCCGAACGCGGACAGATCGTGCGAGGCGGCCTTGAACTCCTGCAACGGCTTCGTGGTGTGGTGGTGCAGGTGGCGCAGCCCCGAGGCCGCCTTGTGCAGCGACGCTGCGTCCTTCGCCAGGTCCGACATGATGCTGCCCGCCCCCGTGATTCACCGTGTGCACATGCCAACCGATAGACCCTAGCGAGACGGGTTCTGCGGACGGTATGGCCAACGCCAAGATCGAGTAAAGGCGATGCCGAGTGAGGAGAGTCGGGCGGGGCGGTGATCACGGGAGCTGCGGCCACCGCCGGAACCGGGGTCGCGGCCGTCACCGAGGCGTGAAGACGGGCACGGCGGAGGAGTCCGCGGCGGCCGGAGCACGACCCTTCAGGCGCCGTTCCGGCTGAAGCCGGCGGGCAGAAAGGTCCGGCTGGCGCCGAAGTTCGAGCGGCGCGAACTCGTCACGGGCGCGCGGACGTACGACCTCGCGGTGCCGAAGAGGGATGGGGAACTGGTACGGCACGCCTTCGGCGGAGGGGCGGGGCTTCGGTGAGCGGCGGGAGTCCCGCGCAGCCGACCGAGGCTGTCCGCGAGGGCAGGGCGGGTTGAGCGTGTCATTGAGTCGGGCTCCCGAGAGCCGTGTCGTCGCTGAGGCCACGGTTCCGGTGTCGAAGCGGCATCATTGCTGGGGTCCCCTTCCCGGCTACGGGCGTCCTGGATGCTGGACCTATTTCTGTTGAGATAGCGAAGTGGAGCAACGTGATGGGAGTCGGCCACCTGGAACGCCTCCGCCACATCCGCACCCTCCTGACCACACGAGGCACCGCCACCGAAACAACCCGGCTGCACTGCTACAGCGGCACCGGCTTCACCGATGAGCTGCATCACCTTGCGAAGGACGACCACACGATCCAACTGATCGACTTGCCTCGCCTCTACCACGGAGAGTGACAGTTGATCTACAGCGCGGGGACGGGTCCGTCGCCCTGCGTCGGCGATACGGCGGGGCCGCTCTGAAGGGTGACACTTCACGGAGTTGAGGTTGCGCAAGCAGCGGGACGGGTTGACGGGCCCCCTCCGCAGAGGAGATCAGGTAGCACTGGGCTTGATTCGCTTTGACGGACATCCGAGATCAGGGGTTCTGCCCCGGGAGGATGTCCATCATGGAGAGCACGGGGAGGAAGAAGCCTCGGCCTCGCCGTTCGTTCACGCCTGAGTTCAAGGCCGAGATCGTCGAGTTGTGCCGGCGTGGTGACCGCTCGGTCGGTCAGATCGCCAGGGACTTCGATCTGACCGAGACCGCGGTGCGGCTGTGGGTCCCCGACGATCAGGCGCGTGTCTGCCGCCCTGGCGCCTCTGCGTCATCGCCCGTTCCGTCACCTCTTCATCGGTACGACGGCCAGTCTGTTCGGCAACGGGGTGGCGCCGATCGCTCTGGCCTTCGCCGTGCTCGATGCCACTGGCTCGGTCGGCTCGCTCGGGTTGGTGGTCGGCGCCCACTCCCTCACCAGCATCCTCTTCCTGCTGTACGGCGGGGTGTTGGCGGACCGGCTGCCGCGTGGCCCACTGCTGGTCGGCAGCAGCGTGGTCAGCGCCGCGAGCCAGGCGGTGATCGCTGCCCTGGTCCTCACCCACAGCGCCGCCATCCCCCTGCTCATGGTGCTTGCCGCGGTCAACGGGGCGTCAGGTTCCTGCTACCAGCCCGCTGCCCAGGCCCTGCTGCCCCAGACCGTGCCGGCCGAGTCCCGCCGCGCCGCCCTCGCGCTCTCCCGGATCGCGGGCAGCAGCGCGATGATCGTGGGCGCCTCGTTGGGCGGCGTGCTGGTCGCCGCGGTCGGCCCCGGCTGGGGTCTGGCCGTCGACGCGCTCAGCTTCGCGCGCGCCGCCGCGTCCTTCGCGCTGGTCCGTGTCCAGGTCGTACCGCCCGCGCCCAGCCCCGGCGTGGTGCAGGAACTGCGCGTCGGCTGGCAGGAGTTCACCTCCCGCAGCTGGGTGTGGGTGATCGTGGTGGCCTTCTGCTTCCTCAACGCCGGCGTCACCGCGTCGTTCACCGTCCTGGGCCCGGCCGTCGCCGACACCACCGGGATCGGCCGCACCGGCTGGGGCCTGGCCGTCGCCGCGGGCTCGCTCGGCGCGGTCGCCGGCGGCGTACTGTCGCTGAGATGGCGCCCTTGGCGCGCGATCCTGGTCGGCTGCGCGCTGATGGGCCTGACGGCGATGATCCCGCTGCTGCTCGCGCTCGCCCCGTATACCTGGGTGCTGGTCGTGGCCAACTTCGTGGCGGGCGTGGGTATCGAGCAGGCCGGCGTCGCCTGGTACTCGACCCTCAACGAGCAGATCCCCGAGGACCGCCTTGCCCGCGTCTACGCCTACGACGACCTCGGCTCCTACCTCGCGTTCCCGCTCGCCCAGTTCGCCGCCGGACCCGCCGTGCTCCTCCTCGGCCTCCATGCCACCCTCTACGCGGCCGCCGCGCTCATCCTCCTCGCCACCCTCACCATGGTCGCCACCCCCTCCATCCGCGCGCTGGCCCGAACCCACCCGCGGCACCGGCCAGACCATCCACGAAGCAGGCCTCTCCGCCCACCGGTACGACAACCAACACCACCCCCACTGCGCCCGCCCTGGCTGCGGCCACGCCCGCGGCATCCACCAAGGCGTCCCGTACCCCTCCGCCCCCGAAGACTCCCGCTGCTACGAGTGCTGCGGCTGCCGCGGCTACCTCTCCACTACCCCCTGCCTGAGCTTGAGTTTTAAAGAAGTCGTTGTCCTAGTGAACATGGGGGCCTACGTGATCGAACAGCGAGCTCGTCTGGGTGATCTTCCCATCGTGACAGATGTAGCGGAAGGGCCTCGTGGCGGCTTGGCGGGCGTGAATCGCCGCGATTTCGCAGGTGATTATCCCGTCCTGCCGGTGAAAAATCCGCACGCTCGTTCGCTACGGCAGCGGCTTCTGGCAGTCAATTTCCCTGCCCTGTAGCCTTCAGCTTATTCGGGGTCGGATCGTATCAGTCACTGAATACCCGAGATTGTAACCACTTCAGCGCTTAGGGGCTTGTTGCATCCAGCGATAAGCCCCTAAGCGCGATCCCTACAGAGCGCTAAGGTGAATATGAAATTGCAGCCCGGAAGGAATCTGGCAAAGCGCTCGTGGCTCTACGCCACCGAGTACTTTGTTGTCCTTGGGATGCTTGCTAGCGTCCTGGGCCTGACGGATTCTTCAGCTTCAGCTGCCACCGGCAACATTCTGCCGCCGTTCGACGTCGGGCAGCGGTGGAATATCTGCCAGGGCTACGGGGGCAGCGTCTCTCATACCGGGACGGCCAATTATGCCCTCGACCTCACCGGGGCGGGGTGTGACAATTCCGCTTCGGGTAGAAACGTCCGGGCTCCGATCGGCGGCAGCGTCCACTTTTACCAGGCTTCGACCGGGACCTTGTGCATCAACGCCGGTAACGGCAAGAGCGTGGCTCTCACTCACATCAACAGCTCCATCGCCGGTGGAAGTGTGCGCGCTGGTCAACTGGTGGGCACGGTCGCCGCACCGGGTCAGCGCGCCAACCGCGGGGTAGCGCACATCCACCTCCAGATGTGGTCGTCTCATGGCTGCTGGGACACCGGGATCGGGGCTGTCCCTTTCGACAGTGGTCACGGGGCACGAATCTGTGGAGCGCCTGATCTGACCGCGAACGGGCCGAGCACCGGTAACGGTGCGTGGAGCGGAACCTCCTTTACGGGCCAGAGCTGTGCGCCCGCCAAGGTCGGCCTGATGGCACTGCTGAAGAAGAACGGCGACCTGAACGTCCAGAAGACCAACGGCGCTTGGGTGACGCTCATGCGCAACGTCACCAAATTCCAGGTCAACCAGGACAAGATCTTTGCGCAGAAGGGCGGTGCCCTCTGGCGGAAGACGGGAGTCGCCGGTGCCTGGACGCGAATCCGCGGGAGCGGCGTCAAGTCGTTCAGTGTGGAGGGCGACCGAATTGCCGTCATCCTGACCGACGGCACACTGCACGGCAAGAGCGGCAACAGCTGGCCGCTGATGCTGCAGAACGTCACCGCTGTCGACCTGGACGGTGACAAGTTCGTCGCCAGGCAGGCCGACGGGGCGCTGCGCATCAAGACGGGCACCAACGGAAGCTGGCGACTGCTGCGGAGCGAAGTCCGGGCGTTCGACATCGAGGACGGTGTCGTCGCTGTCGTCCAGAACGACGGGACGCTGCGGTACAAGAATGGCAACAGCTGGCCGGTGCTGTTCAGGAACGCCAAGTCCGTCGTCTACGACGATGGTCGCTTCGGCGCCATCCAGGCCGACGGAACCCTTCGCATCAGGAACGGCCCCGGTGGAAGTGCGACGAAGTGGGCAGATGGAGTCCTCGGGTTCGACTTCCGAGTGGGCCGCGTCGGCATCATCAAGGGTGCTGACAACAGACTCTGCCTGAAGAAGAGCCCTACGGGTACCTGCGGACTGATCACCACCGGTGTGAAGGCAGTCCAGGTGCTATAGCCCACCGGACCGTTTCTGACGATCACCCGCGCCCAGATCTGTCAGAAACCGTTGTCCTAGTGAACATGGGGGCGCGAGTGCTCGAACGGGGCGCTCGTATGGGTGCCCTTCCGTTCGTGCAGATGTAGCGGAAGGGCCCCTTGGCGGTTCGGCGGGCTGAATCGCCACCATTTCGCAGGTGATTCTCCCCTCCTGCCAGTGGAAAATTCGCACACCCGTTCGCTAGGGCATCGGCTTTTAGGGCACTGGGCGGCCGCACTTCGGTCACCCCCTGCCCTTAGTCGGCCTCACCCTGCTGCTGCCATTCACGAGGCCAGTTCCCAGACGGAGGCGGGGGCCCAGCAACTCCTAGTTCGCGCCGAGCAGAGGCGTAGAACGCATCTCGCTTCTGGCTCACCCGCTGTAAATCGCGGGTCCACCCCTCCGCCTCGTGCCTCTGCTCTCGCACATGCAACTGCAGCGTCCAGATTGCCTCGTGCCATGACCGCGCCACTACGACAGTCTCGGCGTCACCGACCAGCAGTACGGACTCCCACAGTGTGGCCCGACGCGCTTCGGCTGCATCGAGAAGCCGCAGCCCTTCGACGGGCTCCAGGGGATCCAAGACGTGCGCATACCCCAGCGCCGCGCAGATGCGCTGGGTGATCCAAATCTGTTCCTTGAGCGCGTTGCCGTATTGCGCGTATACATCGAATTTCTTCTCATGCCAGCGCTCGGCTTGCGTCCGGCGCCACCGCGTCCGCTCGGTCAGCGTCGTAGCGCCGTACGAGCCAGCGGCGCCGACTGCCACAGCCATCAATGTGGCCAGCTGATCCAGAAACACTTCATTTCCCCCTGTGTAGTCGACGGTCTGTGAACAGGCTGCTCACCAGATGGTCCGTTCTCAGTGGCAGGGTTACCTCTGGCCTCGAACGACGTTCCGAACTTGATGGCCTGTACGGGGAATTCCGTACAGCTTGAACTTGGCCAGCTCGAAAAGCCCTCATCCGCTGGTACGTCGAGCGTGCCCAAGATTGGCTGAATGTGAACGGCCCGGAAACCATCCAGTACAAGGGCAAAACTGATCTCGTCCTTCGAGCGTCAACGCGCCTCACGAACGCCCTCGTGGCCTACAAGCCCCGCGAGGAACTCGTCTCCTGGGCCGCCGGCCAGCTGGCCCGCAGCAATCTCCACACGCTCGTCGGCGACGCCCTCGGCCTCGCGGTCACCGGCGACCTCAACCAGCTCCGCCGGGCATACCGGCACCTCTGGTTCGGCGACATCCGCCCCTTGAGGAGGCCAGTTGGGGCAGACTGATACGCGCAGGCTTCCGGGGACACAGAAGTACGCAGCGCCCGAGTGGCAGTGCGTAGGTCCCCAGAAGCGAACCACTCCCGACAACTGCGGCTTCGTCGGGACCCCTTCCTGACAGGCCATCGCCCCCGGTTCCATGCGGGACCATCGGGGACGCTCCGGGGACGGGACCCACGGGGACGGAGTGTTCGAGAGTGACCGGGAGTGACGGGGACCGACAGGGAGCCTGAGGGCTGGAATTGCTGCAGGTCAGCGGTCCACCGAGGGTTCAGATCCTCAAAGCCGCAGGTGGGCCCCATGATCGCGTTCGATACCCGTTACTGCTCGTAATGCATACATCTCGGGTTCGCCCTGAAGCCTGGCCGGTCGGCCGGGTCTGGTTCATGACCACGTGAGGGTCGCTGAACTCCAAGTGAGAGTGAGAGCCTCGCCGTTGAGAAGTGTGTCCGCGAAGGCGGTGACCTGTCGGACGACGTCGGTGAGGCGTTCGGGGTAGCTGGTTGCAGCGGGACCTTGCCGACGGCGCCAGGCGGTGTACGAGGTCTGTCGACGTTCGCCGAGGTCGCTGACGGCGGTGCTGAGGGGTTTCAGGGTGATGCCCCGATGCGCGGCGGTGGCGGTCAGCGCGCTGGTGAGTTCCTGGCCGTCGAGGTCGTTGAGAGTGAGCAGGCGGTAGAGGTCGCCGTAATCCCGGTCGCGGGTGTTGAGGTCGCCGAGTGAGACAGCGGTGGAGAGCTTCTCGGCGATGACGGTGGCGAGTGGGTAGCCGAGGATCTGGAAGCTGTCCTGCGTGAGCTGCTGTGGGTAGTCGATGATCCGGGGGCCGGGAGTGACGGGATCCCCGAAGCTGACATCCAGTTGGAGCTTGAGTCGTGCCCGGGCTACGGACACGGCCATGGACAGGCGTAGACCGTGGTACTCGTCCTCCTCGCGGATGGGCACGGTCTTGAGCGTCGCGGGATCGAATACGACTCCGTCGTCGATCTCGGTGGCGGCGATGGCCCCGATCCGGTGGACGATCTCGGTTTCGGTGCCGGGGAACGAGCGGCCGAGGATGTCGATGTCGCGGGTCATCCGGCGTGCGCCGAACTGGGCGAGGAGCAGGCCGCCCTTGAGGACGAAGTGTTCGCGGCCGAGGGGTGACGCGGCCAGGCGGTAGAGGAAGCGTTCGAGGACGTACTCGACCATGATCTCGTCCGTGGACCGGCCGGCGCGGCGAGCCAGGTTGCGCAGGTCGTTGTAGACGCGGCCGGCGGTGGTGTCACGCGCAGGGTTGGCCATCAGGCGAGCACCGCCTCAACGGCAGGGCGGATGACGGAGAGGGCGCCCAACTCGCGTGCGATGTCCTGGAGTTCGCCGACGTCACGGCGTCCGCCCCGGCGCAGATAGCGGCCGAGCGCGGACAGGGCGAGGGTCTCGCCGATACGGCTACGGTGGCGCATCGCGTCGACGACGCTGCGAGCTGCGTTGTACACGGGGACCGTCTCTCCCGGGGCTGCTTCGAATCGTTCGACGCCGAGAGCAAAGGTCGTCGGGGCGTACTGCGCCACTACGGTCGGCGGGTAGGAAATTGTGGGACGGCGGGTACCGCGCGGCACGGCGATGTGTACCGCTGTAGGGATGTCGTCGATGAGTTCATGCAGTGCCAGGGCGGACTCACCGCATACGACGGCACGCGGAGCCCGTGCGCACACGGCAAGCAGATCTGCGTGCGCGGTCTCCGGTGCGTCTGCCCGCCGGTAGACCCCCCGGGACAGTTCGTCTATCTCTCCCGCCGCGACCAAGGACGCCAGATCACGCGTGGAGAGCAGGACCTGACGTGCCTGTGCCGTCGTGAACGTGGGGGCGAGGCCGGTCAGCCGCTGCTCCAGGCGTGAGGTCTCCGCAGCACTCATGTATCGAATGGTACCCCTGTGGTGGCTTTAGGGGATCGATTTGATACATCCTCGTGGTTGTCGGCAGCCTGTGCGAAGCGGAGCAGTAATTGAGGGTGTTGCGATTTCCCAGGTCAGGCCCCTGTCTCGTGGGACATCCCAGGGACTTTTCAGGGACTTTCACGCCTGCCCCAGGGAGATTCCAGGGACTTTCAGCCGCGTAAGCAGGGAAGGCCCCGACAGCACGGAAAGACACGAACGTGCTGGTCAGGGCCTGTTCCCTCAGCACTCGATGATGTTCACCGCAAGCCCGCCCCGAGCCGTCTCCTTGTACTTGACGCTCATGTCGGCCCCCGTCTCCTTCATCGTCTTGATGACCTTGTCCAGGGACACCTTGTGCGAGCCGTCCCCCCGCATCGCCATCCGGGCTGCCGTGACCGCCTTCACCGCGGCCATGCCGTTGCGCTCGATGCACGGGATCTGGACCAGGCCGCCGACCGGATCGCAGGTCAGGCCGAGGTTGTGCTCCATGCCGATCTCGGCCGCGTTCTCGACCTGTTCGGGGCTGCCGCCCAGCACCTCCGCCAGTGCGCCCGCCGCCATCGAGCAGGCCGAGCCGACCTCGCCCTGGCAGCCGACCTCCGCGCCGGAGATGGACGCGTTCTCCTTGAACAGCATGCCGATCGCGCCGGCGGCGAGCATGAAACGGACCACGCCCTCCTCGTCGGCGCCCGGCACGAAGTTGAGGTAGTAGTGCAGGACCGCCGGGATGATGCCCGCGGCCCCGTTCGTCGGGGCCGTCACGACCCGGCCGCCCGCCGCGTTCTCCTCGTTCACCGCCATCGCGTACAGCGTGATCCACTCCATCGCGCGCGCCAACGGCTCGCCCTCCGCCCGGAGTTGACGCGCCGACATGGCCGCGCGGCGGCGGACGCGAAGCCCGCCCGGCAGGATGCCCTCGCGGGACATACCGCGTGACACGCACGCCTGCATCACCCGCCAGATGTCCAGCAGCCCGGAGCGGATCTCGTCCTCGGTACGCCAGGCCCGCTCGTTCTCCAGCATCAGCGCGGAGATCGACAGGCCCGTCTCCTTCGTCAGGCGCAGCAGTTCGTCGCCCGTGCGGAAGGGGTACTTGAGGGCCGTGTCGTCGAGCTTGATCCGGTCCGCGCCCACCGCGTCCTCGTCGACGACGAATCCGCCGCCCACCGAGTAGTACGTCTTCGAGAGGAGTTCGGCGCCCGAGGCGTCGTACGCCCAAAGGGTCATGCCGTTCGCGTGGTAGGGGAGCGTTTTGCGGCGGTGCAGGATCAGGTCGTCGTCGAAGGAGAAGGCGATCTCGTGGTCGGCCAGCAGGTTGAGCCGGCCCGACTCCTTGATCCGCTCCACCCGGCCGTCGGCGCCCTCGACGTCCACCGTGCGCGGAGAGGCGCCTTCCAGGCCGAGCAGCACCGCCTTGGGAGTGCCGTGGCCGTGGCCGGTCGCGCCCAGGGAGCCGTACAGCTCAGCGCGGACCGACGCCACCGACCCGAGGACCTCCTCGTTGCGCAGCCGGCGGGCGAAGAGACGGGCCGCCCGCATCGGGCCGACCGTGTGGGAGCTGGACGGGCCGATACCGATCGAGAACAGGTCGAAGACCGAGATGGCCACGGGGACTCCTCCAGAGAGGGCGGGGGCACGCGTCGTCGGGTGCCCCCGCCGGGAAACTACTTGTTCAGGCCGGGGTACAGCGGGTGCTTGTCGGCCAGCGCCTTCACGCGGGCCTTCAGGGCGTCGACGTCGAAGGACGGCTTGAGGGTCTCGGCGATGACATCCGCGACCTCCTCGAAGTCCTCGGCCGTGAAGCCGCGGGTGGCCAGCGCCGGGGTGCCGATCCGCAGGCCCGACGTCACCATCGGGGGACGCGGGTCGTTGGGGATCGCGTTCCGGTTGACGGTGATGCCGACCTCGTGGAGCCGGTCCTCCGCCTGCTTGCCGTCCAGTTCGGAGTCGCGCAGGTCGACGAGGACCAGGTGGACGTCCGTACCGCCCGACAGGACGGACACGCCGTGCTCGCCGACGTCCGCCCGGACCAGGCGCTCGGCGAGGATGCGCGCACCGTCCACCGTACGCCGCTGGCGCTCCTTGAAGTCGTCCGAGGCGGCGACCTTGAAGGAGACGGCCTTCGCCGCGATCACATGCTCCAGGGGGCCGCCCTGGAAGCCCGGGAAGACGGACGAGTTCAGCTTCTTCGCGAACTCCTGCTTCGCCAGGATGATGCCGCCGCGCGGGCCGCCCAGCGTCTTGTGGGTGGTGGAGGTGACCACGTCCGCGTAGGGAACGGGGTTCGGGTGCAGGCCCGCCGCGACCAGACCGGCGAAGTGCGCCATGTCGACCCAGAGGTAGGCCCCGACCTCGTCCGCGATTCGCCGGAACTCGGCGAAGTCCAGCTGCCTCGGGTACGCCGACCAGCCCGCGATGATCACCTTCGGGCGGTGCTCCTTGGCGAGCTGCTCCAACTCGGCCATGTCGACCAGACCGGCCTCGTCGACATGGTAGGCGACCACGTCGAACTGCTTGCCGGAGAAGTTCAGCCGCATCCCGTGGGTGAGGTGGCCGCCGTGCGCCAGGTCCAGGCCGAGGATGGTGTCGCCGGGCTGGGCCAGCGCGAACAGCGCCGCCTGGTTGGCGGAGGCGCCCGAGTGCGGCTGCACGTTGGCGTACTCGGCGCCGAACAGCTCCTTGACCCGGTCGATCGCGATCTGCTCGGCGACGTCGACGTGCTCGCAGCCGCCGTAGTAGCGGCGGCCGGGGTAGCCCTCGGCGTACTTGTTGGTGAGGACCGAGCCCTGGGCCTCCATGACGGCGACCGGAGCGAAGTTCTCCGAGGCGATCATCTCCAGGGTGGACTGCTGGCGGTTCAGCTCGGCGTCGACGGCGGCGGCGATGTCGGGGTCGAGCTCGTGCAGGGGAGTGTTCAGAAGCGACATGGGGTCAGTACGTCCTTACGTCCTTGTGCCCGGGGAACTCGGCTCGGGGGTCTCAGCTGCCGGAGATCGCGGTGTACTCGTCCGCGGAGAGCAGGTCGGCCGGCTCGTCGGAGACCCGCACCCTGAAGAGCCAACCGCCCTCGAACGGGGCGGAGTTCACCAGCGACGGGTCGTTGGAGACGTCCTCGTTGACCTCGGTGACCTCACCGGTGACCGGCGAGTACAGGTCGCTGACCGACTTGGTCGACTCCAGCTCACCGCAGGTCTCACCCGCGGTCACCGTGGCACCGACCTCGGGAAGCTGTACGTACACGACATCGCCGAGCGCGTTGGCCGCGTGCTCGGTGATACCGACCGTCGAGACGCCGTCCTCGGCGCCCGACAGCCACTCGTGCTCCTTGCTGTAGCGCAGCTGCTGGGGGTTGCTCATGGCCTGAATTCTCCTGTACGCGGGGGACTGGTCGTGCATGGGGTACCACAGGGAAACACCGCCTGCCCGTCAGCGGGCAGGACACGGGTTGTTGCCGACGCCGGAGCGCGGTCAGGGGGCAGGGTTACTTCCTGCGCTTGTAGAAGGGGAGCGCCACGACCTCGTACGGCTCGTGGCTGCCCCGGATGTCCACGCCCACACCCGCCGTACCGGGCGCCGAGTGCGCGGCGTCGACGTACGCCATCGCGATCGGCTTCCCGAGCGTGGGGGAGGGGGCGCCCGAGGTGACCTCGCCGATCACCCGGCCGTCGGCGACGACCGCGTACCCGGCGCGCGGGACGCGACGGCCCTCGGCGACCAGGCCGACGAGTACCCGCGGCGGCTCGTAGGAGGCGCGCTCGGCGGCCTCGCGCAGGGCGGCGCGGCCCACGAAGTCGCCCGCCTTCTCGAACTTGACGACCCGGCCGAGCCCGGCGTCGAAGGGGGTGAGGGAGGTGCTCAGCTCGTGCCCGTACAGCGGCATGCCCGCCTCCAGGCGCAGGGTGTCCCGGCAGGACAAGCCGCAGGGGACGAGCCCGACGGGCGTGCCCGAGTCGGTCAGCGCCTGCCACACCTTCTCCGCGTCACCCGGCGCCACGAACAGCTCGAAGCCGTCCTCGCCGGTGTACCCGGTGCGCGCGATCAGGGCAGGGACGCCGGCGACCGTGCCGGGCAGCCCCGCGTAGTACTTCAGGCCGTCGAGATCGGCGTCCGTGAGGGCGGCGAGGATGCCGGGGGCCTCCGGGCCCTGTACGGCGATCAGCGCGTAGGCGTCCCGGTCGTCGCGGACCAGCGCGTCGAAGCTGTCGGACCGCTCGACGAGGGCGTCCAGCACGACCTGCGCGTTGCCCGCGTTGGCCACCACCAGGAACTCGGTCTCGGCCAGGCGGTAGACGATCAGGTCGTCCAGGATGCCGCCGTCGGCCCGGCAGATCATGGTGTAGCGGGCGCGCCCGACGGCGATCGACCCGATGTTGCCGACAAGGGCGTGGTCGAGAAGGGCGGCGGCCTCCGGCCCGGTCACGGTGATCTCGCCCATGTGGGAGAGGTCGAAGAGGCCGGCCTTCGTGCGCACGGCCAGATGCTCGTCGCGTTCGGAGCCGTACCGCAGGGGCATGTCCCAGCCCGCGAAGTCGGTCATCGTCGCGCCGAGCGAACGATGCAGGGCGTCGAGCGCGGTAAGACGCGGAGAGGTGCTGCTCATCGGTAGTGCTCCCAGGGCATGACGGCGAGGTCGTTCCTCCCCATCTGTCATCGGAACCTGAGAGGTTCGTCATGACCGCCGGTGAAACGGCAGGTCACTGACTTGCACCTTGGGTGGAGCCACCGGTCATGACGACCCGCGGCCCGCTTTTCAGATGTGCCTCGCCCGCGCGGTAACGGGGCCTGAGAGATTCAAGGGAGGGACTTGCTCCTTCGGCGCCCGGGTACCCAAAGGGTCCCGGAACTCTCCCGCGCGGATTCAAGCGGCCGGTATGCAGTTGGCGGGCACATCATCGCACGCATTCCTTCGGCACGGCAGGGGGACCCTTCACAGAGGGGGCGCGGTCCCGCCACAGGCTCACACACCGCCCTGTAGCAGGCCTGTTGCAGTAATCGGACCCAACCGAGAGACACCGCGTATTACCTTCTCTTTACACTCGACGGGGACGGTACTTCCCGACCCCATGGGAGGACGAACACGGTGAACAGGACCACGGCGTATGCGACGACCTCGGCCCTCGCACTGACCGACGCGCTGCCCAAGCAGCCGGCCGGCCCCGCCCGGGAGGCGTGCGCGGCCCGCCCGGAACCCGTGATCCGCGATCTGCGGGAGCGCTCGGGCCACAGCCCGCACGGCCTCACCTTCGGCGCCCGCGACCTCGTCGTGGTCACCGGTCTGCCGGGCAGCGGCAAGTCCACACTGATGCGCCGGGCGGTGCGCGCCGCCGGCATCGACTCGCAGAACACCCGCGACCACTGGGACGCCCGTACGCCCTCCTTCCTCCCCTACGCCGTCTACCGGCCGCTGGTCCGCCTCGCCCACTACGCCGGACTGCGCCGCGCCCTGCGCTCGGGCGCCGGAGTCGTCGTGCACGACTGCGGTACACAGGCCTGGGTGCGCGGCTGGCTGGCCCGCGAGGCCCGCCGCCGGGGCGGCACCCTGCATCTGCTCCTCCTCGACGTCACCCCCGGCGAGGCGCTGGAGGGCCAGCGTGAACGAGGCCGGGGCGTCTCGCGGTACGCGTTCCTGCGGCACCGTCAGGCCGCCTCGCGGCTGCTGCGCTCGGTGGAGAAGGGGAACCTGCCGGACGGCTGCGGCTCGGCGGTGCTGATCGACCGGGACGCGGCGGACATCCTGCGCAGGATCGACTTCGCGGACTGACCGTCGTTTCCGCCGGGGCCGGTTAGGGTTTTGCCCATTAAGGGACTCCCCTTGAGGGACTCAGGACAGCGGTTCACAGCAGGCGGTAGGCAGATGGACATCCCGGCGGACCTTCCCCCGGACTTTCCCGGGGGCTTCCCCCAGGCACATCCCCATTCGCACGGCGGATGGCCGGGCAACGAGCTGGAGGAGGTGCTCTCGGCCTCCCTCGGCGTCCCCGGCGCGGGCGCCCGCATCGTCGAGGTCCTCGGCCGCAGCTTCGTCTGGGTTCCCCTTCCGTCCGGCGGTGGCCCCTACACCGGCCCTCTCGACCTGCCCACGATGGACATCGCGGGCCAGGCGTACGTGCCGGTCTTCAGCTCGGAGGAACAGTTCCGGCAGGTCGTCGGCGGCCATGTCTCGTACACCGTGGCCCCCGCCGTCGAGTTCGCCCGCGGCCTGCAGCCCCAGGTCGGCATCGCCGTGAACCCGGACGGCGTGGTCGGAGTCCCCCTGCCCCCGCAGGCCGTGGCCGAGCTCTGCCGCTCCGGCCGCACCCTCCTCGACGGCGCCGGCGGCGGCAGGGTCCGCCTCTACGAGCCCAACTGGCAGGAGGACCCGGTCGACTTCCTCGCCGCCGCGGCGACGGAGTTCGCCGGCACGGGCGTGGTCCGGACGGCCCGCCGCTGTCTGGCGACGATCGAGACGGCCGCCCCTGTCATGTTCGTCGGCGTCGAGCTCTCCCCCTGGGACCCGGTCGCCCGCACCATCCCGATGGACGCCCTGGCCAGGGCGCTGGGCCACACACCCTCCCCCTGGCCGGTGAACCTCGTCTTCCTGGACATAGCCCAGGACCCGGTGACGGACTGGCTGCGGGCAAAGGTCCGCCCCTTCTACCAACACGGCCACTGAAGCGGCCCCAACGGGGCGCGGGACTGTGACATTTTGCGGCTGCGCCGCGTGGGCGCGACCAGCCACAATAGGCCCGCGGCCGCCCAGACAGAGCAAGTCCCGAGCTCTTGGGCGGCCGTTCCAGGGGGCGTGCCTGTCAGCGCCGCCGCTTAAGCTAAGAAACGCACAACTCGTTCGGTGTTACGAAGGGGCGGTAATGGTGAGCGCGTCGGGCACGGCCGCGGCCGGTCAGGTCGAGCACATGCTGCGCCAGGTGACGCCCGGGCGTTACGACGCCTACGAGGCGCTCCTGCGCGCCCTCGCGACCCCGTCCTCCGGCCAGATCTGGATGCTGCTCTGGCACGGCCAGGCCGGCTCTCCCGACGCGCAGTACGGAAACATGCAGGTCGACGGGTATGGCTACGCGCCCTGTGTGACCTCCGCCCAGGAGCTGTCGGTCAGTGGCTGGAACAGGTCGTACGAGGTGGTCGACGGCCTCGACGTGGCCCGCACCCTCTACCCGGACCAGTACGGCCTCTGGCTCAACCCGCACTCCCCGGGCGGCGGCGTCGGCATCCCCTGGCTCGATCTGCGCCGTATCGCCGCGGGCCTGGAGCGCCAGCCAGCCGGACCCCTGCGACTGGCCGAGCCCGGCATCGAGATCCCGCAGTTCTACGCCCTCCTCTCGCAGAACGCCCACCGCACCCCGGCGGTCCGCTCCCTGCGCCGGGCCTGGGTGCAGCCGGCGCTCGGCGCGCCGTATCTGGCCATCGGACTCGACGTGTACGAAACCTCGCCGCCGGCCGTGGACTCGGTGCGCGCGATGATGCAGCAGTCGATAGGGGCGGTCCCCGAGGGGCTGCCGGTGTCGACGGTCGCGATGTCGGACGAGCAGGACCCGGTCGTGATGTGGCTGCGCGCCAACGCCCGGCCGTTCTACGACCGGGAGGCCCACGCGGTCGCCGCTCCGCCCCCGAGCCCGCAGGCCCCGGCGGCGGGATACGGGTACCCACCGGCGCGGGGGCGTTACTGAGCGGTCCATCACCCGGACGGCCGAATTGGCGCGCCACTGTCTTTCCAGTGTCTCCGCGCGTAGATCGCGACGGATGGTCGCGATAGTATGGGAATGCCCTTTCTGTCCCAACTGCCCCGCGTCCGAGGGGCGTTACCCGGTGTTCGGATAACGGAATCCACAGGACAGCATCACGTTTACGCATACTTTCGCCGACAGACCTTTCACGTGATCGCCGAATCACTGAAGACTCGCCTGTCAGACGATGGGGTCATCGATCCTGCGGTCGGGCGGCGCATGGCTAAGTCGACTAATCAGCACGGATCGTCAGCAGGGACGAACAGCCGGGTCACCGGGCCGCGTCAACCGCGGCCCGCCCCGGCAGGCAAGTGAATCAAGCCGCAGACAGCGGCAGGCGTAGGCCGGTCACCACCGGCGAGAGGGGTCGGGTCACTGTGACCGCACCGATCGAGACCACCGCAGCGGCAGCCGAGGTACAGCCGGAGGCTGTGCTCGCGGGTGCCGGTAAGGGGCAGATCGAGGGCCGTTCCCTGGGCCAGATCGCCTGGGCCCGGTTCAAGAGGGACAAGGTGGCCGTCGTCGGCGGTGTCATCGTCATCCTGCTGATCCTGACCGCGCTTCTCTCCCGGCCCATCCAGGCGATGTTCGGCCTCGACCCCAACGCCTTCAACCAGGACCTGATCGACCCCAACACCTCCCTCCCCACGGGCGACTTCGGCGGTATGAGCTGGGACCACCCGCTCGGTGTCGAACCGAAGTTCGGGCGCGACATCGCCACCCGCATCCTGGAGGGCTCCTGGGTCTCCCTGGTCGTCGCCTTCGGCGCCACGATCCTGTCCAACGTGATCGGCACGATCCTCGGTGTGGTCGCCGGCTACTACGGCGGGCGGGTCGACACGATCATCAGCCGGCTGATGGACACCTTCCTCGCCTTCCCCCTTCTGCTGTTCGCCATCGCCATCTCCGCCACGCTGCAGGGCGGCGCGTTCGGCCTCGAAGGGCTCCCGCTCCACATCACCGTGCTGATCTTCGTCATCGGCTTCTTCAACTGGCCCTACCTGGGACGCATCGTCCGAGGTCAGACGCTGGCCCTGCGCGAGCGCGAGTTCGTGGACGCCTCCCGGGGCATGGGCGCCAAGGGGCCGTACATCCTCTTCCGGGAACTGCTGCCGAACCTGGTCGGCCCGATCATCGTCTACTCGACGCTGCTCATCCCGACCAACATCCTCTTCGAGGCCTCGCTGAGCTTCCTCGGCGTCGGTATCCAGCCCCCGCAGGCCTCCTGGGGCGGAATGCTCAACCAGGCGGTCACCTACTACCAGGTCGACCCGCAGTTCATGATCGTGCCCGGCCTCGCCATCTTCGTGACCGTTCTGGCGTTCAACCTGCTCGGCGACGGTCTCCGGGACGCACTCGACCCGCGCAGCCGCTGATGCGGCCGTGTCGGGAGTTTTCAGCAAGTTTCCACTAATGGAGGAGAAGCAGACCATCATGCGAAGGTCAGCGCTGGCCGCGGTTGCGGCGATCGGATCTGCGAGCCTGGTGCTCGCAGGCTGCAGTAAAGCCGATGACAATTCGAACGACGGCGGCACCAAGGCTGCTGGGGCCAACGCAGCGACCAAGGGCGTCGTCAACGTGTCCGACAAGAAGGGGGGCACGGTCACCTACGAGCTGTCCGACGTCCCGGACTCCTTCGACCCCGGCAACACGTACTACGGGTACATGTTCAACTTCAGCCGGCTGTACGCCCGCTCGCTGATGACCTTCAAGCCCGGTCCGGGCCAGAAGGGCAACGAGCTGGTCCCGGACCTCGCCGAGAGCGCCGGTGTCCCCAGTGACGGCGGCAAGACCTGGACGTACAAGCTCCGTGCGGGGCTGAAGTACCAGGACGGCACCCCGATCACCTCGAAGGACGTCAAGTACGCCGTCGAGCGCTCCAACTTCGCGCGTGACGTGCTCTCCCTCGGCCCGAACTACTTCCAGCAGTTCCTCGACGGCGGCGACAAGTACAAGGGTCCCTACAAGGACAAGAACCCCGCGGGCCTGGCGTCGATCCAGACGCCGGACGACACCACGGTCGTCTTCAAGCTCAACCGCGCCTTCCAGGAGTTCGACTACCTGGCCGCGCAGCCGCAGACGGCGCCGGTGCCCCAGTCCAAGGACAAGGGCATCGACTACGTCAAGAACATCGTGTCCTCGGGTTCCTACCAGTTCCAGAGCTACGACGAGGGCAAGTCCGCCGTCCTCGTCCGCAACAAGAACTGGGACGCCGCGACCGACCCGCTGCGCAAGCAGTACCCGGACAAGATCGTGGTCAACCTCAAGGTCAACCCGGAGACCATCGACCAGGACGTCCAGGCCGGCAACGCGATCGACCTCGGCGGCACCGGTGTCCAGGCCGCGACCCAGGCCGACGTCATCAACAACGCCGACAAGAAGGCCAGCACCGACAACACCTACGGTGGCCGTCTCGTCTACATGGCGATCAACACCAAGCTGAAGCCGTTCGACAACGTCGACTGCCGCAAGGCCGTCCAGTACGCGATCGACAAGGTCTCGGTGCAGACCGCCGAGGGCGGCCCGATCCGCGGTGACATCGCCACGACCGTCCTCCCGCCCGACATCCCGGGCTACGCGAAGTCGGACGTCTACGCCACCGACGGCAACAAGGGCGACGTGGCCAAGGCCAAGGACGCTCTCAAGGCCTGTGGCCAGACCACGATCAACACCAACATCACCGCGCGCAGTGACCGTCCGGCCGAGATCGACGCGGCCACCGCGATCATCAACTCGCTGAAGAAGGCGGGCATCAACGCCAGCCTGAAGCAGTTCCCGTCGGGCAAGTACTTCACCGACTACGCGGGTGTCCCGAAGTGGGACGCGGAGAACAACGTCGGTCTGATGATGATGCAGTGGGGTGCCGACTGGCCGGCCGGCTTCGGCTTCCTCCAGCAGATCCTGAACGGCTCCGCCATCGGTGCCTCGGGCAACACCAACCTCTCGCAGTTCGACGACAAGAGCGTCAACGACCTGCTGGGGAAGGCGATCGGTACCGAGGACAAGACCACGCGTGAGGGCATGTACGCCGAGATCGACAAGAAGACGATGGACGCGGCCGCCCTGGTCCCGCTGACGTACTTCAAGGTCCTGCTGTACCGCCCGGCCAACTTCACCAACCTGGTCTCCACGGCGGCCTTCAGCGGTCAGTACGACTACCTCAACATCGGCACCACGAAGAAGTAGCAGCCCCGGAAGGCAGGTGAAGGCATTGGTGCCCGCGGGCTTCGCAGCCCGCGGGCACCAGGCCGATCCCCGTGATCTCGTACATCCTCCGTCGGACGTTCGCGGCAGTGATCCTGCTGCTGGTCGTCACCGCGGTGACCTTCGCCATCTTCTTCCTGCTGCCACGGCTCGCCGGCCAGACCGCCGACCAGCTGGCCCAGCAGTACATCGGGAAGAGCCCGTCGGCGGCGGACATCGCTGCGGTCAAGAGCAACCTCGGTCTGGACGACCCCCTCTATCTCCAGTACTGGCACTTCATCAAGGGGATCGTGGCCGGCGCCACCTATGACCTGGGGCCCACCACGACGCAGTGCAACGCGCCGTGCTTCGGCTACTCCTTCAAGACCCACGTCGAGGTCTGGCCGCAGCTCACCTCCCGCCTTCCGGTGACGATCTCGCTCGCCGCCGGCGCGGCCGTGATGTGGCTGGTGTCCGGTGTGGCGATCGGTGTCATCTCCGCCCTGAAGCCGGGATCGTTCTTCGACCGGTCCTTCATGGGAGTCGCCCTCGCCGGTGTTTCGCTGCCCATGTTCTTCACCGGCAACCTGGCGCTGCTGCTCTTCACCTACCAGTGGCCGATCTTCGGCCGCACCTATGTGCCGTTCACCGAGAACCCGGCGCAGTGGGCCAACACGCTGTTCCCGGCGTGGTGTTCGCTCGCCCTTCTCTACTCCGCCATCTACGCGCGGCTCACCCGCTCGGGGATGCTGGAGACGATGAACGAGGACTTCATCCGCACGGCCCGCGCCAAGGGCCTGCGGGAGCGCAAGGTCGTCGTCCGGCACGGTCTGCGGGCCGCGCTCACACCGATCATCACCGTGTTCGGCATGGACCTCGGTCTGCTGCTCGGCGGCGCGCTGATCACCGAGACGGTGTTCTCGCTGCACGGTGTCGGTGAGTACGCGGTGCAGGGCATCAAGGACAACGACCTGCCCCCGATCCTCGGCGTCACTCTGCTCGCCGCCCTCTTCGTCGTTGTCGCAAATCTCCTGGTGGACCTGCTCTACGCGGCCGCCGACCCTCGGGTGAGGCTCTCGTGACCGAACTGTCCAAGACCGGCGCGGCAGTGGGCGAGCCCTCGCCCTCGAACGCGCCCGCCGCCTTCCTCGAAGTCCGCGACCTCAAGGTGCACTTCCCGACCGACGACGGTCTGGTCAAGTCCGTCGACGGACTCAGCTTCCAGCTGGAGAAGGGCAAGACCCTCTCCATCGTGGGCGAGTCCGGCTCCGGCAAGTCCGTCACCTCGCTGGCCATCATGGGCCTGCACCGGCTCGGCGCCCGCGGCAAGAACGTCCAGATGTCCGGCGAGATCTGGCTCGACGGCAAGGAACTGGTCGGCGCGGACCCCGACGAGGTCCGCAAGCTGCGGGGCCGCGACATGGCGATGATCTTCCAGGATCCGCTGTCCGCGATGCACCCGTACTACAAGATCGGCAACCAGATCGTGGAGGCGTACCGCGTCCACCACGACGTCAGCAAGAAGGTCGCCCGTACCCGGGCGATCGAGATGCTCGACCGGGTCGGCATCCCCGAGCCCGGCAAGCGTGTCGACAGCTACCCGCACGAGTTCTCCGGCGGTATGCGCCAGCGCGCGATGATCGCGATGGCGCTGGTCAACAACCCCGAACTGCTCATCGCGGACGAGCCGACGACCGCCCTCGACGTGACCGTCCAGGCGCAGATCCTCGACCTGATCCGGGACCTGCAGAAGGAGTTCGGCTCCGCGGTCGTCCTGATCACCCACGACCTCGGCGTGGTCGCCGAGATCGCCGACGAGGTCCTGGTGATGTACGGCGGCCGGTGCGTGGAGCGCGGGCCGGTCGACGAGATCTTCGCGCAGCCGCAGCACCCGTACACCTGGGGTCTGCTCGGTTCCATGCCGCGTATCGACCGTGAGACCTCCGACCGGCTCATCCCCGTCAAGGGGCAGCCGCCGAGCCTCATCAACGTCCCCTCGGGCTGCGCCTTCCACCCGCGCTGCCCGTACGCGGACGTCCCCAAGGGCGATGTCACCCGTACCGTCCGCCCGGAGCTCCAGCAGGTCGCAGGCGGGCACTTCTCCGCCTGTCACCTCTCGCCGGAGGACCGTACGCGGATCTGGACCGAAGAGATTGCGCCGAAGCTGTGAGCGAGACGAAGAAACCCGAGGCAGCGACCGAAGCAGCGACCGAGGCGGCGGCCTCCTCCGACGAGCGCGAGGTACTGCTCAAGGTCGAGGGCCTGGTCAAGCACTTCCCCATCAAGAAGGGGATCCTGCAGCGTCAGGTCGCCGCGGTGAAGGCCGTCGACGGCATCTCCTTCGAGGTGCGCAAGGGCGAGACCCTCGGCGTCGTCGGCGAGTCGGGCTGCGGCAAGTCGACCATGGGCCGGGTCGTCACCCGGCTCCAGGAACCGACCGCCGGCTCGATCCACTTCGAGGGCCAGGACATCACGCGGCTGAACGCGTCCGGGATGCGTCCGCTGCGGCGGGACATCCAGATGATCTTCCAGGACCCGTACGGCTCCCTGAACCCCCGTCACACCATCGGCTCGATCGTCTCGGCGCCCTTCCGGCTCCAGGGCGTGGAGCCCGAGGGCGGGGTGAAGAAGGAGGTCCAGCGCCTCCTGGAGCTGGTCGGCCTGAGCCCCGAGCACTTCAACCGCTACCCGCACGAGTTCTCCGGCGGCCAGCGCCAGCGCATCGGCATCGCCCGCGCGCTCGCCCTGAAGCCGAAGCTGGTCGTGGCGGACGAGCCGGTCTCCGCGCTGGACGTGTCGATCCAGGCGCAGGTCGTCAACCTGATGGACGACCTCCAGAAGGAACTCGGCCTGACCTACGTGATCATCGCGCACGACCTGTCCGTCGTACGCCATGTCTCGGACCGGATCGCGGTGATGTACCTCGGCAAGATCGTCGAACTCGCCGACCGGAGCTCCCTGTACCAGGCGCCGATGCACCCGTACACCAAGGCCCTGATGTCGGCGGTGCCGGTGCCCGACCCCAAGCGCCGGGGCGCCAAGAGCGAGCGCATCCTGCTCAAGGGCGATGTGCCGTCGCCGATCGCACCGCCCAGCGGCTGCCGCTTCCACACCCGGTGCTGGAAGGCGACGGAGATCTGCCGGACGACCGAGCCGCCGCTCCTGGAGCTGAAGCCCGGCCAGCAGGTCGCCTGTCACCACCCCGAGAACGCCGAGGACCAGGCCCCGCAGGACACCAACCTGCTCTCGGCGGCGAGGGAAGCCGTGGAACTGGTAACCCCGGCGGCGGAGACCCACCCAGGGGCGCGGGGAACTGCGCGACAAGCCCCCACGGACCCGCAGGAGTCAAAGGACAAGTAGGGCATGACAAGTTGGCAAAGTCATGCACATGCCTGAACGGGGGAGCGCAGAGTCGTCCGTGTCCGTCTTATCCGACCGGCACGTTCGAAAAGGGATGACTCATGGCACTCTCCCGTTCGGCACGTTTAGGGGCCGTCGCCACCGCGGCGGCCTCTTTCCTCGTGATCGCAGCCTCCTCCCACCCGGCCCCGGGGGCCGACGGCATCGGTGACTCCTACTTCCCGCAGCTCGGCAACGGTGGTTTCGACGCGAGGCACTACGCCCTCGACATCGCCTACAACCCGGACACCGACCGTCTCGACGGGCTGACGACCATCACCGCCCGTGCCACCCAGAACCTCTCGTCCTTCGATCTGGACCTCCAGCAGTTGGAGGTCACACGGGTCGAAGTGGACGGCAGACGCGCGCAGTTCACGCGCGCGGGCGACGAGATACGCGTCACGCCCCACGGATCCCTGTCCAAGGGGCGGGAGTTCGAGGTCGCCGTCACCTACGGCGGCGTTCCCGAACCGCTGGGCGGGCCCATCGTCTTCGGCTCCCAGTACGGGTGGATGAAGACAGACGACGGTGTCTTCGTCGCCTGTGAACCCAACGCCGCCTCCACCTGGTTCCCGTCCAGCGACCACCCCTCCGACAAGGCGTCCTTCGACATCCGGATCAAGGCGCCGAAGGGACTGACCGGCGTCTCCAACGGCCGGCTGGTGTCGACGTACGACAAGGGCGGCTCGACGTACACCCACTGGCGCGAGAAGAAGCAGATGGCGACCTACCTCGCCACCGCCACCATCGGGAAGTTCGACGTGAAGACGGGCGTCACACCCGGCGGGACGCCGATCTACGTGGCCATCGACCCGGTGCTCGCGAACAGCAACAGCGTCGACGTGTACGCGGTGACCGCCGAGGCCACCGACTACTGGTCGAAGGTCTTCGGGCCGTACCCGTTCGAGGAGACCGGGGCGATCGTCGACGACATGCCGGCGGCCGGGTTCTCGCTGGAGACGCAGACCAAGCCGGTGTACTCGGCCGTGCGCAACGAGACGACCATCGTGCACGAGCTGGCCCACCAGTGGTTCGGCGACTCCGTGTCGGTGGACCGCTGGAAGGACATCTGGCTCAACGAGGGCTTCGCGACCTACTCCCAGTGGCTGTGGGCCGAGCACAAGGGCACCCGCTCGGCGCACGACTCCTTCCTCGCCGGATACAACTCCCGCCCCGACACCAGCGCCTTCTGGCAGACCGTCGTCGGCGACCCGCAGCGCGACACCATGTTCGCCTCCGCGGTCTACCAACGCGGCGCGATGACCCTCCAGATGCTCCGCGAACGCATCGGCGACCCCGCCTTCTTCAAGCTCCTGCCCACCTGGACCAGACTCCACCGGTACGGCAACGCGAACACGGACGACTTCATCCGGCTCGCGGAGAAGATCAGCGGCAAGCAGCTCGACGACCTGTTCCGGACGTGGCTGTTCACGACCGGCAAGCCCGCCCTGTAAGCCCGCCCTGCCCGTCCCGCAAGCCTCTGCGGCCCCGTAGGACGGCCGCGGTCACAATACGGGGGTGATTCACCAGCTCTTCAGCCCCTCCGTCCAGCACACCCTCGACGTCGTCGGCATCTTCGTCTTCGCGATCTCGGGCGCCCTGCTCGCCGTTCGCAAGAACTTCGACGTCTTCGGGATCGCCGTCCTCGCCGAGGTCACCGCGCTGGGCGGAGGGCTGCTGCGGGATCTGGTCATCGGGGCGGTGCCGCCGGCGGCGTTCACGGACCTCGGATACTTCCTGACGCCGCTGCTCGCCGCCCTGCTGGTCTTCTTCCTCCACCCGGAGGTGGAGCGCATCCAGGCGGGGGTGAACGTCTTCGACGCGGCGGGGCTCGGCCTGTTCTGCGTCACGGGCACGGTCAAGGCGTACGACCACGGCCTCGGCCTCACCGCCTCCGCCACCCTCGGTCTCGCGACCGCCGTGGGTGGCGGAGTGCTGCGTGACGTCCTCGCCAACGAGGTTCCCTCCCTGCTGCGTTGGGACCGAGACCTGTACGCGGTCCCGGCGATCGTCGGCTCCGCGCTGGTGGTTCTCTGCATTCGCTACGACGTGCTCAACCCGTTCACCAGCGGGCTCGCGGTCGTCACGGCTTTCGTACTGCGGCTGCTCGCGATGCGGTACCACTGGCGAGCTCCGCGCGCGTGGAACCGGCGGTCGACGGCCCATGACGAGGAGTCCGCGCGGTAGAGCCGGTGGTGCCGGTCGTGCCGCCGCCCGCCTTCTGGCCGCCCGCGTCGAACTGCTGGGTCAGCCAGCGGAACACCGTGGTGATCTGGGGCCGCCACAGCGCCATGTTGTGGCCGCCGGCACTGCGCGGCAGGAACACCACGTCCACCGCCGTCGGCGGCTTCGCCACCTTCTGCAGGGCCCTGCCGGCCTCGTAGCCGTCGCCGGACTCGCCGGAGACGTAGAGCGCGATCGCGGGCGGGATCCGGTCGTGCTTGAGGATCAGGTACGGGTTGTTCGCGGCCCTGAGCTGCGGGGTCTCGGCGGCCAGCGAGAGGGGTTCCCCGGCCGGGTCGTTGTAGCCCGACAGGGACACCCCGGCCCGGTAGCGGTCGGGGTGCGCGACGGCGAGCTTCGCCGCGCAGTGTGCCCCGGCCGAGTACCCGGCGACGGCCCAGCCGCCCGGTCCGTTCTCGGCGCGGAAGTTGTCCGTGACCATTTTCGGGACGTCGACACTGAGCCAGGTGTCCGCGTTGACCCGGCCCGCGATGTTGGCGCAGCCCGTGTCCGCGTCGGCGATGAGCGTAGTGCGCGGCGACACCAGGATGAAGGGCGTGATCTGGCCGCTCTTCATCAGCGGCAGCAGCTGCTCGTGCGCGTGCAGCGAACCGAACCAGGACTTCGCCGAGCCCGGGTAGCCCGGCAGCAGCTCGACGACCGGGAACCGGCGGTGCTGGTAAGCGGCCTCGTGGTACTGCGGAGGCAGCCAGACGTAGACCTCGGCGTCGACGCCCGACACCTGGCCCCTGAGGTCGGTGACCTCGACGCCGCCGGCCGCGTGCATGCCGGGCCCGTTGGCCTCGCGGAAGGTCTGGCGCACCTTCGGCAGCTTGCGCAGCGAGATACCGCCGGTGCCGTCGGGGCCGAGGTCGGCGGCGGCCTGGACGTGGTCGCCCGTGCCGAGGAGGTCGCCCCAGTTGTCGTACAGGTTGTTGGAGTTGTTCACCAGCAGGAAGACCAGGGTGACCGCCGTGCCCTGGGCGAACAGCACCATCAGCAGCCGGGCGGCGCCCCGCACGAGGACGGGCCCGCGCACCCGGGACCAGAGGGCGAGGGGGAGCAGTACGGCGACGGCGGCGAGCGCGATCGTCGTGATGAGGAACGGCGTACCGGTGAGGCTCATGTCTGTGAGGAGGCCGATCGGGGCGGAGAGGTCACGGGTGCGGAGAAACCCTTACCCAAGACAATCCGGGCACTTACCAAGTGTGCGATTCCCGCTCCACAGCACAAAGCTACCGCTTAGTATTGCTCTGCTGTATCGTTCACGCATGCCAGAAGCAGCTTCCGTCCAGTCCGCGCGGGCCACCATCGGCGACAGTGAGTTCGACCGCGACACCGCCGTCACCCGGCGTGCGCCCGGTGTCTACGACGCCGAACTCTCCGCAGGCTGGACCATCCTCAACGCCGTCAACGGCGGCTATCTGCTGGCGGTGCTGGGCCGCGCCCTCGCGGACGCACTCCCGCACGGCGACCCTTTCACCATCTCCGCGCACTACCTCACCGCGTCCCGCCCGGGCCCGGCCGTGGTCCGCACGGAGGTCGTCCGCGCCGGACGCTCGCTGTCGACCGGCACGGCCTCGCTCCTCCAGTACGACGACGAGGGCAAGGAGGTCGAGCGGATCCGTGTCCTCGCCTCCTACGGCGACCTGGACGCCCTGCCCGACGACGTCCGGACGACCGCCGCGCCGCCCGCGATGCCGCCCATGGACCAGTGCTTCGGGCAGGAGGACGCGCCCGGTCCGGTCCCCGGCGGTTCCGCCATCGTCGACCGGCTGTTGCTGAAGCTGGACCCGGCCACGCTCGGCTGGGCGCTCGGCGCGCCCTCCGGCAAGGGGGAGATGCGGTCCTGGTTCGGACTCGCCGACGGCCGCGACCCGGACCCGATCGCGCTGCTCCTCGCCGTCGACGCGCTGCCGCCGACCGCGTTCGAGATCGGCCTGTCCGGCTGGGTCCCGACGGTCGAGCTCACCGTGCACGTGCGCTGCCGTCCCGCGCCGGGCCCGCTGCGGGTCTCGATAACGACCCGCAACCTGGCCGGCGGCTTCCTGGAGGAGGACGCCGAGGTCTGGGACAGCGCCGACCGACTCGTCGCCCAGTCACGGCAGTTGGCGAGCGTACGGCTCGGATAGGGGCGGCACGACGGCTTCTGTCACGGACCTGTACCAGTGAGTAGTTTGCGGTACGGGGAGAAAGGCCAGGTCGGGCGCGTCTCTATAGGCGCGCTTTACCTGACGCACAGGCAGAGAACAGGGCGTACTCAAGGAAGTACCAGGTGTCGTTGATTCGATGCCCGCCTCGAAACTCCCTCATCTTTCCTGGAGTTGTTTCTCATGAAGCGTGTGCGTCTCGTCCCCGCCGTGGCCCTGCTGGCGCTCTCCCCGCTGGTGCTCACCGCCTGTGGTTCGGGTGACTCGTCGACCTCGACCAGCGGCAACTCCGGTACCTCCGGGCAGAGTTGCCAGCGTCCGTCCGGTGCCCCCTCGGGTGCGCCCAGCGGCGCCCCGTCGGGTGCGCCGACCAGCGGCGCCTCGGGGGCTCCCTCGGGCATGCCGACCGGCGCGGCGCCGTCCGGCGCCCCCTCGGGGATGCCGTCCGGCGGCCCCGGTGGCGGTGGCCAGGGTGGTGGTGGCCAGGGTGGCGGCGGTTGCGGTGGCGGCCCCGGCGGCGGGCAGGGCCAGGGCCAGGGTCAGCAGGCTCAGCAGCAGGGCTGACGGCGGCGGGGCCGGAGGCCTCGCGGGTACGGCATGGGCGGCGCGCTCGACGGACGGGCGCGCCGCCCACATGCGTGTCCGGGGACGCGTTACGCGGGCAGGGCGGGGCAGGGTCTGCTCGGGTCAGGTCGGCTCGGGGCGGGTCGGGTCGGGTCGGGTCAGGCCAGCCAGTGTCGGCGGCCGATGGCGATCAGACGCATCCGGCGGGTGGCCAGGTGGGCCACCTGTTCGCGCCGTGCCGCCGGGGCGTCCAGCGTCTCCAGGAACTGGGAGGCCGTCATCAGCATCTGGTCGACGTACAGGCCCGCGAGCATCAGCAGGTCCTCCTCGGTCCAGCCCGCCGACTCGGGCTGTTCGGCGAGCGCGTCCCGCACCTCCTCGGCGAACCGGGCCAGTTGGTCCCGGATGGCCTCGCGGACCGACTGGACCCCGCCGTGCCGCTCGCGCGCGATGAAACGGACGTGGGCGGGCTGCGCCTGGACGTGACCGGCGATCAGCTCGACCGCGCGGACTATCCGGTCCTCGCTGTCGCCGGACCCGGACACCGTCGTACCGATCATCGGGTGGAGGCTGCCGAGCGCCTCCTCGACGAGGGCGACACCGAGGTCCGCCGTGGAGCGGAAGTGCCGGTAGAAGGCGGTCGGGGCGACGCCGACGGCCCGGGTGACCTCGCGCAGACCGAGGCTGCTCAGGCTCTGGTCCTCCAACAGCCCGAGCGCCGCGTCCAGAAGCGACTGCCGGGTCTTCTGCTTCTGGACCTGCCGGACGCCGAGAGTGTGACTCATGCCATGCAGTTAACAACTGTTCTCTGTAATTGAAAAGCCGGGAGACGCGCTAGACTCGGGAGTCAGTGAACAAGTGTTACCACAAGCGTTCACTGAACTGTGACGAAAGGGAACTCCTCCCATGTTCTTCCTCGTAGCCGTCCTACTGCTGCTGGGCATGGTGATGGGCACCGTCGCCCATCTCCCGGTCTCGTTCAGCGTCCTGGCCGCGGCCGGCATCGCCGCCTGGCTCGGCATCTTCGCGCTCCGTGAGCGCCTCGCCCGTCGGAGCTGATCACCATGCAACTCACCGCATCGGCCACCGGCCGTACCGAGCCCACCACCCGCCGCGACGCCGACAGCATGGCCGTCGCGTCCTTCCTCCTGGGTCTGCCGGGCCTCCTGGTCCTCAACATCTTCCTCGGCCCCGTCGCCATCACGCTGGCCGTCGTCGCCCTCTGGCGCGGCACCGCCCGACGCGGCCGGGCCCTGCTGGGCCTCGGCCTCGGCGTGGCCGACCTGGTGGTCCTGGTGACCCTCATGCAGCTGGACCACACCGTCTCCTGGAGCTTCTGACGGCGACCTCCCCCCGGTCCCGTCATCGGGGCGCCGTAGAATCACGGCACCATGGCATACCTCGACCACGCCGCGACCACACCGATGCTTCCGGAGGCGGTCGAGGCTATGACCGCGCAGCTGGGCGTCACCGGTAACGCCTCCTCACTCCACGCGGCCGGCCGCAGAGCCAGGCGCACGGTCGAGGAGGCCCGCGAGACGCTCGCCGAGTCGCTCGGCGCCCGCCCCAGCGAGGTCGTGTTCACCGCTGGGGGCACCGAGGCCGACAACCTCGCCGTCAAGGGGCTCTACTGGGCCCGGCGGGACGCCGACCCGGCGCGCGTCCGCGTCCTCGCCAGCCCCGTCGAGCACCACGCCGTCCTCGACGCCGTGCACTGGCTCGGCGAACACGAGGGCGCCGTCGTCGAGTACCTCCCGGTCGACGCGTACGGCCGAGTGCACCCCGACGCCCTGCGCGAGGCCATCGCCCGCGACCCCGGCAGTGTCGCCCTGGCGACCGTGATGTGGGCCAACAACGAGATCGGCACCATCATGCCGGTCCGTGAACTCGCCGACGTGGCAAGCGAGTTCGACGTTCCCCTGCACGCCGACGCCGTGCAGGCCTACGGCCAGGTGCCCGTCTCCTTCGCCGACTCCGGGCTCGCCGCGATGACTGTCTCCGGCCACAAGGTCGGCGGCCCGTACGGCATCGGCGCCCTGCTCCTGGGCCGCGAGTACAGCCCCGTACCACTGCTGCACGGCGGCGGGCAGGAGCGGCACGTTCGGTCCGGCACCCTCGATGTGCCGGCCGTCGCCTCCTTCGCGGTGGCCGGGCGGCTCGCCGCCGAACAACAGGGCTGGTTCGCCCGGGAGATCGGCGCCCTGCGCGACACCCTGGTCACGGCCGTCCGTACGGCGGTTCCGGACGCGATCCTGGGCGGTGACCCGGTGGACCGGCTCCCGGCCAACGCCCACTTCACCTTCCCGGGCTGCGAGGGCGACTCCCTGCTCCTGCTGCTCGACGCCCAGGGCATCGAGTGCTCCACCGGCTCCGCCTGCACCGCCGGGGTGGCCCAGCCCAGCCATGTCCTCCTGGCCGTCGGCACCGATCCGGACCTGGCCCGTGGCACCCTCCGCTTCTCCCTCGGCCACACTTCCACGGAGGCGGACGTCGAGGCGGTCGCCGAGGTCATCGCCCCGGTGGTGAAGCGGGCTCGCGCGGCGGGACTGGCGTAGGGCCGCGCGGGAGCGGGGCCGCGCCCGTCCGGGGACCTGCTCGCGCCGCCTCGCCCGGGACCGCGCCTGCGCCTGCGCCTGTGACCGGGGCCGCGCCCGTCCCCGCGCCCAGGACCGCGCCTGTGACCGGGGCCGTGCCCGAGACCGCGCCCGCGTCCAAGACCGCGCCTGTGACCGTGCCCGCGCCCAAGACCGCGCCAGTGACCGGGGCCGGGGGGCGTGCCCGTGCCCGGGATCGTGCCCGCGCCCGGGACCGCGCCTGTGCCTGTGACCGAAACCGCGCCCGCGCTCGGCACCGCGGCTGCGTCCCGGTACCCGTGCACCGGGACGGCGGCGGTTCCGGGCTCTGCGGCCGCCGGCCTGGCCCTCGCGCCGGCGGGGCGGAGGCCGCCGCCGGTGCTTTCGCCGCCGGCGGCGGCCCGCCCGGTGGGACCCGGGGCCGAGAGAGCGGCTAGCTCTCCGTGACCATCAGGGACGCCATCATGCCCTCGTCCTCGTGCTGCAGGAGATGGCAGTGAAGCATGTACATGTAGGTGTCGTCGGCGAAGTCGGTGAACTCCATGGCTATCTTGATCGAGCCGCCGCCGACCACTTCGTACGTGTCGTACCAGCCGAGTTCGACCCCGGTGGGAGTCGCCCCGTTGATCGCGACGAGCTGGTAGGGCACGTCGTGCAGGTGGAACGAGTGTTCCAGCTGGGAGGCGTTGGTTATCGTCCAGATCTCCTTGGCGCCCAGCGTGGTGCTGATCATGGCCATGCTGGCCATGCTGAGCCCGGCCGAACCGTTTATCTTCATCGTCGCGCCCGTGTTGCTGAGCGTGATGGTGCGGGCCGTGAAGCCGGATGTGTCGTACCGCTCGATGGTGTTGAGGCTGCTCGGCAGGTCGGCCGGGGTGTCGGTGCCGCCCGCGGCGACGGTGAGGAAGTCGTAGGTGCCCGAGCCGCCGCGGATCCAGCCGGTCGTGATGGTGACCTGGAGTGTGACGTCCTCGGTGACGTCCATGGTGAACTCGGCGCGGGCGCCGGCGACCAGCCGGATGGACTCCACCGTGGTCGCCGCCGTCAGATAGCCCTGGTCGGTGGCTATCTGGGTCAGTTTGCCGCCGTCGCTGCGCGTCAGGGTGATGATGTCCGACGGCGAGGCGTTGAGCGCCCGGAAGCGGTTGCGGGTCTTGGTGGCGCTGAAGGTGAGCGTGGTGTCGTCGACGTTGGTGCCGTTCACCAGCACCGGGTACTTGAGACCGGAGGTGAGGTATCCGGCCTGGTCGTACTTGATGTCGCCCGCGGCGGAGACGGCCAGGCACTGGAAGACGAGCGGGATGTCGTCGACGCCGTAGTCGCTGGGCAGGGCGGCGGAGGCGGTGGAGTCGTCCTCCACGATGATCATCCCGGCCAGTCCGTGGGTGGCCTGCTTGGCCGTGGTGCCCAGGGCGTGCGGGTGGTACCAGAGGGTCTTGGCCTCGTCCAGGACGGTGAAGGTGGGGGCCCAGGTACCCCCGGCGGCGAAGGCGTTCTGCGGGCCGCCGTCCATCGTCGGCGGGACGTGGGCGCCGTGGAAGTGGACGGTGGTTTCCTCGGTGAGGCTGTTGGTGATGTTCAGCAGGACCTTGTCGCCGGTGGTCCACTTCATGGTCGGGCCGAGGAACGACTGGTTGTAGCCGGCGGTGGTGCTGGTGACCCCGCTGATCACTTCGCTGGTGCCGCTCTTCGCCTCCAGGGTGAAGGTGGTGGTGCCGTCGGCGGTGCTGCCCTCCAGGAGGTCCGGGATGGGCAGTGAGGCCGTGTTCGTCGCCGCGCTGGCCTTGCGGCCGGCGTCGGTCAGCAGCCCGAAGGTCGCGCCCGCCGCCGCCACGGCGCCCAGGCCGACGCCGGCCATCCCGCCGAGGAACTTCCGCCGGTGGAGTCCCTTGCCGCTCCGGCTCTTCGCCCGGTTGCCGCTGCCGTCCCGCTCGCCCGACTCGTGGTCGGCGTCGAGCCGGGGTGCCGCGCCGGAGGTGGCATCTGTGTTGGGGTTCATGGTCATGGCTGTGGATCTTTGGGCTAAGCCCTATGTAAAGACTGGGGCGAAGATAGGAGCGAACCCAGGAGGCTGTGCGACTGCCGTGCCTGCCAACTCCCCTGTGGAAAGGCGAGGTTGGGGATCCGCAGGTCATCTTCGGCGCATGGGACACATCGGGCGGCCGACACACCCGAATTGCTCACGACATCGCGAAGGTGTGACTTTCGTCACAGGATTTTACGGGGGGGGGGTCAGGGAGTGGCCGCGGCCGCCTCTTCCACCAGCCGCAGGTACTTCTTCCAGTCCCATCCCGGCCCCGGATCTGTGTGGTCCGTACCCGGTACCTCCACATGCCCGATGATGTGTTCCCGGTCGACGGGTATGCCGTACCGCGCGCAGACCCTGGCCGTCAGCCGTGCCGAGGCGGCGTACATCGCGTCCGTGAAGTCCTCCGGCCGCTCCACGAAACCCGCGTGCTCGATGCCGACGCTCCGCTCGTTGTACTCACGGTTGCCCGCGTGGAACGCCACGTCCAGTTCGCGGATCATCTGCGTGATCCGGCCGTCCTCGCGGACGACGTAGTGCGCCGCCGCTCCGTGGCCCGGGTCCTGGAAGACCTTCACCGCGCTGGCGAAGCTGCCCTGCGTGACATGGATGATCACCCGGTCCACGTCGTAGTCGTCGGGCCGGTCCGCCATGCGCCAGTTCGCCGACGAGGCCGGCACCCAGCGCGCCCCCGCGAAGTCGACCTCGCCCTCCTTGCGCGGCTTCGACACCCCGGGCACCCGCCACCACAGATGCCTCAGCTCGTCGCGCGCGAGCACGCCCGTGGCGACGGCGGCCACCGCACCGCCGATGAGCAGGGCGCGCCGCCCGATCCGCCGGTCGCCGTCCCCCGGGGCCCGCCCGTGGCCCCCGCTCCGCGACTGCCGGGGGACGTCCCGCGCGAGACCGCGGTCCGTGTCCCGCCGGGCCTGTGTTTCCTCCATGTCAGCGTGAACGGATACTCGCGCGCCCCGGTTCCCGGCGCCCCGTACCCTTGAGGGGTTATGACTCACACCTCGCAGCAGCCCCTCCGCGTACTGGCCGCCATGTCCGGCGGCGTGGACTCCGCCGTAGCCGCCGCCCGCGCGGCGGAAGCCGGCCACGACGTGACGGGCGTCCACCTCGCCCTGTCCGCGAACCCGCAGTCCTTCCGTACGGGTGCGCGCGGCTGTTGCACCATCGAGGACTCCCGCGACGCCCGGCGCGCGGCCGACGTCATCGGCATCCCCTTCTACGTCTGGGACCTCGCCGAACGCTTCCGCGAGGACGTGGTGGACGACTTCGTCGCCGAGTACGAGGCGGGCCGCACACCCAACCCGTGTCTGCGCTGCAACGAGAAGATCAAGTTCGCCGCGCTCCTCGACAAGGCCCTCGCGCTCGGCTTCGACGCGGTCTGCACGGGCCACTACGCGCAGGTGATCGTCCTCGCGGACGGCACCCGTGAACTGCACCGCGCCTCCGACATGGCCAAGGACCAGTCGTACGTCCTCGGCGTGCTCGACGACCGGCAGCTCGCCCACGCGATGTTCCCCCTCGGCGACACCCTCACCACCAAGGACGAGATCCGCGCGGAGGCCGAGCGGCGCGGTCTCGCGGTCGCCAAGAAGCCCGACTCGCACGACATCTGCTTCATCGCCGACGGCGACACCCAGGGCTTCCTGGCGAACCGACTGGGCCGCGCCGAGGGCGACATCGTCGACGAGTCCGGCGCGAAGATCGGCTCGCACGAGGGCGCCTACGGCTTCACCATCGGCCAGCGCAAGGGCCTGCGCATCGGCACCCCGGCCGCCGACGGCAAGCCGCGCTACGTCCTCGACATCTCCCCGGTGAACAACACGGTGACGGTCGGCCCGGCCGCCGCCCTCGACGTCGACGCACTCACCGCGATCAGGCCGCGCTGGTGCGGAGCGGCCCCCACCGGGCCCGGCACCTACACCGCCCAACTGCGCGCCCACGGCGGCGAGACCGAGGTGACCGCCGAGTTGGTCGACGGCACCCTGGAGGTCACGTTCACCGAGCCCGTGCGCGGGGTGGCGCCGGGTCAGGCGATCGTCCTGTACGACGGCACACGCGTCGTCGGCTCGGCGACGATCGCCACGACCAACCGGGCCGCGGCGGGCGTGGGCTGAGCCGTCGCAGCAGCTGCCCGGTCCCGCCTCAGGCCCAGTGCAGGGGGTGGGACAGGGTCACCCCGTGGGTGGCGAAGTCGATCGTCACCCGGTCGCGGTCGGCCGTCGTGAACCCGTGGTGGAAGCTGCTGCGGTCCGCGCCGAGGTAGACGTAGTGCACGCGGCCGGGGTGCAGCAGTGACGCGTTCTCGAAGAGCCCGGCCGTCATGTCCCGCAGCCCGTAGTGCAGCGCCTTCACCCCGGTGGTGAAGGTTCCCCGCCAGGCCTCCTCCCCGTCCCGCTCGACCGTGACCCGCCCGGTGACCTGCTGCGGCGGGGTGCCCAGGAAGAGGTACGGGGCCACGCCCGCGTCGCAGAGCTTCGCGTACGACAGATGCCCCGCGTGCCGCTTGAACCGGCCGATGTCGGTGAGGTCGTTGCCGAAGGTGTACCCGGCGTACCTCGGAACGCCGTCCGCGTCGCCGACGTACACGAGGACGACCTCCGCCTCCTCGGTCACCGCGATCGCGTCCCGCGGCACGCGCAGCGGCTCCCCTGAGACCTTCAGGACCTCGCCCAGGCCCTTGAAGAACCAGTTGGGCTGGGTGGGCGCCCCCGAGTCCGCCTTCACGTTGTGGGTGGCCATGAACCCGCTGACCAGTGCGTCCCCGACCGACTCGGGCAGCAGCGGGGGCCGGAAGCGTACGTCCGTCACGGCTGCGGTCACCGGCTCGCGGCCCTCGGTCAGCGCGGCCAGCAGGGCCGGGGTGTCGCCGTCGGCGGCCAGGACCGCGGCGCGCGGGTCGGTGCCGGCGAGGGCGAACAGGGTGAGGACGGTGTCCTCGGGGGCGCCGTGCCCGATGTACCGCTCGCCCTCGTACTCGCATTCGAACAGGACCGTCATCGGGTGCTCTCCTCTAGTTCCGGTGCCAGGGTGGGTGCGGGGACGGCTGTGGACGCGGTGGGTGGGTGCCAGCCGTGGTCGGTCCAGGTCAGGGCCGTCCAGCGGGCCGCCTGTTCGGTCAGGACCAGGCCGAGGCCGGGGCCCTCGACGGGGGCGACGGTGTTGGTACGGCGGTCCACCAGCGGGCGGGGGGTCACGATCGAGTCGGTCTCGGCGAAGAAGCGGTCGGACTGGCCCGCCTCGACGGTCAGGGCGTCCGGGCTGCGCAGTGCCAGCGCCCGGCTCGCGTTGATCAGCGGTCCCGTCTCGGCGACCTGGACGCCGATCTGGAATCCCAGGCCCTCGGCACGGGCGTACTCGACGAGCCGGGCCGAGGCGAACAGCCCGCCGTTCTTGGACACCCGGACGTTCACCGCGTCGCACGCCCCGGCGGCCACGGCCTGTCGGGCGTCCGCCGCGGTGCACACCGACTCGTCGAGCAGGACGCGGACGCCCGTCGCGCGGCGCAGGGCGCGCAGATCGGCCCAGGAACGGCGGGGGAGCGGTTCCTCGACGAGGTCCATCCCTGCCTCGCGCAGTCGACGCGCGTAGGGCGCCGCCGTCTCCGGCGTCCAGCTCATGTTGGCGTCCACCATCACCGGTACGTCCGCGCCGAGCCGTCGCCTGATCGCGTCGACCGTGCGGACGTCCCGCTCGATGTCGTCGGATGCCTTCACCTTGACGAAGTGGAAGGGCCCGCGCGTGTCGAGGAACTCCTCGACGCCGATGCTCAGGTCCAGCACCTGGGAGACGGGGACGGACAGCGCCTCGGGGACACCCGGAAGCAGCAACTCGCCTATGGATACGCTCAACTGACGGCACAGCAGATCCAGTACAGCCGTCTCCAGCAGGCACACCAGGTTGGTGCCGGGGGCCATCCCCAGGGTGTGGGCGAACAGTTCGGGGAACGTCGACTCGAAGCCGACGGCACGGAGTCGGTCGGCGAGGTCAGCCGGTGGTGTCGTCCGCAGCCGGCCGAACAGGGCGTGCAGCGGGACGCGCCCGAGCGCCTCCGTGACGCTGTCGGTCGTCTCGCCGGTGACGTACGGGCGGGGCGCGCACTCCCCGATGCCGGACGCGTCGTCGACGCTCAGGCGCAGGACCAGGCTGTCGCTGGTGCGGCGGCGGGCCGCCGGGTGGTCGAAGCCGATGCGCATCGGCAGCGCCACCCGGTACAGCCGTGCCTCAGACGCCACGGTCCAGCCCCTGGAGCAGGGTGTGCGTGGAGGTCCAGTCGATCAGCGCGCGGCCGGTGTCCGTGTAGAAGAGGTAGTGCCGGTCGGTGGGGAACTGCACGGCCAGCCCGCGGTCGGAGAACAGGCCCTGGAAGACCGCGCGGGTCGCGTCGAGGTCGATGATGGGGTCGGTGAGCCCGGATACGAACGCGGCCGGTACGTCCGGGAGTTGAGGTCTGTCCGGGGCCAGATAGAGGCGTTCGAGGGCGAGCAGGACCGCGCGCGAACGGCGGGTGAGGGTCCGGGCGGCCAGGTCGTCGTTGTCGATGAACTCCTGGTAGCGGGGATCGTCCGTGAAGTCCGCCGACCGCAGCCCCGCGTCCCACGGCTCGGTACCGGTCTCGGCGGCCAGCGCCGCCCGCTCCTCGTCGTCGAGCACCGCGTGCAGCCGGCCCAGCCAGGTCGAGCAGAAGACGGTGGCGTCGTAGCGGACGGCGAAGTCGGGGTGGTGCAGGAGAGCCGCCAGGAAGGAGCCGCCGAGGCAGTGCCCGAACAGGGTCAACGGGACGTCGTCGCCGATCAGTTCACGGGTGTGGGTGATCGCGGCGACATAGTCCGCGACGATCGTGTCGACGTCCGGCACGTCGCGCCGTTCGCCGCCGCTGATGCCGCTGCCGCGCCGGTCCAGCACGAAGAACGCGATGTCGTTGTCGGCGAACTGCGGCCCCACCTCCCACAGCCAGCCCGCGTGGGACTGCAGCCCGTGGAAGTAGAACACCGCGCCCTTCGTCTCCCCGCGTGGCCGCCACAGATGCAGCGCGAGGTCGACGTCGTCCACGGAGAGCGTGATGATCTCGCGACGCACGTCCTGCGGCGGCCTCTTGGTCTCGATCACCGGGGTACTCCCGCCCCGCCGACCAGGTCGGCGACGAAATCGGTGTCCTTCTGGAAGGGGCTGTACTTGTACTGGGTGGCGTTGCCGCGCTGGCGCCGGGACTCGGTGTACGCGGCGATGGTGTCGGGGCCCACGGTGTGGAACCGCAGCGGGCCGAGGCGTCCGCTGGTGCGCTTGCTCGCGTACTCGATGTTGACGGTGGCGAGCGCACGGTCCACGGCGTCGGACAGACGGTGGTCCAACTCGGCGCCGGGGCGAGGGACTTCACCGACCATGACGTAGTGCGGGGGCTCGGCCCAGCGGGGCCCGCAGAGATAGAGGCCGCCCTCCAGGCCGTATGCGGCCAGCGCCTGTTCTATCGCCTCGGTGACCTGGGCCTCGGTGATCTTCTCCCCGGTGAAGGAGTGGAAGACGCCGTCGCGGTGCACGAAACGGATCCACGGGACGCCGTCCCGGACCGCCTCCACGCGGTAGATGTCGCCACTCCAGAGCCGGTAGAGGCCGTTGCCCTGCGTCATGATCAGGTGGTAGTCGCGGCCCGCCTCGACCTCGTCGAACAGCAGCGTGTCGATGTGCTCGCCCGCGTCCAGCAGCCTGCCCAGCTCCACCTCCGCCGGCACGAACTCGAAGAACGCCTGGTTGACCGCGAGCGGTTGGCTGTCCAGGGAGTGGTCGACGGGGAGTGTGGTGACGCCCTCCGTGCCGCAGCTCATGAACGGCATCGCGCGCGCCCCGGGCATCACCGCGTCCAGCTTCGACCGGTAGAGCCCGGCGGAGGACGACAGCCAGCAGCTGTACGCGCCGAGCGAGGGCCACACGTCGGTGAGGGTGAACTCGCCCTGGTCCAGGACCGATCGCAGGTGCCGGGCGGCCGACGGGTCGGGCTCCGCGTACGGTCGGCCCGCCAGCGTGCCGGCGTCCAGGTCACGGACCAGGTCGGGGCCGTGCTCGGCGATCAGGTCGCGCAGCGAGATCAGGGTGCTCGGGTTGATCGCCGACACGAACTCCAGCCGGTGGCCCACGAGATGGCGGATCCGGTGGTACATCCGCCCCGCGTGCGAGGAGGGTGCCTCCAGGCCGAACCAGGGGGCCGCCGCCCAGGGTGGGTTCCAGTCCCGGCTGTTGATGCGCGGGTGCCGGTTGCTGATCGCCTGGTACTGGACCCCGTAGAGGAAGTCGTCGACGTTCTCGTGGACGGTCTGGGTGTCCAGGGTGGCGTGCGGATGGTCGAGGATCGCGGGGTGGAGGTCCAGGTAGGTGCCCCACATCGCCTGCATCGCCGGAATCCGGTACGTCAGCAGCCAGTGCAGGGTGTACGGGACCCGCTTGGGCGCCCCGGTCGTGCCGCTGGTCTTCAGCCAGCGCAGGACCGGGCTGCACGACAGGACGCCGCCCTTGGTCCTGGTCTCGCGGTCGATCTCGGGCACGAAGTCGTCGTAGCGCCGGACCGGGAGGACGTCCCGGAAGCTCTTGGCGTCCGGTTCGACGGTGTCGTAGCCGCGCTCCTTCCAGTGGAGGGAGTCACGGCACACCTCGACGATGTCCGTGAGGACCCGTCTCTGGGCCGCCGCCGGGTCCCCGAGGTCGGCCAGCAGCGCCGCGCGGGCTTGTCGGCACTCCTCCTGGAAGGGGACTCGACGGGTGTTCCAGTGCTCTTCCCAGTGCTGCGAACCGCCCACGGCTTCAGCAACTCCCTCAGCTTGTTGGCTAGCTTCGACCTGAAATGCCACCGGTGGCGGCGATGGAGGGCGCAGCCCCCAGAGGGGCGCGGGGAACTGCGCGACGAGCCACGACGGCGCCGCGGCACACTGACAACACCTCGCGCACGTTCACGCCGCCAGCCCGCGGAAGCGCCCCGCGTGGAAGACCAGGGGCGCTGCCGCGCCCGACAGCGCACCCTCGGTGGCGGAGGCGACGACCAGTTCGTGGTCGCCCGCCGGATGGATCACGGAGATCTCGCAGTCGAGCCAGCCGAGCGCTCCGGCCGGCACGGGATGACCGGCCGGGGTGTACGCCCACTCCCGGCCGGAGAAACGATCCGCCCCGCGTTCGCTGAACAGCCTGCACAGCTCCGCGTGGCCCTCGCCGAGGATGCTGACCGCGAACCGCCCGGTCGCACGGACCCCGGGCCAGCTGGTCGAGGACCGGCCGGCGCACAGGGCGACGAGCGGCGGCTCCAGCGAGACGGACGTGAACGAGTTGACCGCCATGCCCACCGGGCCGTGCGCCGCGTTCGCGGTGACGAGCACGACGCCGGTGGCGAAGCGGCCGAGAATGTCGCGGAACGAGCGCTGGTCCAGGGGTGCGGATACCGGCGCGGTCTGTTCCAGCATGCGATGCCTTCCCCTCGGTCAGGACCTGGGTGACGGTGGCCTCGAACGGCGCCCGTGGCAACCGGGGTCGGTCCCCACGGGCGCCGGCCGGACTACTGGCTCCGGCGCGAGATCGCCCAGTCGACGGCCTCCTGAGGGCGTGCGGCGGCACCGGTGATCCGTGGCGCCACCTGCCGGGCGAGCAGTTCCAGACTGCGGTTGGTGTTCTCGTACGAGGTCCAGTCGGCGACGTACACGAGCAGCGAGCCGAAGCCGCCGGTCGCCTCCTGGATCCGGCGGACGCCCTCCACGACGTCGTCGACCGAGCCGACCAGCGCGCCGCCCGCCTCCACCCGGGCCTCCAGGGCGGTTTCCCGGGAGGCGCCGGGCGCCAGGACGGCCCGGCCGGCCGCCTTGCCGAAGTACTCGAAGAGCCAGCGGTCGTAACCCTCGCGGACCTCGGCGAAGGCCTGCTCACGGGTCTCCGCGACATGCACCGGCAGAGCGACGCGCCAGTCCTCGCGGCGCAGCGTCTGCCCGTACTCGTCGGCCGCCTCCTCGGCGTGCTTCCACTGCTGGGCCAGGCCCATGTGCTCCGGGGCGCCCGGCGTCAGCAGCGCGAAGGGCAGCGCGAAGGAGGTCATGCTCAGCCCGTACCGGCCGATCAGCCGGGGACTGGTCACCGAGGTGCCCGAGGTGGCCACCGCGACCTCGATCGGACCGGGTCCGAAGCGGGGCAACTGGAGCTTGGCGTCGACCAGTTCGTACCAGTCGGTCTTCTGCGTCACCCGCTCCTCGCCGTTGACGAGTTCGAGGAGGGTCGGCAGCGCCTCGTCGAGCCGCTTGCGCTGCTCCTTGCCGTCCAGGCCGAACATCGTGGCGTCGAACGGCACACCGGGCCCGACGCCCAGGATGTAGCGGCCCCGGGTGAGGTGGTGCAGATGGACGGCACGGCTGGCCACATGGAAGGGGTGGTGGCCGGAGAGCGGGACCACCCCGTGGGCCAGTCTGATCTGCCGGGTGCGCTGGCTCGCGGCGGCGATCAGGGTCTCCGGGGCGCCGACCAGGCCCCAGCCGAGCGTGTGGTGCTCGCCGAACCAGGCCTCGTCGAAGTTGAGCCGGTCGGCCAGTTCGACGAGGTCGAGGTTGCGGTGGATGGCCAGATGGGGGTCCTGGCCCGTCTCGTGAACGGGCGAGAGAAAGAGACCGATACGGCTGTGCACTGCTTTCCTCCAGAGAGGGTGGGGGGCGCGGTGGTCTGGTTGCCGTCAACTCACCTGATAGACCGCGTCCTTGAGGGCGCGGGCGCGCTCGTAGTCAGCGGTGAGCAGGGCTTCGTCGGAAGAGGTCAGATAAATCCGCAGGGCGGCCGTCATCAGGTCGTTCGTGGGGCGGATGCGGGAGCCGGGCTTGTACTTGACCGCGGTGACGACCGTGCTCGGCAGCGCGTCGATCGCCGCCACGGCCTCCCGGTCGACGGCCGACACGACCCCGTCCAGGGCGGTGGGCGCGTTGTAGGTGTAGGCGGACTGGAGCTTGCGGTAGACCCCGCCGCCGTACGTCCGGACGAACTCCGCCGGGCGGATGTACGCCAGCGCGGCCAGCCCCGCCTGGTTGTGGCCCAGGCACAGGTCCTGGAAGGCCGGGTTCAGGTTGCCGTTGAGGCGGGTGGCGATCTCCACCAGCACCGGGCCCTCGTCCGTGACGATGACCTCCGCGTGCGTCGGCCCCCAGCGCACGTCGAGCGCCGCGAGGACGTCGGTGACATATGCGATCAGAGCCGGCACCGGGTCGGCGTCCGGCGCGACGAGGATGTCCCGGTTGTAGATGTTGCGGCCGGTCGGCAGCAGCGTCTTCTCGTACTCCCAGACCCCGCACACGTACTGGTGGCCGTCGGCACTGACGGTGTCGACGATGTACTCGGTGCCCTTGAGGTACGACTGGACCAGCGCCTCCGTGTTGGCGTTGCCGAAGATGGTCCGGCCGGCCAACACGCTCTCGGCGGCGGTACGCGTCTCCCCGGCGTCCTGGCACACGAAGACCGCGTCGGAGCCGGCGGAGTCCAGCGGCTTCACGACCACCGGCCAACGCCCCTGGTCCTCGGCCCACTTGACGATCAGCGAGGCGTCGTCGCTCTTGAACTGGTCGGCGCAGCGCACCCCGGCCCGGCGCAGTGCCTCGATCATCTCGTACTTGTCCCGGCGGGCCGGGGAGAGCGCGGTGCCGTTGGACTTCACCCCGAGCGCCTCGCTGAGCCGGTCGGCGGCCTGGACCGCCGACTCCTGGCCGGGCACCACGGCGGCCGGCGCGTGCGCGCGCAGCAGCTCGGTGAGTTCGGCCTCGTCGGTGCTCACGAGGTTGCTCTCGTACGCGGTCAGATCGGGCGCGAGCATCGTGGGGATCAGCTCGGCCGTGGTCTGCGCGTGGATCACCCGGGCGCCGAGGGCGGCGAACGCGGCGGGGTAGAAGTTGCCGGCCGAGTAGCCGTCGACGACCACGGCGACGGCACCGGTGCCGGCCGCCTCGGTGCCGTCAACGGACGCTGCGGGTACGGAGGTTGGGGTCGGGGAAGCGGGAGTCTCGGAGACGCTCATGCCTGTCCTTCGGGTGTTTCGGGTATCTCGTGGGGAACTGACGCGACAAAGCGTGCCAGCCTGGCGATGCCTTCCCGAATCGCGTCGGGAGCGAGGTTGCTGAAGCCGAGCCGGATCTCGCGGTCGCCGCCGCCTTCGAGGTAGAACATGCTCATCGGCGCCCAACTGACCCCGAAATCACGGGCGGAGCGTTCCATGGCCGTCAGGTCGGCGGTGAACGGCACCTTCAGGGTCAGGAAGAAGCCACCACGCGGGGTGTTCCAGCTGACGCCGTGGTCGCCGTCCGGCGGGAACTCCTCGGCCAGCGCCGCCAGCACCGCGTCCAGCCGCTCCAGATACACGGCCGCCAACTCCCGTGTCGCGGACCGCAGATCGTAGCCCTGCTCGACCAGGAAGCCGCCGATCACGGCCTGCGAGAGGGTGGAGGAGCCGACGCTGTACATCGCCTTCGCCTTGGACAGGGTCTGGGCCAGCGTCCGCGTGGTGCCACCGGCGTCGGTGACCTCCTGGTCGGCGACCAGATAGCCGAGCCGGGCCCCGGGGAACGCCGACTTCGCGAACGAGCCGAGGTACAGCACCCGGCCACGCGCGTCCAGGGACTTCAGGGTGGGCATCGACTCGCCGTCCCGCGCGAACAGCCCGTAGGGGTTGTCCTCCAGGATCAGGAAGTCCTCCTCGGCGGCGACCTCCAGCAGCCTCTCCCGTGCCGCGAGCGGCAGTACCGTCCCCGACGGGTTGGAGAAGTCCGGCACCAGGTAGAGGGCGGCCGGCCGCCTGCCCTCGGCGCGCACGGCACGGGCGGCGGCACGCACCGTCTCCGGGTCGAGACCCTGGGGACCCTCCAGAACGCCCCGTACGGGGATGTCCAGCATCCTGGCCGCGCCGAGAATGCCGACATACGCCGGGGACACCGACAGCAGGACGTCGTCGGGGGAGGCGAACAGGCCGCGCAGGGCGACCAGGGCCGCCTCCTGGAAACCGTGGGTGATCATGATCGCCTCGGCCGGGACGTCGATGCCCTCGTCCTGCTTCAGCATCAGGGCGACCTCGTCCTGGATCAGGCCGTTGACGGGCCCGTACTGGAACAGCAGCCGGGTGATGCGCTGTTCCGGGACGCCCTTGTCGCGCAGATGCTTGATATAGCGCTCGGTGTAGAAGGTGAGATTGGCCAGATCATGGTTTCCGTCGTAGGGCGCTCCCGAGGAGAATGAGAGCGCGTCGGGGAAACGCAGCGCCGTCTCACTGAGGATGCGCATGGAGTCCATGGCCGGATCGACGATTCCCGCGTGCAGGGAGTCGAGGGCGAAGGACACCGGGGCACCGGGCTCCGCGCTTTCCCGGGCGTTGTTCTCTGCGGTTTCAGCTGTTTCTGTGTTCTCGGTCGCGAGGGTCATATCAGCGGGCTCCCTCAACGGCCGGAACTTCCCCTGACCGGTTTTCCGGCGTGTTCAACGCGGCGATCCAACTTCCTTTTCCTGGCGCCCATTCCTGAATTCGCGTCCGGGCCACCAGGCCACCCTTGACATAGGGCTCCTCGTCGAGAACGCGCTGCAGTTCCTCGCGGGACTCCACCTCGTACACGAGCAGTCCGGAGTTCTCACCGACAAGGGGTCCGCCGAGCAGCAGGACACCGTTGTCGGCCAGCCGGTAGAGGTTCTCCGCATGCGCCGGATGCAGGCCCTGGCGGCCGGCCCGGTCGACGTTGTACTCGAATTCGACGACAAACTTCGCCACACCCAGCTCCTTGCAGTGAGAATCAGGCCGACGCGCGTAGCGCGATGCGCGGGGTAGGTCACGGACCCGCCCGCGAGCGGGTCACATGTAGAGGCCGCCATTGATGTCGATCACGGATCCGGTCGAGTAGCCGGCGCTCTCGGAACACAGGTGCAGCACACTGCCGACGGCCTCGGCCACCGTGCCGTAGCGCCCCATGGGCAGCCGTCCGAGGACGTCCTTCTTCGACTCCTCGGTACGGCGTTCGAAGGCGCCGGCGACCCGGTCGGTGGCGATCGGCCCGTGGGCGACCACGTTCGCGACCACACCGGAACCGGCCAGTTCGTACGCCAGCTGCTTGGTCATACCGATCACGGCCGCCTTCGCGCCGACGTACGCGGCGTTGTTGAAGTGGCTGTACGTCCGCCCGCCCGCCGAGGCGAAGTTGACGATCCGGCCGTAGCCGTCCTCGGCCATCCGGGGCGCGCAGACCTTGATCGCGATCCAGGTGCTGATCACGTTCTCCAGATGGGTCTGTTCGAAATGGCTGCGGTCGAGATCCGCGTAACCGATGACCCGGGTGTCGCCACCGACGCCGTTCACCAGGACCGACGGCGCGTGCCGGGCGACGATCTCCGTCAACTGCCGCTCGGCGGCCGGGATGTCGGTGATGTCACCGACGACCGCCTCGGTCTTGGTCACATGGGCGAGCTCATCGGCGAGGCGGGTGACGGTCTCCTCGTTCCTGTCGAAGAGGACGAGTGAGTTGCCTTCCTTCGCGAGACCTCTGGCCACCTCGGAGAGAATTCCCCCGGCGGCACCGATCAAGAGCGCGGTACGAGCAGTCACGTTGCTTTTCACCCAAACTTTACTTAAGTCGGCGGCCCTGAACGAGCAGGGCCCTGGTGAGGGAAGCCCGGTAGAACGCCACGCCAATCGGCCCGAATCGTCATCGGGCTGAAAGTGGCGATGGTGTGTGTTGTGTGGCAGACGTGGTGTGCGGTGTCGCAAGTACGGGTCGCGGTGACGCTCCGACGTACGCAACAAACTGGCACAGAAGGGTGGCCGCCCCCTCGGCACCTCCCAGAGGCTCACATCTGACTTCGGTCGTTGTCAACGATTTTCGGAAATTCCGTTGCCCGCTTGCCGTGACACACGGAAACCGGACACCCTTGCGCTCGGACCGCACCCACCGGGTAGTGTCCTTTGGTCGTCCGGGCACTTCGGAAGTATGGTGCAGCGTTCGCCCAACTACTGTGAACAGTCGATGAAATGGTGTCGGGAACCTGGGAAGCGAACCGGTTCAGGCGCCATCCTCAAGGGGTGGTCTTCGGCCATCCGGAAGAGGAAGAAGCGGATCGGGGGCAAGAGTGAGCAATCTTCTGGCGGGTGCTTTCCGGCCAAGACGGTATGGAATTGCGCCTTTCTGTTGGAGTGCGGCTGATCCACCGGCCGACCTCGCCGATCCGGCCGGACGACGGCCGGCGCACAGGCCGAACCCGCCGCGCCCGTAGGCCCCCGGGAGCCCCCCACCTGCTCCCGCCCCGCCGTGCGCCCTCCCCCCTCCGCTTTCACCGACCCCACCGGACGAACGGATCATGCGACCCGACTCCCCTTGGCGGACAGCCGACTTCCGCACGCTGTTCACCGCCTCCGCGCTCAGTCAGCTGGGCAGCAACGTCAGTTACGTCGCCGTACCCCTGGTCGCCGTGGCCGCGCTGGACGCCGGGCCGGGCCAGGTCGGCGCCCTCGCCACCCTCAGCACGATCGCCTTCCTGGTCATCGGCCTGCCGGCCGGTGCCTGGGTGGACCGGCTCAGCCATCGCCGGGTACTGATCGCCGCCGACCTGTGCCGCGCCCTGCTCTACGCCTCCGTGCCGCTGGCCTGGTGGCTGGACGCGCTCACCCTGGGCCAGCTCTACGCGGTCGTCCTGCTCAGCGGCTGCGCGACGGTGTTCTTCGACGTGGGTTCACAGAGCGTGCTGCCCCAACTGGTCGGCAAAGAAGCGCTGGTTCAGGCCAACGCGGACATCAACACGCTGATCGCCGCGGGCAACGTACTGGGCCGCAGCGCGGGCGGTGGACTCGTCTCGCTGCTCAGCGCACCCGCGGCCGTGCTGGTGTCGGCCGGTACCTATCTGGCCTCCGGGCTCGGACTCATCGCGATCCGGCGAACTCCGCCGTCCAGCAGGGCGAAAAACGGGGCGGGCAACCGGCTCCGTACCCAGATCGCCGAGGGCGTACGGCATGTCTTCGGCAACCCGGAGCTACGGGCGCTGGTGCTCACCGCGGCCCTGGCCAACCTCGGCTCCGCCGTCATCAACACCATGCTGCCGATCTGGTTCGTCCGTGAACTCGGGCTGCCCGGTGCCGCGTTGGGTCTGTTCTGGGGAGCCGGCGGAATCGGTCTGCTGATCGGCGCCCGCACCGCGCGGCCCATCGCCGCCCGGCTGGGATTCGGCCGCACGCTCGGTCTGGCCGGGGTGTGTCTGGCTCCGGCGGGGCTGCTCGTGCCGCTGGTCGACCGGGGGCCGTGGCTGTATCTCGCGGGCGCCGGATGGTGTTTGGCCATGTTCAAGGTGGGCATGGACAACGTGCTCGGAGTCAGCCTGCGGCAGCGGATGACCCCCGGCTCGCTGCTCGGCCGGATGAATGCGACGTTCCGGTTCCTGCTGACGGGCGCCCTGGCGGTCGGTGCCGCGGTCTCCGGTGTCCTCGGTGAACTCGTCGGAGTCCAGGCCACGTTGTGGGTGGGCGGCGTCTTCGTGTCGACGGCCTTCCTGCCCGTCTTCCTCTCCCCGGTCAGGGTCCGCAGGGTCCTGCCCGACCCCGTTCCCGAGCCGGAACCACCCCGTACCCAGGACGCGCCCGCCTAGCTCGCGTGAATTCGCGTGCGGGCGCGCATTCCTGCGGTTTCCGCGCCCGACCGCCCGGCGGGATCGCACTATTCCCGACCGGAATTCGGCCGGAAATCAGCCCACCGTTCGATCGGTAATCGGTCGGGTTCCGTCCTGTTTACCTGTAAAAGGTTGACCCTGCAGGTCACCGCCTGTCAGGATCGACCACGCACCCAGTCACAGACCTTTCGTGTGCCGATATTCCGAGTGCCCGACCGGGCGATCGAATACCAGGCACCTCAGATCCCTGACCTAGAGGAGTGCGATGGCAGCCATCGACAGTGGCTACCGGACCCAAGGCATTGCGGATTATTCGGATCCTCGCGAAACCATGCGCGCCCTGCCCCGGTTCACCCAGTACCCACTCACCCTTTTCACCGGGAAGGCCCTGGCCGGCCAGCGTCCCATATCCTGGTGGACGCCAGGATTTCACCTTCTGACGGCTTATCTCTCCATGGCACTCGGCGTCGTCGCCGGCTGCGCCGGACTCGCTCTGGGCGGCGCCTGGCTGCTGCTGGTGCCGGCGGGCTGGGCCGTCACCCTGCACGGCATGCGCAACCTGCGCATGATGGTCTACCACCAGTGCTCCCACCGGAACATGTACCGAAGACGACGCCTGGACACCGCGATAGGCCGGCTCACCTCCAGCGTGCTGGTCATCCAGAACTTCGTCCGCTACAGCCGCGAGCACGTCAGCGACCACCACGCCGCCCACCACATGACCCTGCGCGACCCCACCGTCCAGGCCTTCCTGGTCAGCCTGAACCTGCACCCCGGGATGACCCGGCGGCAGATGTGGCGGCGCGTCCTCGGCCGACTGGTGTCGCCCTGGTTCCACCTGAACTTCCTGGTGGCACGCGCCCGTTCGTTCTGGCACGGCTCGGCGCGGGCCGAGAAGGCGACCTTCCTGGCCCTCTACCCGACCGTGATCGCGGCCACCGTCCTGACCGGGACCTGGCAGACCCTGCTGATCGTCTGGTTCGTTCCGCTGATCCCGCTCTTCCAGATCAGCAACACCCTGCGGCTGTGCGTCAAGCACACCTTCCCGGCCCGTGACCTCACCGTCCGGCGCGGCAAGGAGTACTTCGGCGGCCTCACCAACGCCATCTTCATCGGCGAGGCGGCACCCGCTCCCGGACTGCCGCCACTGCGCCGGGCGGCCGGCTGGGGGCGATGGTCCCTGCGCATGCTGTTCGTGCACGCGCCGGCGCGCTACCTCGTCCTCACCGGCGACACGGTGGTCCACGACTTCCATCACCGGTATCCGTCCACCCACCAGTGGGCGAACTACATCTTCGAACGCCAGGCGGACCTGGAAAAGGGCAGCCCCGGCTGGCCGCCCTATACGCATGCCTGGGGTCTCGTACCCGCGATCAACCGGGTGTTCGACTCGCTCTCCGTCGCCGATCCGGAGGAATTCAGTGTCGCGAGACTGCGCTCGGTCAGCAAACGGGAACTGTTCGCCGCATTCGACGACTGAATGCACGTGGTGACCGTGACCGATCCGGTCGACATTCGTCCCAAGATTCCGTTCGTAGATCCCGGGGGCTCACCATGCGACAGAACGCAGATACAGAAAAAGAAACAGAAAAAGAAATAGAAGAAGAAACGTCACAGCGGGCAGTGACACGCACCGTCATTCTCGGCGTCGCGGCCAGTGACAGCCATGTCGTGGCCAATCACCTCATCGCCCACGCACTGCGCGCCGAAGGATTCCAGGTCGTCAATCTCGGCGCCTGTACCTCGGTCGCCGAATTCGCCGAAGCGCACGCCGACCACCCCGAGGCCGAGGCGGTGATCATCGGCAGCCTCAACGGTCATGCCCACGCCGACCTCCAGGACCTGCCCGCCGCCCGCGCCGCCGGCCGCCTGGGCTGCCCGGTCATCCTCGGCGGCAACCTCTCCGTCGGCAGCTACAAGGGCGCCGCCGACCACGAGCGGCTGTACGGACTGGGCGTCGACGTCGTCCTGTCCGACCTGGACGAACTGACCACCACCCTGGCCGAGTTGCGGACGCGCGCCACCACGGCGGCCCCGGTCGCCGCCTCATGAGCGACACCGCCCCGCCGCTTCCCGAACTCGCCGAGTCCGTGGCCTACGTACAACAACTGGGGAAACCCACCGTCGCCGAGGTGCTGCGGGACGCCCGGGCGGCGGGGCGCCTCGCACTGCAACCCCGTTGCGGGGTCGGCTCACACGTCCAGATGACGACGCTGCTCCAGGACCTGGAACGGCACGCCCGGCCCGACATCCTCACGCTCACCATCGACTCGTACACCCGGCTGAAGCAGTTCGACAGAGCCCGTGACGTCCTGGACCGCAACCCCGCGGACCTGAACGGGTATCCGCTGGTCGCCCACGGCTGGGTGAGGGGACGTGAGCTCAACGAGGCGGTGGCCGCGCCGCTGGAGATCCGGCACGGGACGCCCGACGCGCGGCTGCTGTTCGAGGTGACGGTGGCGTCCGGCATCACCTCGTTCGAGGGCGGTGGCATCTCGTACAACCTGCCGTACTGCAAGGACGTCCCGCTCGCCGAGTCCCTCGCGGCCTGGCGCGACGTCGACGCCCGGTGCGGCGAACTGGCCCGGCACGGACTGGTGGTGGACCGCGAGACGTTCGGCACCCTGACCGCCGTACTCGTGCCGCCGTCCATCTCCCTGGCGATCAGCGTGCTGGAGGCCGTGGCGGCGGCGCGCGAAGGGGTGCGGTGCATCTCGGTGGCCTATCCGCAGGGCGGCCACTTCGAGCAGGACGTGGCCGCCCTGCGGGCCATCCCCGAACTCGCGGCCCGCTATCTGCCCGACGACCTCGAAGTCCACGCCGTGCTCCACGAGTTCATGGGCGTCTTCCCCAAACAGCGGCCTCACGCCGAGGACCTCATCCTCTACGGCGCCCTCGTCGCCCGCCTCGGAGGCGCGAGCAAGCTGATCAGCAAGACGTACCAGGAGGCGCACGGCATCCCCGACACCCGCGCCAACATCGACGGACTGCTGCTCGCCTCGCGCGCCAACTCCCCGCTCCTGGACTTCATCACGCTCGACGAGGACCGCATCGGCACCGAACTGGACTGGATCCTGCGGGAGGTGGCCGAGATCGTCGAACCGATCCTCTCGACGTCCGACCTCCACAAGGAGATTCCGGCCGCGTTCGAGGAGGGACGGCTCGACATCCCGTTCAGCGCGAGCCGCTCGGCACGCTCGGAGATCATTCCGCGCCGTGCGTCGGACGGTGCCATACGCTACTTCGCCACGGGATCACTGCCGTTCTCCGCCCGCACCCGCGAGCACCACGAGCGCAGCCTCGCCGTGGGCGGGGAGTCCCGGCTCGGCGACATGGTGAAGGGGCTGACGTCGGACATCAACTATTTCCTCGGCATCTTCGGCGAGAGCACGAGTGGCGGCGCGGCAGGGCGGCACCTGGAGCAGAACTCCGCCACGGAGACCCCCGCAGCCCCGAAGTGAGCTGACCCGAGCACATCGAACCGCACGGCACGACCCAGGAGTGGAAAGAGAACCATGCAGTCCATCCGCGTCACCCGGCCCGGCGACCCGTCAGAACTCCGGCTGGAGCAGACCGAGTTGCCGGTCCCCGGCCCTGGTCAGGCACTGGTCCGCAACACCGCGACCGGCGTCAACTACATCGACGTCTACTACCGCGACGGCACCTACCCCGCCGAGCCCCCCTTCACCCCGGGCCAGGAGGCCGCCGGTGTGGTGGAGGCCGTCGGCGCGGGCGTGAGCGGTCTCGCGCCGGGCGCGAGAGTCGCGTACGCCACCCAACTGGGCGCCTACGCCGAGTACACGCTGGTCCCCGAGGACAAGCTGATCCCGGTACCCGACGGTGTGGAGCTGGCCGACGCCGCCGCCGTGACGCTCCAGGGCCTCGCCGCGCACTACCTCACCCATGAGACGCACCCCGTCGCCAAGGGCGAGACGGTGGTCGTCCTGGCGGCGGCGGGCGGCCTCGGCCGGCTTCTGGTCCAACTGGCCGCGGCCCGCGGGGCCACCGTCGTCGGTGTCGCCTCCACCCCCGAGAAGGAGGAGGTCGCCCGCCGGGCAGGCGCGCACCACACCTTCGGCTACGAGCAGTTCGACGCCCGGGTACGGGAAGTGACGGACGGTCAGGGCGCGCAGGTGGTCTACGACTCGGTCGGCGCCACGACCCACCTCACCAGTCTGCGCAGCCTCGGTCGCCGGGGCACGCTCGCCCTCTGCGGTCTGTCCAGCGGGCCCGTGCCGCCGCTGGACATCGAACTCCTGCGTGGCGGGGGCTCGTTGTTCCTGACCCGCCCCACGATGCGGGACTACGTGTACGACGCCCGGACGCTGCGCGCGGCCGGCGGCGCCGTCTTCGAACACCTGGCGTCCGGAGTGCTGAAGCCGCTGGTCCACGCGGCCCTTCCGCTCGCGGACGCGGCCGAGGCGCACCGACTGCTGGAAGGCCGCGCCACGACGGGCAAGCTCCTGCTGACGTCCTGACCCGCACGCCCGAACACCCCACCACCGCAAGCAACTTCACCACTCCGGGAGCACACATGGCCGAGGCGAGCAGCCCTCACCTTCTCTTCGTCGGCGGCGCGGGAGACGCCACGCTCGCCGTGGACGTCGTCGAGACGGCACTGCGGCAGGCCCGCGCGCGCGGTCTGAACATCCACCTCACCAACCAGGAAGCCACCCTGGCCGCCACCCCGACCGTCAACGCCCTCGCCGACACGGTCTCGGCGGTCGACTTCTCGGTACGCGGCGAGAGCGCCGAGTGGGTACGCGAACGCACCTCGTCCGGGGAGCGCTACGACGTCGTCTTCGGCGTACGCGAGATGGCGCAGGAGGCGGTGGCCGAGGTCGCCGACGCGCTCGGCCTGCCGGGCAACGCGCCGGACGCCGTACACCGGGTCCGTACGAAGGACGAGGCGCGCGCCCACCTCACCGCCGCCGGATTCCGCCAGCCCCGCTTCCGGGTCTGCGCGACGGAGCCGGAGGCGCGCGAGTTCCTGGCCGGCTCCACGGGCCCCTGGGTGGTCAAGCCGCGCGACGCCATGGGCAGTGAGGGCGTGACCCGGATCGACACCGCCGAGGAACTCCCGGCGGCCCTCGACTTCCTGCCGCGCGGGCACGGCGGGGACGGCGACCCGGGCGAAGTGTCCTTCATCGTCGAGGAGTTCGTGGAAGGGCCCGAGTACAGCGCGGAGGGCGTCTTCCTCGGCGGCGCCCCCCATATCCTCGCGCTCACCTCGAAGGAGCTGCTGCCGCCGCCCAACTTCTTCGAGATCGAGTACGTCATCCCGGCGATCCTGCCCGACCCGACCGCCGCCGAGATCGAACGGCAGGTCGTCGCCGCCCTGACGGCGCTGGGCCTCAGCTTCGGCCAGTTCCATGTCGAGCTGTGGTGGACCGAGCACGGCGTGGTCCTGGGCGAGGTCCATGTGCGCAACGCCGGCGGCTGGATCCACCGCATGCTGCCCCACGTCATCCCGGGCCTGGAGTGGTTCGGCCTCGTCTACGACGACGTCCTGGGCAACCCGGTCGACAAGGCCGCGCTGAAGCCCGTACGAGGATCGGCGATCCGCTTCCTGACGCCGCCGCCGGGCCGCCTGCTGGCGATCGAGGGCTGGGACGAGGTGCTGGCCCACCCCGCCGTCCTCCACGCGGAACTCGCCATCGCCCCGGGAACCGTCGTCGAGGCGCACCGGTCGGTCGAGAACCGCGTCGGCCACATCGCGGTCGGCGCGGACACTCCCGAGGAGGCGCAGGCGCTGGCCAGGAAGCTGGAGCAGCGGGTGCGGTTCGTGACGGAACCGGTGGAGTAGGGGCTGGGAGTCCTACAGGGTCTCCACCTCGTAGAAGCAGAGGTGGTCCTTTATCCGGGCCACCTCGTCCTTCGGCTCGGGGTAGCCCCAGACCAGGTCGGCGGCGTCCGGGAGGGACCAGTAGGACGCCGTGCCCTTGAAGGGGCAGTACGTGTGGGTGTCGGAGGGCGTCAGCAGATCGAGGCGGACGTCCTCGGCGGGAAAGTAGTAGCGCGGGGGACAGCCGGTCTCGCGCAGCACGAGGGCCCGCCCGCTCTCGGCGAGCACCTGGTCGCCGTGGACGACCCGTACGCGGTCGTCGGTCTGCTCGATCGTGATCGTGTGTCCTTGAGGCATACCTGAAAAGCGTTCGGGCGGCCGGGGTTGTTCCCACCCGGGGAGAGCGGGGAGAGCGGGGAGAGCGGGGAGCGGAGGCTGGCGCGGGCTCGGGCTCGGGCTCGGGTGATGCGAGCATGGCGGGTATGGCTACTCATGTGATCACCGGGGCGGGTTCGGGTATCGGCGCGGCGGTCGCGCGCAGGCTGCACGCGCGCGGGGACGACCTCGTGCTGCACGCGCGTGACGCGGGGCGGGCGAAGGAACTGGCGGCGGAGTTTCCGGGCGCGCGGACGCTGGTGGGTGACCTGGCCGACCCGGAGCGCCTCTCCTGGGCGTTCTCCCACCAGTCGCTGCCGGACCGGGTGGACTCCCTGTTGCACATCGCGGGCGTGGTCGACCTCGGCCCGGTCGGTGACCTGACCCCCAGGACCTGGCGCCACCAGCTCAACGTCAACCTGCTCGCCCCCGCCGAACTGACCCGGCACCTGCTGCCCCAACTCCGCGTCTCCCAGGGGCAGGTGATCTTCGTCAACTCCGGCGCGGGTCTGAGCGCGGGTGCCAACTGGTCGGCGTACGCGGCGTCGAAGCACGGCCTGAAGGCCCTCGCGGACTCGTTGCGCCAGGAGGAACACGGGGCCGGGGTGCGGGTGACGACGGTGTATCCGGGCCGTACGGCCAGCCCGATGCAGGCGAAGGTGCACCAGCAGGAGGGCAAGGAGTACGACCCGTCGAAGTGGATCGACCCGGAGTCGGTGGCGACGACGATCCTGCTGGCCCTGGATCTGCCCCGGGACGCCGAGATCAACGATCTGACGGTACGCCCGGGCAGATGACGCCGGACGGGTCGGTACCGCCCGGCCATAGGCTTCCCCCTGTGAACGCGAACCCCACCTTCGGCCCCGCCACCGGCATCGGCTCCCTCCCCGGCGGTGACGCCCGGGAGGCCGTCAAGGCGGCCACCGGATCCTTCGAGGACTTCCCCTTCCTGCCCGAACTGCCCGCCCGCGGCCCCGGCGCCGACATGATCGGCCGCACCGCCGGACTGCTGGTCGAGATGTACGCGCGCGTGGAGCCCAGCGGCTGGCGCCTCGGTGACCACCCGGGCCGGGACACCAAGCGGGCCCGCTCCTGGATCGGCGAGGACCTCGACGCACTGGAGGAGTTCACACAGGGGTACGAGGGGCAGCTGAAGGTGCAGGTCGTGGGCCCCTGGACGCTGGCCGCCGCCATCGAACTCAGGAACGGCGAACTCGCCCTCTCCGACCCCGGCGCCTGCCGCGACCTCGCCGGTTCCCTCGCCGAGGGCGTCCGCCTCCACCTCGACGAACTGCGCCGCCGTATCCCCGGCGCCCAACTCGTCCTGCAGCTCGACGAACCGTCCCTCGTCCCCGTACTGCGCGGCCAGGTGCGGACGGCCAGCGGCTACCGCACCCACCGCGCCGCCGACCGCCAGCTCGCCGAGGCGACCCTCCGGGAGGTCATCGGTGTGCACGGTGACGGGCCCGTCGTCGTCCACTCCTGCGCGCCGGACGTCCCGTTCGCCCTGCTCCGCCGGGCCGGCGCCGCCGCCGTCTCCTTCGACTTCTCGCTCCTCACCGAGCGTGATGACGACGCGATCGGCGAGGCGGTGGAGGGCGGTCTGCGGCTGTTCGCCGGTGTCGTGCCGGGCACGGACGGCCCGTTGTCGGACCCTGCCGGTAGCGTCAGTGGTGTCAGAACGCTGTGGCGCAGGTTGGGGCTGCATCCGGGACTTCTCGCGGAGGCGGTCACGGTCACTCCGTCATGCGGACTCGCGGGCGCTTCCCCGCGGTACGCATGGGCGGCGCTCGCCCACTGCGTCGAGGCGGCGAGATCACTCGCGGACAACCCAGAGTAACGGGAGGACAACACGGTGGCCGGCGAACAGCACGCACAGACCACATCGGTGCCCGCCGAGGCGCGCGACAGGCACGCCCAGATCGCCGAGCGCGTCGAGGAGCACCGCTTCCGGTACTACGTGAACGACGCTCCCGTCGTCAGCGACGCGGAGTTCGACAAGCTGCTGCGCTCCCTGGAGGCGCTGGAGGAGGAGTATCCGGAGCTGCGCACGCCCGACTCCCCGACCCAGAAGGTCTCGGGGGCGTACGAGACGGAGTTCACCTCCGTGCAGCACCGCTCGCGCATGCTCTCCCTCGACAACGCCTTCGACGACCTGGAACTGGCGGCGTGGGCGGAGCGCGTCCACAAGGACGTCGGTGCCTCCGAGTACCACTTCCTGTGCGAGCTGAAGGTCGACGGCCTCGCCGTCAACCTGACGTACGAGCACGGGCGGCTCACCCGCGCGGCGACCCGCGGCGACGGCCGCACCGGCGAGGACATCACGCCGAACGTGCGGACGATCGCCGAGATCCCGGACCGGCTGACGGGCGAGCGCGTCCCCGACCTGGTGGAGATCCGCGGCGAGGTCTACTTCCCGATGGAGAAGTTCGAGGAGCTCAACGCCCGTCTGGTGGAGGGCGGCGACAAGCCGTTCGCCAACCCGCGCAACGCGGCGGCCGGTTCGCTCCGCCAGAAGGACCCGCGTGTCACCGCGACGCGCCCGCTGCACATGGTGGTCCACGGCATCGGTGCCCTGGAGGGCTACGACCCGCTCACCCGCCTCTCCGAGGCGTACACCCTCCTGCACGGGTGGGGCCTGCCGACCACGCGGTACGCGAAGCAGGTCGACGACCTCGACGGCGTACGGGAGTTCATCGCGTACTACGGCGAGAACCGGCACTCCGTGGAGCACGAGATCGACGGCGTCGTCGTCAAGCTCGACGAGATCCCGCTGCAGGGCCGCCTCGGCTCGACCTCCCGTGCCCCGCGCTGGGCGATCGCGTGGAAGTACGCGCCCGAGGAGGTCAACACCAAGCTCATCAACATCCGCGTGGGCGTGGGCCGTACGGGCAGGGTCACGCCGTACGCGCAGGTCGAGCCGGTGACGGTGGCCGGTTCGGAGGTCGAGTTCGCCACCCTGCACAACCAGGACGTCGTCAAGGCCAAGGGCGTCCTCATCGGCGACACCGTGGTGCTGCGCAAGGCCGGTGACGTCATCCCGGAGATCCTCGGCCCGGTCGCCGACCTGCGCGACGGCACGGAGAAGCCCTTCGAGATGCCCGCTGAGTGCCCCGAGTGCGGTACGCCGCTGCGGCCCATGAAGGAGGCCGACGTCGACCTCCGCTGCCCCAACGGGCAGAGCTGCCCGGCCCAGTTGAGGGAGCGGCTTTTCTATCTCGGCGGGCGCAAGTGCCTGGACATCGAGAACTTCGGCTATGTGGCCGCCGCCGCGCTCACCAAGCCGCTGGAGCCCTCCGAGCCGCCGCTCGTCGACGAGGGCGACCTCTTCGACCTCACCATCGAGCGGCTGCTGCCCATCAAGGCGTACGTCCTGGATCAGGACAGCGGGCTGCCCAAGCGGGACCCGAAGACCGGCGAGGAGAAGATCGTCACGGTCTTCGCCAACCAGGAGGGCGAGCCCCGGAAGAACGCGGTGTCGATGCTCGCCAACATCGCCGCCGCCAAGGACCGTCCACTGGCCAGGATCATCACCGGTCTGTCGATCCGGCACGTGGGCCCGGTCGCCGCCGAGGCGCTGGCCCGTGAATTCCGCTCGATCGAGCGGATCGAGCAGGCCTCCGAGGAGGAGCTGGCCACCACGGACGGGGTGGGCCCGATCATCGCGGCCTCGCTCAAGGAGTGGTTCGCGGTCGACTGGCACCAGGAGATCCTGCGCAAGTGGCGGGCCGCCGGGGTCCGTATGGAGGAGGAGGGCTCCGGCGAGGACGAGGGGCCGCGCCCGCTCGAAGGCCTCACCGTCGTCGTGACCGGCACCCTTGAACACCACACCCGGGACGGCGCGAAGGAGGCGCTGCAGAGCCGTGGAGCAAAGGTGACCGGTTCTGTTTCGAAGAAGACGTCATTCGTGGTTGTGGGTGACAATCCTGGTTCGAAGTTCGACAAGGCAATGCAGTTGAAGGTGCCTGTTCTGAACGAGGACGGCTTTGCCGTACTGCTCGAACAGGGGCCCGAGGCAGCGGCCGAAGCGGCCCTCCCGAACGAGGAGTAGGGGTTGAAGACCACCCGATCGGCGCATACCAGATGCATACGGGTGCCGGTGTCGCATTCGGGCAACCGTCGACGACCGCTGCCCGTGGAGGCGTTCAGCGGCCTACTGTTGAGGTATGCGCCTGCCGTGCCCGGAACGCGGTTTCGGACGCGGTGCCGTTGACGGTTGACGGACATCGGACCGCGTGGCGTGGGCACTGCCGGCTGTGAGAGGGACGGGAATGGAACCGACCGATAGCGCCGCCCCTCCCTCAAGGCTGCGCGGAGGCCGGATATCCGGCGCCTGGCGCCGAGGGTCAGCCCTTCTCACCGGCCGCCCCGAGCCCGGCCGGGAACCAGGCCGGGCCCGCCGGACGGCACGCTTCCTGGAGCGGGCGGGCGTCGGCGTCGGGAGAAGCGGACCGGCGACCAGGATCGAAGGCACAGGCAGTACCGGCACAGGCGGTACCGGCACCGGACAGCGCATCGTCGCCGACAGCAGGGTGTCGACCCCCCTGTCGGCCCATCTCACCGCCGAGGAACGCGTCGCCCACCTGCACGCCCACGACCCCGCACGCCAGCTGTCCTGGCCCGCGCTGCCCGCGGCGGTCGTCGCGGCGGCCGGGTTCGTCCTCGGCGCCGGCTTCTACCGCGGCTTCACCGGCCACAGCGCGCTCTTCCCGTCCGGCACCGCGGGCTGGGCCCTCGCGGTCCTCACCGGGGTCATCGTCGGCCACCTGGTCGCCCTCGGCCGCGCCCGCTGGTGGGGCGGCACCGGCTCCGGCGCCGCCCTCACCCTCGCCGTACTCCTGCTGTACGGCTGGATCCCGGCCGGCATGGTCAGCCTCACCGTCGTCGTCCTGGTCGGCGCGGCCCGGCGCCACCGCTGGCGGCAGGGCCTCCTGCACGGCGCGGTGGACATCCTCGGCATCGGTGCCGGCGCGCTGGTGCTGGCCGCGTTCGGCAGGGTCCCGTCCGTCGAGACACCGTGGGACCCGCAGACCTGGAGCGTCTACACGGCGCCCGAGGTGCTGCTGATCGCGGTCACCTACCTCGCGGTCACCCGCACCCTGCTCTGGTATCTGCACACCCCGCGCGGCGGACTGCCCACCGCCGCCCGCTCCGCCCTGGTCAGACAGGGCCTGGTCGCGATAGCGCTGCTCGCCATCGCGCCGCTGATCTGCGTCATCGCCGTCGCCCTGCCGATCCTGCTACCGCTGTTCGCCATCCCCCTCATCGCCCTCGACTCCACGCTGTGGATAGCCCGGGCGCGGGCCGAGGAACAACTGCGCGACCCGCTGACCGGACTGCCCAACAGACAGTGGCTCCTGGAACGGACCTGGACGGCCCTCGACGATGCCGAACGCATCGACGCACGGGCCGCGTTGATGCTCATAGACCTCGACCGCTTCCGGTCCGTCAACGACACGCTGGGACACCTCGCCGGTGACCGCCTCCTCCTCCAGATAGCCGACCGGCTGCGCCTCGCACTGCCGCGAGGAGCGGAAGCCGCCCGGCTCGGCGGCGACGAGTTCGCCGTTTTACTGCCGGTCGTCGACTCCACGACGTCGGCCACCCGCGTCGCCCGCAACCTGGTCACCGTGCTGGGTTCCCCGCTCGACCTCGACGGACTCACCCTCGTCCTGGAGGCCAGCGCGGGCCTCGCCGTCTTCCCCGACCACGCCCTCGACGCCGAGGGCCTGCTGCGGCGCGCCGACGTCGCGATGTACCAGGCGAAGCGGGACCGCACGGGCGTCGAGGTCTACGAGATCAAGCGGGACTCGAACACCCCGGACCGGCTGGGCCTGCTCGGCGACCTGCGGCGCGCGCTCGACGCGCACGAGGTCGAACTGCACTACCAGCCCAAGGTGCGTTTCGACGGGCAGGTCGCCGGCCTGGAAGCGCTGGTGCGGTGGGTGCACCCGGAACGCGGGAAGGTACCGCCGGACGAGTTCATAGCCATCGCCGAGTCGTCCGGGCTGATGCCCCATCTCACGGAGTACGTGCTGGAGACGGCGCTCGAACAGGTCGCCAAGTGGCGCTCCCAGGGGCTGTTCGTCCCGGTCGCCGTCAACGTGTCCCCGCGAGACGTCCACACCCCCGGCTTCGCCGGTTCCGTCGCCGCGCGGCTGGCCCGGCACGGGGTCCCGCCCGGGGCGCTCCAGCTGGAGATAACGGAACACGTGCTCCTGGAGGACCCGCAGAAGGCCGCGGACACGCTGGCCGCGCTGACCGCGCACGGCGTGAAGATGTCGCTGGACGACTTCGGGACGGGGTACTCGTCGCTGGTGCATCTGCGGCGGCTGCCGGTGAGCGAGCTGAAGATCGACCGGTCGTTCGTGGCACGGCTGGCGGTGGACACGGAGGACTCGGAGATCGTGCGGTGCACGGTGGATCTCGCGCACTCGCTGGGGCTGCTCGTCGTCGCCGAGGGCGTGGAGGACGACGAGACGTGGGAGCGGCTGCGGGACATGGGATGTGACGCGGTGCAGGGGTGGCTCGTCGCCGCCGCGATGCCTCCCGAGGAGGCCACGGCGTGGTTGCTGGCGCGGGGGACTCGTGGGTGGCAGCGTCCTCGGGCGGCCCTGCCCGCCGCGGACTCCTGAGGGAGATCTCCCACCCGCACACCGCCCGTTTACCGCCCGTCAAGAGGCTGACCTCGCCCGTGGGGGGCTCTCGCCGTCGGTGGCCTCAGGTGCGGTGAAGCAAACCCGTGCGCGGGTCGGCTTCCCCGCCCCCTAGGATTGGGGCCAAAACCCACACCGCAACTCACCCCAGAGGATCGCTGCATGCCTGGCATCACGCGCGAGGAGGTCGCCCACCTCGCACGGCTGGCGCGTCTGGAGCTGAAGGGCGAAGAGCTCGACCACTTCGCAGGCCAGCTCGACGACATCATCGGCGCGGTCGCCCGCGTCAGCGAGGTCGCCGACCAAGACGTACCGCCGACCTCGCACCCGCTGCCGCTGACGAACGTCATGCGCGCGGACGAGGTCCGTCCGTCGCTCACCCCCGCGCAGGCGCTCTCCGGCGCCCCCGCCCAGGAGCAGCAGCGTTTCAAGGTGCCGCAGATCCTGGGGGAGGACTAATCACCATGACGGACATCAACGTCAACATCATCCGGCTCACCGCCGCCGAGACCGCCGCGAAGATCGCTTCCGGCGAGCTCACCGCCGTCCAGGTCACCGAGGCCCACCTGGCCCGGATCGAGGCCGTCGACGAGAAGGTGCACGCCTTCCTGCACGTCGACCGGGAGGGCGCCCTCGCCCAGGCCCGTGCCGTCGACGCCAAGCGCGAACGCGGGGAGACGCTCGGCCCGCTGGCCGGCGTACCCCTCGCGCTCAAGGACATCTTCACCACCGAGGGGATTCCGACCACGGTCGGGTCCAAGATGCTCGAAGGGTGGATCCCGCCCTACGACGCGACCGTCACCAAGCGGCTGAAGGCCGCCGACGTGGTCATCCTCGGCAAGACCAACATGGACGAGTTCGCCATGGGGTCCAGCACCGAGAACAGCGCGTACGGGCCGACCGGCAACCCCTGGGACCTCTCGCGTATCCCCGGTGGCTCGGGTGGCGGTTCCTCCGCCGCGCTCGCCTCCTTCCAGGCGCCGCTGGCCATCGGTACGGACACCGGCGGTTCCATCCGCCAGCCCGCCTCCGTGACCGGCACGGTCGGCGTCAAGCCGACGTACGGGGCCGTCTCGCGGTACGGCATGGTCGCCTTCTCGTCCTCCCTCGACCAGGGCGGGCCCTGCGCCCGTACGGTCCTGGACGCGGCCCTCCTCCACGAGGTCATCGCCGGGCACGACCCGCTCGACTCCACCTCGATCGACGCACCGGTCCCGCCGGTCGTCGAGGCCGCCCGCAACGGCAGCGTCGAGGGCATGCGCGTCGGTGTCGTCAAGCAGTTCCGCGGTGAGGGCTACCAGGCCGGTGTCATCCAGCGCTTCGACGAGTCGGTCGCCCTCCTCAAGGAGCTGGGCGCCGAGATCGTCGAGCTGGACTGTCCGTCCTTCGACCTGGCGCTGTCCGCGTACTACCTGATCGCGCCGAGCGAGTGTTCGAGCAACCTCGCCCGCTTCGACGGCCTGCGCTACGGCCTCCGCACGGGCGACGACGGCACGCACTCCGCCGAGGAGGTCACCTCGCTGACCCGCGCGGAGGGCTTCGGGCCCGAGGTCAAGCGCCGCATCATGCTCGGCACGTACGCGCTCAGCTCCGGCTACTACGACGCGTACTACGGCAGCGCGCAGAAGGTCCGTACGCTCATCACCCGCGACTTCGAGAAGGCGTTCGAGTCGGTGGACGTGATCGTCTCCCCGACGACGCCCACCACCGCCTTCCCGATCGGCGAGCGCGCCGACGACCCGATGGCGATGTACCTCGCGGACCTCTGCACCATCCCGACCAACCTGGCCGGCAACTCGGCCATGTCCCTGCCCTGCGGCCTCGCGCCGGAGGACGGGCTGCCGGTCGGGCTCCAGATCATCGCCCCGGCGCTGAAGGACGACCGTCTCTACAAGGTCGGAGCCGCTGTCGAGGCCGCCTTCGTGGAAAAGTGGGGGCACCCGCTGCTTGAGGAGGCACCGTCGCTGTGAGCAAAGCTCTTTCGAAGGCCAAGGGCTTCAAGAAGTCCAAGTCCGGCACGTACCTGTCCATCGCGACCACCGCGTTCGGTGCCGTGAGCGTCGCCAAGCAGGCCAAGAAGGCCCGCTCGGAGAGCGACACGCTGCGCCTCATCGACGCGGCCGTGTCCGCCGCCGCCATCGTCACCGGCCTCGCCATCCTCTACCGCGAGCTGAAGCGGCTGGGCGACGACGACGTCCTGCTGGGCTGAGAGGGAAGTTTTCACCGTGACCACCACGACCGACATCGAACTGGTGTCGTACGAGGACGCGTTGGCGTCGTACGACCCTGTCATGGGCCTCGAAGTCCATGTCGAACTCGGCACCAGGACCAAGATGTTCTGTGGCTGTTCGACCGAGCTGGGCGCCGAGCCCAACTCGCAGACCTGCCCCACCTGCCTCGGCATGCCCGGCGCGCTTCCGGTCGTCAACGCGATCGGCATCGAGTCCGCCATCAGGATCGGTCTCGCGCTGCACTGCGAGATCGCCGAGTGGTGCCGCTTCGCCCGGAAGAACTACTTCTATCCGGACATGCCGAAGAACTTCCAGACCTCCCAGTACGACGAGCCGATCGCCTTCAACGGCTACCTCGACGTCCAGCTGGAGGACGGCGAGACCTTCCGGGTGGAGATCGAACGCGCCCACATGGAGGAGGACACCGGCAAGTCGCTGCACGTCGGCGGCGCGACGGGCCGTATCCACGGCGCCTCGCACTCGCTCCTCGACTACAACCGTGCCGGCATCCCCCTGATCGAGATCGTCACCAAGCCGATCGAGGGCGCCGGCGAGCGTGCCCCCGAGGTCGCCAAGGCGTACGTCGCCGAGCTGCGCGAACTCATCAAGGCGCTCGGTGTCTCGGAAGCCCGCATGGAGCAGGGGCAGATGCGCTGCGACGTGAACCTGTCGCTGCGTCCGCACGGCCGCGAGAAGTTCGGCACCCGGAGCGAGACGAAGAACGTCAACTCGCTGCGCTCCGTGGAGCGTGCCGCCCGTTTCGAGATCCAGCGGCACGCCGCCGTGCTGAACGCGGGCGGGACGATCATCCAGGAGACCCGGCACTTCCACGAGGACACCGGGTCGACGACCTCGGGCCGAGTGAAGGAGGAGGCCGAGGACTACCGGTACTTCCCCGAGCCGGACCTGGTCCCGGTGGCCCCCTCCCGCGAGTGGGTCGAGGAGATCCGCGCCGGGCTGCCCGAACTGCCGCTGGCCCGCCGCAACCGGCTGCTCGCCGAGTGGGGCGTCACGGCGACCGACATGCAGTCGATGCTCAACGCCGGTGCCATCGACCTGATCGTCGCCACCATCGGGGCCGGCGCCGACGCCGCCTCCGCCCGCAAGTGGTGGATGGGCGAACTCGCGCGCAGCGCCAACGAGTCGGGCACCCCGCTCGACGCGCTGGCCATCACGCCCGAGCAGGTCGCCCGGCTCACCGCCCTGGTCACCGCCGGCGACCTGAACGACAAGCTGGCCCGTCAGGTCATCGAGGGCGTCCTCGCGGGCGAGGGCTCTCCGGACGAGGTCGTCGAGAAGCGCGGTCTGAAGGTCGTCTCCGACGACGGCGCGCTCAACACGGCCGTCCAGGACGCCATCGCCGGCAACCCCGGCATCGCCGACAAGATCCGCGGCGGCAAGGTGGCCGCGGTCGGCGCCCTGGTCGGCGCGGTCATGAAGGCGACCCGCGGTCAGGCCGACGCGGCCCGCGTCAAGGAACTGATCCTGGAGCAGCTCGGCGTCAGCGAGGGCTGAGTTCCGCAGGGTTCCACAGGCCACAGGGGCGCATCGGGTTTCCGATGCGCCCCTGTGGCGTTCACCGAGTGATCACGTACGGCGTCCCACGACCCGTACGAAGCCCAGGGACCGGCCCTGGTCGGCGTGCATCAGCTCGACCTGGTCGCGGGCCATGCCCGCCATGAACTCCTCGGTGCTCTCCTCGGCGCACACCTCGCTCCACAGCAGCCAGTCCCGCCAGCCGTCCGTCAGCCAGTCGGCGGTCTCCACCGTCACGGCCCCGCTGCGCGTCCACTGACGCCGCCACCAGTCGGCGGAGTGGAACGCCCAGAACTGCGGGTCCCAGAACGGCTTCAGATGCTCCGGCGGCTCCACGCCGTCCGGCTCCTCGCGCAGCGCAGGCACGACGACACCGATCCGCCCGCCCGGCTTCAGCAGCCGGGTGAGGCTCGGCAGATAGAGGTCGTTCGTGCCGAAGTACTGGTACGCGTCGATGCTCACGATCGCGTCGAACGACTCGTCGCCGAAAGGCAGTTGATGCGCCTCGGCGTACACGGGCAGCACCCGGTCCGTGACGCCCGCCTCGGCGACGCGGCGCGCGTTCTTGGCGGGCTCGATCCACAGGTCGGCGGCGGTGACCTGCAGGTCGTACTCCCTGGCGAGGAAGACCGACGTCATGGCCTTGCCGCAGCCGAGGTCGAGCACCCGGGCGCCGGGCGGAAGGGTGTCGAGGCCCAGTGCGGGGGCCAGCCACTCCAACAGCCACAGGGCGTTCGGGCCCATCTGGTTGTCGATGTTCCAGCGGGCGTCGTACCGGCTGCTGCGCGGATAGCCGGGGTGCGTCAGACGGCCGGCGAGATGGTCGTCCGAGGATTTACTCGATGACTTGTTCGAGGTCTTGGAGGTGATGTCGGACATCGGTGAACGGGCTCCCTGGGTTCTGCGGTGAGGAAGAACGGAATACGTCGGAGCTCGGTCGGACCTTCAAACAACGCACCTGCTCGGAGAGGCGGCGAAAAGCCGGGTACGGACAGTCGACGGCCGGACGCTAGCAGTGGGCATCCGTCGGCCGCATCCGAATTCTCAGCAGGGCGGGGTACGCTCCCGCGCCATGGACGAGAAGGACGCGACCGACGTGAACGAGGGGGACGGGGAGGGCGAGGAGGAGTACGAGGACGCGGCTCTGGACGCGCGGCGCGCCCGCTGGACGGCGACCGGGACCGGGGCCCTGCTGGCTCTCGTGGGGCTCGCTGCCTCGACGCTCCGGCTCACCGCGCCCGCCCTCGTACCCGGCGCCTACGCCTTCGGCGCCGCCGTCTGTGCGCTCGCGTCGGTACTGGGGGCGCGAGGGCGTACCCGGCGGGCCCTCTGGCTGCTGATCGTCGGTGTGATGGTGATGGCGCTCGGCGACCAGTTCGACTGAACTCCGCAGCCGTCTTTCCCGAGGTGACAGAGTTCATGTGATTGTCCTGTGATGTGACTCGCAGTCTTGTGAGTAAGGGCACTAACGGCTCAAACGATCACTGACGCCTGTAACAGTGGTTCGGCATCGCCCTTGTGTTTTTCGTTTCTTTGCGGGCCGTTCTGTTCATTCACGACTGCTCCCGGTCAAAGATCCACATGTCATCCAGGGAGCACGTCTGTGGCAGCCCTCGCACGCTGGTGTGTCAGGCACCGCCTCGTCGTCGTACTGATCTGGCTCGCCGCCTTCGCCGGCGTCACCGCCACCGCCGCTGTCATGGGCTCGGCGTACTCGAACGACTACGAGGCCCCCGGCACCGAGTCCGGTCGCGCCACCCAGCTCCTGGAGGAGGGTTTCCCCGGGCTCGGCGGTGACACCGACACCGTCGTCTGGCGCACGGGGTCCGGCACGGTCCGCGCCGCCGACGTCGAGCAGACGATGACCCGCACCCTGGACCGGATAGCGGACCTGCCCGGCGTGGCCTCCGTCGTCAGCCCCTACGAGGGCGGCGGCAGCGGGCGGATCAGCGGCGACGGGCGTACGGCGTACGCCACCGTCACCTTCGACAGGTCTGCCGAGGACATCGGCGAGGGCGAGGCCCGGGCCGTCGTCGACACGGCCGAGGCGGCGCGGGCCGACGGGCTCCAGGTGGAGCTGGGCGGCAGCGCCATCGCACTCACCGAGTCGTCCGGCGGGCACCTCGCCGAGACCGTCGGGGTGATCGTCGCCGCCGTCGTGCTGTTCCTCGCCTTCGGCTCGCTCGCCGCCTCCCTGCTGCCCATCGCCACCGCCCTGGTGAGCGTCGGTACGGCGTACGCCGGGATCGTGCTCCTCGGGCACGCGATGACCGTCGCCGACTTCGCACCCATGCTCGGCATGCTCGTCGGGCTCGGGGTGGGCATCGACTACGCCCTGTTCATCGTCACCAGACACCGGCGAGGCCTGAAGCGCGGTCGGCCGGTCACCGAGGCCGCCGTCAACGCCGTCACGACCACCGGACGAGCCGTCGTCTTCGCGGGTGCGACCGTTTGCATCGCCCTGCTGGGGATGCTGATCCTGCGCCTCGGCTTCCTCAACGGGGTCGCCGTCGCGGCCTCCCTGACGGTGGTCCTGACCGTCGCCGCCTCCGTGACCCTGCTGCCCGCCCTGCTGTCGTTCATCGGGCCGCGCGCCCTCAGCAGGCGCGAGCGGCGCAGGCTGGCCGAGCACGGGCCCGAGCCGGAGCTGCCCACCGGGTTCGCCGCCCGCTGGTCCGCGTTCGTCGAGCGCCACCCCAAGGCGCTCGGCGCCGCCGCCGTGGTCGTCATCGCACTGCTCGCCCTGCCCACCCTCTCGCTTCACCTCGGCACCTCCGACCAGGGCAACAACCCGAAGGCGACGACCACACGCCAGGCCTACGACCTTCTCGCCGACGGTTTCGGCCCCGGCGTCAACGGCCCGCTCACCCTCGTCACGCCCGTGTCCGACGCCGAGGACAAGCTCGTCCTCGGCAACCTCGCCGCGACCCTCAGGACCACCGAGGGCGTCGCGTCGTCCTCCCCGGTCACCTACAGCGCGGACGGCTCCACCGGATACCTCACCGTCGTACCGGAGTCCTCCCCGCAGTCCGCGCGGACCAGCGACCTGGTGGAACGGCTGCGCGAAGAGGTGCTCCCGCGCGCGGAGACCGGCACCGCGCTCGACCTGCAGGTCGGCGGGGTCACGGCGAGCTATGACGACTTCGCGGATGTGATCGTCGGCAAGCTTCCGCTGTTCGTCGGCGTCGTGATCGGCCTGGGCTGTCTGCTGCTCCTGCTCGCCTTCCGGTCGATCGGCATCCCGCTCAAGGCCGCCGTGATGAACGTCGCCGCCGTCGCCTCCGCGTTCGGTGTCGTCGTCGCGATCTTCCAGTGGGGCTGGGGGAGCGAACTGCTGGGCCTCGGCAGCGCCGGCCCGATCGAGCCCTTCCTGCCGGTCATCATGGTCTCGGTCCTCTTCGGGCTCTCCATGGACTACCAGGTCTTCCTGGTCAGCCGGATGTACGAGGAGTGGCTGGAGACCGGCGACAACCGGCGTGCCGTACGGGTCGGCCTCGCCGAGACCAGCCGCGTGATCAACTCGGCGGCGGTCATCATGATCTCCGTCTTCCTCGCGTTCGTCCTGAGCGGCGACCGAGTGATCGCCATGTTCGGCATCGCGCTGGCCGCCGCCGTCGCCCTCGACGCCTTCGTGCTGCGTACGCTCCTGGTGCCCGCGCTGATGCATCTGCTCGGCGGCGCCAACTGGTGGCTGCCCCGCTGGCTGGACCGGCGCCTGCCGCGCATCAGCATCGAGCCGCCCGAGTGCCGGAGCACCGCCGCTCGAATCCCGGGCGCCGGATCCGCCGCCCGTGCGAGCATTCCGGACGTACTCGACGCACTCGACGTGGACGTCATGGACGTACTGGTGAAGGAGCGACCGCAGGATGTACGCGATATCCCTGGGTGACGACGGCGCGGAACTTCGGCCCCTGGAGCCCTGGCACGCCGAGGAGTTCCTCGCGCACCTCGACCGGGGGCGGGACTTCATCACCCGGCACATTCCCTTCGGCATGAAGTCCACGGACCTCGACTCCGCGCGGGAGCAACTCCAGCGCTACGCCGACCAGCGCGCCGCCGACACCGGGTCGCTGCACGGGATCTGGCTGGACGGGAAGCTCGTCGGCGGGGTGCTGTTCCTCAACTTCCACGCGGAGCTGGGCAACTGCGAGGTCGGCTGCTGGCTGGAACCGGCGGGCACCGGACGCGGACTGATCACGCGCGCGATGCGTGTCCTGATCGACTGGGCGATTGACGTACGCGGCATGCACCGTGTGGAGTGGCACGCGTCGTCCGTCAACGAAGCGAGCATCAACGTGGCGCGACGGCTGGGCATGAGCCGTGAGGCCCTGCTGCGGGAGAACTACCCGCACCGGGGGGTCCGCGCGGACACCGAGATCTGGTCGGTACTCGCGCCCGAGTGGCGTGCCGCACGCGCGCGTGCCGCGCACAGGGATCATTAAGGAACTTCTCAGACGACATCCGTACGGTGCGGGGCATGGGAACCAAGACAGCAGACGAGACCGGCGCCGAGACCGGTACCGAGGCGAAGAGCGACGACGTGAAGAGCGGTAACGAGACGGTGGACATCACCAAGGACGAGCAGCCCACCGAGGCCGTGGCCGACACCGAGGTCGAGGTCCTGGGCGACGCCGACGAGTACGAGGGCGACGACCTCGACGGCCTGGACGACGCGGAGATCGCCGCCGAGCGGGCGGAGTCCTCCGGCGTGGGCCAGGGCGCCGCCGCCGTCGTGTCCGCCGTCCTCGGCTTCGTCTCGCTCACCGGCAGCTGGCTGGGCACGGTGGCCGGGGCCCGCGAGACGCTCGTCGGCCAGCTGGGGACCGCGTCGTCGGCGAGCGTCGCCACCCAGATCAAGGAGGTCTACGGCGACGCCTGGCAGACCACCGCGCTGTGGGGCGGCATCTTCGCCCTCGCCGCGCTGCTCGTCGGTGTCGCGGCCCTCGCCCGGCCCGCGTTCGGCACCCCGGGCAGGCCGCAGGCCGCCTGGATCAGGTCGGTCTCCTGGGCGGGCGTCGCCCTCGGCGTCCTCGGGCTGCTCATCGCGGTCCTGAAGTACACCGACGTACTGCTGGGCCTGCCCTCCGCGACCTGACCCGGAGGCGGAATCACCGCAGTTCATGAGGGGCCTTAGGCCGGTCGTAAGCACCTTACGGCCCGTCTGAGGCCCTTCCTCTGTTCCTAAGGCCCCCACCCCCTCGGAAGATGCGGAACTCTCCCGATGTGGCGGACCCCCCTGGGAGACGAAGGTTGAGACATCGCAGAGAGCGAAGACCAACCGATCTCGTCGGAGATCAGAGTCCCGAGGGGCATCACATGTTCGAGCACGAAATCCAGCTGACCCGTTCCGCCCAGCTGCGCCGCGAGGCCGCTGACGAGCGCCTTGCCCGGGAAGCGGTCCGCGCCGCCCGTGCCGCCCGCCGCGAGGCAGCCGGCCGTGCCGCCGAGGGCGAGGTGCATCCCGACGACACGCGCCGCCACTGGTTCACCCGGGCCGCGTGAACACCGCGGGACGGGCGGACGGCTCTCCCAAGGCGTCGCTCCTCCCCGCGCACGCCGCGGCCGTCCGCCCGACGACCCGCAACGGGCCGGTCGCCGCTTCGGTGACCGGCCCGTCCGGTACGTCGCCCCTCGTTCCGTTCATCGGCTCGATAACCAGTCCCGCGATGTCAGAGCCCTGTGCGATGCTCTGGCCCGTGGAGAACAGGTCCGTCTGTCCGGTGTTCGTCGGTCGTACCGATGAGTTGGGGGTGCTGCACGACGCGCTCGCCCGCGCCGCCTCCGGTGAGCCGCAGGCGCTGCTGCTCGGCGGGGAGGCCGGAGTCGGAAAGACGCGGCTGGTCGAGGAGTTCGCCGACGCGGCCACCGGCCGGGGTGCCGTCGTCGCCCTCGGCGGCTGCGTCGAGATCGGCGCCGACGGGCTGCCCTTCGCGCCCTTCTCCACCGCCCTGCGCGCCCTACGACGTGCCCTGCCCGAGGAGTTGGCCGCCGCCGCTGCCGGGCAGGAGGAGGAACTGGCCCGACTGCTGCCGGAGTTGGGCGAGACCGGCGCCGGACGGCACGACGAGGAGGGCATGGCACGCCTCTTCGAGCTCACCGCCCGCCTCCTGGAACGCGTGGCCGCCGACCGCACGGTCGTCGTCGCCCTGGAGGACCTGCACTGGGCCGACGCCTCCACCCGCCACCTCCTCGCGTACCTCTTCCGCACCCTGCGCACCGGCCGCCTCGTCGTCCTCGCCACCTACCGCGCGGACGACGTCCACCGCCGCCACCCGCTGCGCCCCCTGCTCGCCGAACTGGACCGGCTGCGCACCGTCCGCCGGATCGAACTGAGCCGTTTCAACCGCGCCGAGGTGGGCCGCCAGATCGCCGGCATCCTCGCCGCCGAACCCGAACCGGCACAGGTCGACGAGATCTTCGGCCGCTCCGACGGCAACGCCTTCTTCGTCGAGGAACTCGCCGTCGCCGCCCACGAGGGCTGCCGCACCCGGCTCACGGACACCCTGCGCGACCTCCTCCTCGTCCGCGTCGAAAGCCTGCCCGAGAGCGCCCAGCGGGTCGCCCGGTTCGTCGCCGAAGGCGGCTCCACCGTCGAGTACCGGCTGCTGGCCGCCGTCGCCGGACTCGCCGAGGACGACCTCATCGAGGCACTGCGCGCGGCCGTCGGCGCCAACCTCCTGCTCGCCACCACGGCCGGTGACGGCTACCGCTTCCGCCACTCCCTGGTCCGCGAGGCCGTCGGCGACGACCTGCTCCCCGGCGAACGCTCCCGCCTCAACCGCCGCTACGCGGAGGCCCTGGAGGCCGACCCGACGCTCGTTCCCGCCGACGAACGCGTCATGCGCCTGGCCAGCTACTGGTACCACGCCCACGACCCGGCCAAGGCCCTGCCCGCCGTCCTGGACGCCTCGGTCACCGCCCGCCGCCGGTACGCCTACTCCGAGCAACTACGGCTCCTGGAAAGGGCGATGGAGCTCTGGGACGCGGCCCCGGAAGACGTACGGGACACCCTCCGCCCCGTCGACTACACCGAGGTGTACCCACCCTGCGGCTGCGACCCCGCCACCACCCCCCTGCACTACCTCGACCTGATGGCCGAGGCCGCCGTCGCGGGCCGGCTGTGCGGGGAACGCGAACGCGCGCTGAAGATCATCAAGCGTGCGCTGCACCTCCTGGAGGACGACGGCGACCCCCTGCGCGCCGCCTGGTTCTGGTGCCAGCGCTCCCGCCTGGTCCAGGCCCAGTCCCGCGGCGACGGCTGGAAGGAGTTGGGCACCGCGCAGGAACTCGTACGCGGCCTGCCGCCCTCCGAGGTCCATGCCGAGGTCCTCGCCAACGCTGCCGCCTGGTCGATGCTGCACTGCCCCGGCCCCGAGGCCCTCGCCGCCGCCGAACAGGCGGTCGAGTACGCCCGGATGGTGGGCGCCGCCGAGACCGAGCTGCACGCCCGCCTCACCCACGGCGGCCTGCTGGTCGACGCGGGGGACACGGAGGCCGGGTTCGCGGAGATGCGCGCGGTCAAGGAGAGATCGGTCGCGGAGAACATCTTCTTCGTCGCCGGACGCGCCTACACCAACCTCCCCCACGGACTCGAAGCGGTCGGCCGCTCCCGGGACTCCGTCCCCATCCTGGAGGAGGGTCTCGCCTACACCCGTAGGTTCGGGCTGCTGGACTCCGAGGCCTGGGTGTGGGGCAACCTCTCCGAGTCGCTGTACTCGCTCGGCCGCTGGGACACCGCCGCCGACGCCGCGATCAACGCCCTCCGGCGCGGCCACAGTGCCAAACCGCAGGGTGCCGGCGCCATCTGCCTGTCCCGGCTCGCCCTGGGCCGCGGCGACCTGCCCGAGGCCGCGCGCCAACTGGCCACCGCCCACGAGCACTTCGGCACCCACGACCCCATGCCCCAGCACGAGCTGCTGCTCGCCCTCGTCACCATCGGTGTCGCCGCCGCCGAGGGCCGCTTCTCCGACGTCCGCACCGTACTGAGCCAGGCCCTGGACACCGGCTTCCCGCCCGGCACCCATCGCTACGGCTGGCCGCTGCTGCTGGCCGCCGCCACCGCCGAGGCCGACGCCCGCGCCCTGCCCGCCGCCGCACCGGGCCGCCCCGAGACCCTCGCCCGCATCCTCGACACCGCCAAGAAACTCACCACCGGCGCCCCCGTCTGGCTCGCCCACGAGCAGTGGGTCCGCGCCGAACTCCAGCGCGCCGACGGCACGGCCACCCCCGACACCTGGTCCCGGCTCGTCACCGCCTTCGAGGCACTGGACCGCCCCTACGACCTGGCCCGAGTCCGCCACCGCCTCGCCGAGGCACTGCTGACGGACGGCGCCGAGCCCGACGACCGGGACCGGGCGACCGAACTGCTCCGGCTGTCCGCCACCGTCGCCGACCACCTGGGCGCCCGCCCCCTCGCCGACGCCGTCGCCCACCTCTCCCGGCGCGCCCGTCTCACCCCGCCCGGCACCCCGCCCGGGCCCGAGGCGGACCCGGCCGAGTCCCTGGGCCTCACCGGCCGTGAACGGGACGTCCTGCGTCTGGTCTCCGCCGGCCGCACCAACCGGCAGATCGCCGAGGAACTCTTCATCTCCCCGAAGACGGCGAGCGTCCACGTCTCCAACATCCTGGCCAAGCTGGGCGTCTCCGGGCGCGGTGAGGCGGCGGCGGTGGCCCACCGGCTCGGGCTGTACCCGCCGGAGGCGGTCCCGGCCCGGACCGCCGGGTGAGGCCTGGAGTTACGCTGCAGGGGACCCAGGACCGTGGGAGGCCCCGTGTTCAACATGTTCGAGGAACTCTTCGCCCCGGGACGCAAACACACCCGCGACGAGCAGAACCGCCTGGAGCTGACCCGCGAGGACGTCGGTGACGGCGATCCCGGACACGGGCCGATAGACCTCACGTCCGGGAAGGTCGTCATACGTCCGCACGAGCATCCGCGGGTGCCGGGCGAGCCGGATGAGCCCGACCCTCCTCAGGCCACCTGAAGCTCCAGAATCCGGTCGTCCCCGGCCCCCGGCGACCCCCGCCCGTCCGTCTCGCTCGTCACCAGCCACAGCTTGTCGCCGCCCGCCGACACGACCGTACGGAGCCTTCCGTACTCGCCCTTCAGGAACGCCTGCGGGTCGGCCGCGGTCTCCGTGCCCTTCAGCGGGACCCGCCACAGGCGTTGGCCCTTGAGCCCCGCCATCCACACCGAGCCCTCGGCGTAGGCGATGCCGCTCGGAGACGCGTCGTCCGTGTGCCAGGTGGCGACGGGGTTGTGGAACGCGCCGTCGTCGCTGTCGCCCTCCGCCTCCGGCCAGCCGTAGTTGTCGCCCGGCTTGATCTGGTTCAGCTCGTCCCAGGTGTCCTGGCCGAACTCCGAGGCGAACAGACGCTGCTTCGCGTCCCAGGCGAGGCCCTGCACGTTGCGGTGCCCGTACGAGTACACGGGGGAGTCGGGGAAGGGGTTGCCCGGGGCCGGTTCGCCCTCCGGGGTCAGGCGCAGGATCTTGCCGCCCAGCGACGACTTGTCCTGCGCGAGGCCCGTGTCGCCGCTCTCGCCCGTGCCCGCGTACAGCATCCTGTCCGGGCCGAAGGCGATCCGGCCGCCGTTGTGGATATAGCCCTTCGGGATGCCGCGGAAGATCGTGTTCGGGGCGCCCAACTGCTCGCCCGCCGGCTTCTCCTCCTCGTACAGCATGCGTGCGACGCGGTTGTCCGACTCAGTCGTGAAGTACGCGTAGACCATGTGGTCCGACGCGAAGGACGGGGACAGCGCGAGGCCCAGCAGCCCGCCCTCGCCGGCCGCGGAGACGCCGGGCACCTCGCCCAGCTCCGTCTTCCTGCCGGTCTCCGTGTCCACCCGCGTGATCGTGCCCTCGTCACGGGAGGAGACCAGCAGATCGCCGTCCGGCAGCGGGGCCAGACCCCACGGGGACTTCAGGCCCTCGGTGACCGTGCGCACCACCTTCACCGAGCCCTTGGCCGGTGGGGCCTCCTCGGTGGCCCGCGCGGAGGGGGAGGACCCCGGACTCCTGCGCTCCGGCGCCGCGCTGTCCGAGCCACCGCCCCCTGCCTCGTCGGAGGAGCAGCCGGCCGCGAGCAGAAGCGTGGCCGCGGCCAGTACGGCCGTCACAGCTCTACGTTGCACGATCATGGTCCCTTCGACGCGACGGGTTCTCCTTGTCATACACCGCTCGCGCTCCACGAGTTCCCGATCCTGGAACCCTGATTCAGGGATCAGTCCCACGATCCCCGCGCCTTCGGCAGCCCCGTCACCTCCGCCAGGTCCGTCGGCGTCAGCCGCAGCCGCGCCGCCCCGGCGTTCTGCGCCACCCACTGTTCCCGTTTCGCCCCCGGTACGGGCACCACGTGCCGCCCCTGCGCGAGAACCCAGGCCAGCGCCACCTGACCCGGTGTGACATCCGGCCCGATCCGTGCCGCCACCCGGCGCAGACCCGCCACGATCGGCTGGTTCGCGGCCGTCATCTCGGCGGTGAAACGGGGATGGCGGGCGCGGATGTCCTCTCGCTCGAAACCCTCGCCCGGCACCAGCGTCCCGGTCAGGAAGCCGTTGCCCAGAGGCATCGCCGCCAGGAAGCCGATCCCGCGCGCCGCACACCACGGCAGCAGCGCGTCCAGCGACTCCCTCGACCACACCGACAGCTCGGCCTGCACCGCGCTGACCGGGAACACCTGCTGCACCCGCTCCAGTTGACGGATCGTCGCGTCGTGCGGCCGTGCCTCCGACCGGCGTCCGGGCGGCGCGCCCATCGCCGACAGCCCCAACGCCCTTACCTTTCCCGCCTGTACCAGCTCCGCCAGCGCGCCCCACGTCTCCTCGACGGGCACCTCAGGGTCCGCGCGGTGCAGGTGGTAGAGGTCGATGACATCCGTCTGGAGGCGCCGCAGCGAGGCGTCGCACGCCCGTTTCACGTACCCCGGGCGGCCGTTGGCCACGATGTGCTGGTCACCCACCAGCAGACCGACCTTCGTCGATATGAAGGCGTCCCCGCGCCGCTCCCGCAACGCCCGTCCCACCAACAGCTCGTTGGTGAACGGGCCGTACATGTCGGCCGTGTCCAGCAGGGTCACGCCCTCGTCCAGGGCCCGGTGCACGGCCCGCACCGACTCCTCGCCACGCCGCCGAGACGCGCTGTACGCCCAGCTCATCGGCATGCACCCGAGGCCGACGGCCCCCACTTCGAGCGCCGCCGCGCCGATCGTCCTGCGCTCCACGTGGTCGTGAACCTCTCTCTCCTTGCACCCCAAACCTAACCTCTGTACGCACAGGGGTTCGCCTACGCTCGTGACCATGACTGCTGACGTGTGGCTCCCCATCCCGCCCAAGGAGATCGAGGGCCTGCCCGAAGGTCCCGACTACCTGTTCTGGAACGGCGATCAGGACTACCCCGGGGACCCGGCCGACTGCGCGTTCTACGTCGTGCCGTACATGAAGTCCGTGGAGGTATGCGTACGTCCCCTGCCCGAGATGACCCGCGTCCAGGTGCTGCAGACGTTGTCCGCCGGCGTCGACAACGTGCAGCCCGGGCTCGGACAGCTGCGCCCCGGCGTACAACTGTGCAACGCGCGCGGTGTGCACGAGGCGAGCACCGGTGAGCTGACCCTCGCCCTGATCCTGGCCTCGCTGCGCGGCATCCCCGACTTCGTGCGGGCGCAGGACAAGGGGGAGTGGCTGGGCGGCTTCCGGCCGGCGCTCGCCGACAAGAGCGCCCTGATCGTCGGCTACGGCGCGATCGGTGCCGCGATCGAGGACCGGCTCGCGCCCTTCGAGCTCACGCGGGTGGCGCGCGTCGCGCGCTCTGAGCGCACCACGGCGCGCGGACCGGTGCATCCGCTCACCGAACTGCCCGCCCTGCTGCCCGAGGCCGACATCGTGATCCTCGCCACGCCCCTCACCGATCAGACAAGAGGGCTGGTGGACGCCGGGTTCCTGGCGCGGATGAAGGACGGAGCGCTGCTCGTGAACGTGTCCCGCGGGCCCGTCGTCGACACCTCGGCGCTGCTCGCCGAGCTGGAGTCGGGGCGCCTCACGGCCGCCCTCGACGTCACCGATCCGGAGCCGCTGCCTCCGGGACACCCCTTGTGGCAGGCGCCCGGCGTGCTCATCAGCCCCCATGTCGGCGGTCCGACATCCGCGTTCCGGCCACGCGCCGAGAGGCTGCTGGTGGCCCAGTTGAGTCGATTCATGAACCAGGAGCCGCTGCGCAACGTGATCCTTACGACGGGAGCGGTCGACGCGTAGTCCGGTTCGGGCACCCTCCGCATTCCCCCGTATGCGGGGTGTGTCGCTGCCGCCGTCGGCCGTCACGGAGAGTAGAGGAACTATGTCCCTGAGTGACGAGACTGGTGTATCGTCCCGACAGGGGCTGCGCCGCGAACCGTTCGGCGCCGGGGACGGACATTTCAGACTGTGAGGGGGGCGACGGGCGATGCACGGCCAATGGACGAACGATCCGACGCGGCGGGGCCGCCGACGGCGACCCTGGCGCACGGCCGCGTGCAGACGCGGCCACGGCAGCCATCATCAGCACCGCCGGCACAGCGGTCGCCCGAGGCACGCGCACACCGCGCCCCCGGCAGCCGGCACGCACCCGGCACAGTGGGACGCGCGGGACACCGGCGCGCCGCGGATCCGGAGCGTCCGGTGAGTTCCCCCGGGGCGCTGCTGGCCCGCCGACCGGTCTCCGGCGAAGGGACGAGCCTGGTCACGCAGCTCGTGCTGGCCCTGGTGTGCGCGGGATACGCCGTCGGTTCCGCGCTCGGCTGGGGCTCTCCGCGACTCGCTCTCATCATGGGCGACTTCGGGCTGAGCGCCGCGGCGGCCATCGCGGCCGTGTCCTGCTTCCTCTACGCCCGCCGGCGTATCCGCTTTCGACCCGCCTGGCTGCTGTTCGCCCTGTCGTCCGCCATGGCGTCCCTGGGCAACCTCGTCTGGGGCTGGTACGAGATCGTGCTCGACCAGGAGGTGCCCAGCCCGAGCCTCGCCGACCTGTTCTTCCTGTGCTTCGCCCCGCCCGCCATCGTGGGACTCCTGGTCCTGGCCAAACGGCCGGCGACGAAGGCCGGCTGGGTCTGCATGGTCCTCGACGCCTGGCTGATCGGCGGCTCGCTGCTCACCCTGTCGTGGAGCCTGGCCCTCGCCCAGGCGGCGAGGTTCGACGGGCCGAGCGTCGCGCACGCCGCGCTGTCGCTCGCCTATCCGCTGCTCGACATCGCCCTCGTGAGCATGGTGCTCGCGCTGCACTTCCGGCGTTCCACGGTGAACCGCTCCGCCGCGAACACCGCCATCGGCGCGCTCGCCCTGACCGTGGGCTGCGACGCCCTGTTCACCTCGCCCCTGATGCACAGCAACTACCACTCGGGCCAGCTGCTCGACGCGGGCTGGTTCGCGGGCTCGCTGCTCCTGGCGTACGCGCCGTGGGTCCGGTCCGGCCCCGGCGGGCCGGGCGGCACCGACGGGCACACGCGCGTGGTGCACGAACACCGCCCCGCGCGGCAGCACCCGGGCGGGCCCGGGGGACCCCGGCCCGTACCCCGTCAGAGCCGGACGGCCACACCCGGGCCGGGGCAACCGCCCGCACCGGGAGGCGATCACAGCCGGTATCCGGCCACCCGGCCCATCACCGGCTCGCTGGCCGCGCTCACGCCGTATCTGGCCGCCGCCGTGTGCACGCTGGGCGTCCTCTACAACGTGCTCAACGGCCGCAGCCCCGACCGCGTGGTGCTCATCACGGCGGGTGGCGTCGTGCTCGCGCTCGTCGTGCGCCAGGGCATCATGCTGCTCGACAACATCACCCTCACCCAGGAACTGGCCCAGAAGGAGAACCACTTCCGCTCCCTGGTGCAGGGCTCCAGCGACGTCATCATGATCGCCGCCCCCAGCGGGATCCTCAGGTACGTCAGCCCGGCCGCCGCCGGGGTCTACGGACGGTCCGCGGAGGACCTCGTCGGCACCGAGCTGGCCCATCTCATCCACCCGGAGGACCTGGGCTGCGTGGTGCACGAAGTGCGCCGCTTCCTCGCCGCCAGCCCCGGCGAGGAACCCACCACCCGCATCGAGTGCCGCTTCAAGTCGGGCGACGGAGGCTGGCTGAACGTCGAGTCCACCGTCAACCGGCACCACGGCGGCCTCATCTTCAACAGCCGAGACGTCACCGAACGGGTCCGCCTCCAGGCCCAGTTGCAGCACAACGCCGAACACGACCCCCTCACCGACCTGCCCAACCGCGCCCTCTTCACCCAGCGCGTGCAGCAGGCCCTGTCCGGCCGCCGCTCCACCGACCGCGGCACGGCCGTCCTCTTCATCGACCTCGACGGCTTCAAGGCCGTCAACGACACCATCGGGCACCAGGCCGGGGACGAACTGCTCGTCCAGGCCGCCCGCAGGCTCCACGACGCGGTCCGCTACGGGGACACCGCCTCCCGCCTCGGCGGTGACGAGTTCGCCGCCCTGATCGTCGGAGACGGCACCCGGGACCGAGCCGCGCGCGAACGCCAGATAGGGGAACTGGCCAACAGGCTGCGGCTCACCCTCTCGCAGCCCTACGACATCGGCGGCAACGATGTCCGGGTCAACGCCTCCATCGGCGTCGCCTTCGCCGAACCCGGCCTCGGCGCGGGCGAGCTGCTGCGCAACGCGGACCTGGCGATGTACCGGGCCAAGGCCTCCGGCAAGGGCCGCGTCGAGCTCTACGCGCCCCAGATGCAGCAGGACGTCGTACGGAAGGCGGAGCTGGCCACGCGGCTGCGTGCCGCTCTGCACGACGGCGAGTTCGCACTGCTGCACCAGCCCGTGGTCGCGCTGGAGAGCGGCCGGATCACCTCGGTCTCCGCCCAGGCGCGCTGGCGTTCCTCCCAGGGCGTCCTCTTCACGCCCGCCGAGTTCCTGCGCGTCACCGAGGACAGCGACAAGACCGCCGAGCTGGACCGCTGGATGCTGGAGGAGGCCGTCGAACAGGCCGCCGAACGCGCCGCGACCGGCCTCGCCGTACCCGTCGCCGTCCGGATGAGCGCCCGGCGACTCCTCGACCGCTCCCTGCCCCTGGGGTCGATCGAGACCCTGCTGACCCGCCACGGGCTCCCCACGGGCGCCCTGGAGATCGAGCTGACGGACACCGACCCCCGGGTCTCCCTGGACGAGCTGGAGCGCCGGCTGAACGCCTTCAGGCTGCTCGGCGTACGGATCGCGCTGGACGGCTTCGGCAGCGGCTACGCGCCGATCACCGCGCTGCGCCGGCTCCCTGTCGACGTACTGAAACTCGACCGCGGTCTGGTCGAGGGTGTCGTGGAGTCCGTGCGGCTGCGCAAGATCACCAGTGGGCTGCTCAGAATCGCCACCGACCTCGGGCTCCCGTCCGTGGCCGACGGGGTGGATCTGCCGGAGCAGGTGGTCGCCCTGCGCGCGATGGGCTGCACACACGGCCAGGGAATGGCCTTCTCCGGGCCGCTGGACGAGTACCGGCTGCGCCGGGCCCTGTCCACCGGCCGCTATCCGGTGCCCCACGGTCCGGCCGAGCCCGCGTTCGCGGGCGGCGGTTCCGGGGTGTACACAAGTACAGGTGTGCCCGCTGTTTTCGGAGGCGGAACAGCCCTCCGTTCACATAATGAGACTCCCGTCCCACCCACTTGACAGTCGGTGTGTGCCGGGGGGAGGGTCGACCTCATGCGCACCCGAATTCTCGTACTTGGAAAGCGCGTCGGCTGACGCTGGTGAACGTTTCGGACGGACCCGGAACTTCCAGCGACCGCACCCGGCGCGCTCCCCTCGCTTGCCTCACGGCACGAGGGGTTTTTTGTTGCACCGGCACCGGTCGGACAGCAACGCAGACCGCACAAAACTCGCAAAAACCCTCAGCATCGAGAAGAGAATGCCGATGACCGAGCAGGCCACCGGGGCCAGTCACCCGCAGCCGCGGCCCCGTTCCGGAGGACAGCAGTCCGCCCCCGAGCACATGACGGGTGCGAAGTCCCTCATCCGCTCGCTTGAGGAGGTCGGGGCCGAGACGGTATTCGGCATTCCCGGCGGCACGATCCTTCCCGCCTACGACCCGCTGATGGACTCCACGCGGGTGCGGCACGTGCTCGTCCGGCACGAGCAGGGCGCCGGTCACGCGGCCACCGGTTACGCGCAGGCCACCGGCAAGGTGGGCGTGTGCATGGCCACCTCGGGCCCCGGGGCGACCAACCTGGTCACACCGATCGCGGACGCGATGATGGACTCCGTGCCGCTGGTCGCGATCACCGGCCAGGTGGTCTCCAAGGCGATCGGCACGGACGCCTTCCAGGAGGCGGACATCGTCGGCATCACCATGCCGATCACCAAGCACAGCTTCCTCGTCACCAAGGCGGAGGACATCCCGAAGGCGATCGCCGAGGCGTTCCACATCGCCTCGACCGGCCGGCCGGGCCCCGTCCTCGTGGACATCCCGAAGGACATCCTGCAGGCGCAGACGACGTTCTCCTGGCCGCCGGCGCACGACCTGCCCGGCTACCGCCCGGTGACCAAGCCGCACGCCAAGCAGATCCGCGAGGCCGCCAAGCTGATCACCGCCGCCAAGCGGCCCGTCCTGTATGTCGGCGGCGGTGTCCTCAAGGCACACGCCACCGCCGAGCTCAAGGTTCTCGCCGAGCTCACCGGAGCGCCCGTCACCACCACCCTGATGGCGCTCGGCGCATTCCCCGACAGCCACCCGCTGCACGTGGGAATGCCGGGCATGCACGGTGCGGTCACCGCCGTCACCGCGCTGCAGAAGGCCGACCTGATCGTCGCCCTCGGAGCCCGCTTCGACGACCGTGTCACCGGCAAGCTGTCCAGCTTCGCCCCGCACGCCAAGATCGTCCACGCCGACATCGACCCGGCGGAGATCGGCAAGAACCGCGCCGCCGACGTCCCGATCGTCGGGGACGCCCGCGAGGTCATCGCCGACCTGGTCCAGGCCGTGCAGAAGGAGCACAGCGAGGGCCAGACCGGGGACTACACCGCGTGGTGGAAGGACCTCAACCGCTGGCGCGAGACCTACCCGCTGGGCTACGAGCAGCCCGACAACGGCTCGCTCTCGCCGCAGCGGGTCATCGAGCGCATCGGACAGCTCGCCCCCGAGGACACGATCTTCACGGCGGGCGTCGGCCAGCACCAGATGTGGGCCGCGCACTACATCCAGTACGAGAAGCCCGCGACCTGGCTGAACTCCGGCGGCGCCGGAACGATGGGATACGCGGTCCCGGCCGCGATGGGCGCCAAGGCCGGCGCCCCGGACCGTACGGTCTGGGCGATCGACGGCGACGGCTGCTTCCAGATGACCAACCAGGAACTCACCACCTGCGCGCTCAACAACATCCCGATCAAGGTCGCCATCATCAACAACGGCGCCCTCGGGATGGTCCGCCAGTGGCAGACCCTGTTCTACAACCAGCGCTACTCCAACACGGTGCTGCACTCCGGGCCCGACGACGTCAATCCGGCGGCCAGGGGCACCCGCGTCCCGGACTTCGTCAAGCTGTCCGAGGCGATGGGCTGCTACGCGATCCGCTGCGAGTCCCCGGACGACCTCGACAAGGTCATCGAGGAGGCGAACTCGATCAACGACCGCCCCGTCGTGATCGACTTCATCGTCCACGAGGACGCCATGGTGTGGCCGATGGTCGCCGCCGGCACCTCCAACGACGAGATCCTGGCCGCCCGGGACGTCCGCCCCGACTTCGGCGACAACGAAGACGACTGAGCGAGAGAGACCCCAGAGACATGTCCAAGCACACCCTCTCCGTCCTCGTCGAGAACAAGCCCGGTGTCCTCGCCCGGATCACGGCTCTGTTCTCCCGGCGCGGCTTCAACATCGACTCGCTCGCCGTCGGTGTCACCGAGCACCCCGAGATCTCGCGCATCACCATCGTGGTGAACGTGGTCGACGCGCTTCCCCTCGAACAGGTCACCAAGCAGCTCAACAAGCTCGTCAACGTGCTGAAGATCGTCGAACTGGAACCCGGCTCGGCCGTTCAGCGTGAACTCGTTCTGGTGAAGGTGCGCGCCGACAACGAGACGCGTTCCCAGATCGTCGAGATCGTCCAGCTGTTCCGCGCCAAGACGGTCGACGTCTCCCCGGAGGCGGTGACCATCGAGGCCACCGGCAGCAGCGACAAGCTGTCCGCCATGCTCAAGATGCTGGAGCCGTACGGCATCAAGGAACTGGTGCAGTCCGGCACGATCGCGATCGGGCGCGGCGCGCGCTCGATCACGGACCGGTCGCTGCGGGCCCTCGACCGGTCGGCGTAGCCGGCGTCACGGTCGGCGGACGCGGGCGGTCGGGTGATACCGGCCGCCCGTATACCGAGACCCCCGAACCTCACTTCCGCCCGCCGTCATACGGTGGGACGCAACACCTGCACTCAAGGAGAGAACCCAAAGTGGCCGAGCTGTTCTACGACGCCGACGCCGACCTGTCCATCATCCAGGGCCGCAAGGTCGCGGTCATCGGTTACGGCAGCCAGGGCCATGCCCACGCGCTGTCGCTCCGCGACTCGGGTGTCGACGTCCGCGTCGGTCTGCACGAGGGCTCCAAGTCGAAGGCGAAGGCCGAGGAGCAGGGCCTGCGCGTGGTGACCCCCGCCGAGGCCGCCGCCGAGGCCGACGTCATCATGATCCTCGTCCCGGACCCGCTGCAGGCCCAGGTCTACGAGGAGTCCATCAAGGACAACCTGAGCGAGGGCGACGCGCTGTTCTTCGGCCACGGCCTGAACATCCGCTTCGACTTCATCAAGCCCCCGGCCGGCATCGACGTCTGCATGGTCGCCCCCAAGGGCCCGGGCCACCTCGTGCGCCGCCAGTACGAGGAGGGCCGCGGCGTCCCGTGTATCGCGGCCGTCGAGCAGGACGCGACCGGCAACGCCTTCGCGCTGGCGCTGTCGTACGCCAAGGGCATCGGCGGCACCCGCGCCGGCGTCATCAAGACGACGTTCACCGAGGAGACCGAGACCGACCTGTTCGGTGAGCAGGCCGTCCTCTGCGGTGGTACGGCCGCGCTGGTCAAGGCCGGTTTCGAGACGCTGACCGAGGCCGGCTACCAGCCCGAGATCGCGTACTTCGAGTGCCTGCACGAGCTGAAGCTGATCGTCGACCTCATGTACGAGGGCGGCCTGGAGAAGATGCGCTGGTCGGTCTCCGAGACCGCCGAGTGGGGCGACTACGTCACCGGCCCGCGGATCATCACGGACGCCACCAAGGCCGAGATGAAGAAGGTCCTCGCCGAGATCCAGGACGGCACCTTCGCGCGTGAGTGGATGGCCGAGTACCACGGCGGTCTGAAGAAGTACAACGAGTACAAGTCGCAGGACGAGCAGAGCCTCCTGGAGACCACGGGCAAGGAGCTGCGCAAGCTCATGTCCTGGGTGAACGACGAGGCGTGACGCCGCCGGCCGGGCCGTGCCGCCGGTGTCGACCGGTGTCACGGCCCGGCTGTCTGTCCGGGGCCCCGCACGTGCGGGTGATCCTTTCGCACAGGCGCGAGGACGCCCTCGCCGCGCCACTACACTGCCGTACTACCTTCGCGTCAGGCCCACAGCGTCGTGCGTCTTCCACGCGGTAGCACCCTCCACCGCCTGCGGCCGTCGGGACGGCCGTCCGCATAGGACTGAGTGAGGACACACGTGAGCTCGAAACCTGTCGTACTCATCGCCGAAGAGCTGTCGCCCGCGACCGTCGACGCGCTCGGCCCGGACTTCGAGATCCGGCACTGCAACGGAGCGGACCGAGCCGAACTGCTCCCCGCCATCGCCGACGTCGACGCGATCCTGATCCGCTCGGCCACCAAGGTCGACGCCGAGGCCGTCGCCGCCGCCCGCAAACTGAAGGTCGTCGCACGAGCCGGCGTCGGCCTGGACAACGTGGACGTCGCCGCCGCCACCAAGGCCGGCGTGATGGTCGTCAACGCTCCGACCTCGAACATCGTCACCGCCGCCGAGCTGGCCTGCGGTCTGCTGCTGGCCACCGCGCGCCACATCCCGCAGGCCAACTCCGCGCTGAAGAACGGTGAGTGGAAGCGCTCGAAGTACACCGGCGTCGAGCTGGCCGAGAAGACCCTCGGTGTCGTCGGCCTCGGCCGTATCGGCGCGCTGGTCGCCCAGCGCATGTCGGCGTTCGGCATGAAGGTCGTCGCCTACGACCCGTACGTCCAGCCCGCGCGAGCCGCGCAGATGGGCGTGAAGGTCCTCACCCTCGACGAGCTGCTGGAAGTCTCCGACTTCATCACCGTGCACCTGCCCAAGACCCCCGAGACGGTCGGTCTCATCGGTGACGAGGCACTGCACAAGGTCAAGCCGTCGGTGCGGATCGTGAACGCCGCACGCGGTGGCATCGTCGACGAGGAGGCGCTGTACTCGGCGCTCAAGGAAGGCCGCGTCGCCGGCGCCGGCCTCGACGTGTACTCGAAGGAGCCCTGCACGGACTCCCCGCTCTTCGAGCTCGACGAGGTCGTCTGCACCCCGCACCTCGGCGCCTCCACGGACGAGGCGCAGGAGAAGGCCGGTGTCTCCGTCGCCCGCTCGGTGCGCCTGGCGCTCGCCGGTGAGCTGGTCCCGGACGCGGTGAACGTCCAGGGCGGGGTCATCGCCGAGGACGTCAAGCCGGGTCTGCCGCTCGCCGAGAAGCTCGGCCGGATCTTCACCGCGCTCGCGGGCGAGGTCGCGGTCCGTCTCGACGTCGAGGTGTACGGCGAGATCACCCAGCACGACGTCAAGGTGCTCGAACTCTCCGCGCTCAAGGGCGTGTTCGAGGACGTCGTCGACGAGACCGTCAGTTACGTCAACGCCCCGCTGTTCGCGCAGGAGCGCGGCGTCGAGGTACGGCTGACCACCAGCTCGGAGTCGGCCGACCACCGCAACGTCGTCACCGTGCGCGGCACGCTCGGCAGCGGCGAGGAGGTGTCGGTCTCCGGCACCCTGGCCGGCCCCAAGAACCACCAGAAGATCGTCGCGGTCGGCGAGTACGACGTCGACCTCGCGCTCGCCGACCACATGGTCGTGTACCGGTACGCGGACCGTCCCGGTGTCGTCGGCACGGTCGGCCGGATCTTCGGCGAGGCCGGGATCAACATCGCCGGGATGCAGGTCTCCCGGTCGGTGGCGGGCGGGGAGGCGCTGGCTGTCCTGACCGTCGACGACACGGTTGCCCCTGGCGTGCTGGCGGAGGTTGCCGAGGAGATCGGGGCGACGTCGGCTCGATCGGTCAACCTGGTCTGAGGTGACCGTCGCCCGGGGGCTGCCGCCCTCGGGCCCCCGCTTCGGCCTGAACGGCCTCGTCCTCAAAGTCCCCCAGAGGGGGGACCCCCAGACGGGCTGAGAGCGTGAACGCCGGGTGGACTGGTTGATCCCAGTCCACCCGGCGTTTTCGTGTCGCCCTAGACGTTGCAGTCCTCCGCCACCTCCACAGCCGGCTCCCGCACAGTCACCCCGCGCAGAGCGCGTGCCGCCAGGATCGCCGCCCCGAGTGACACCACCACCCCCGCGACGGCCGCCGCCTGCATCCCGTGGGTGTACGCCTCCCTGGCCGCCGTGACCAGCGCGTCTCCCGTGCGCGCCGGGAGCTGGTGGGCCACCGCCAGGGCGCCGCCCAGGGTTTCGTGGGCCGGGGCGGGTGCCGAGGCCGGGATGTCGTGGCGGTAGACCGCCGTACCGATCGAGCCCAGTACGGCCATGCCCAGCGCGCCGCCGAACTCCGCGCCCGTCTCCAGCAGGGAGGACGCGGCGCCCGCCTTGTCGACCGGGGCGGTGCTCAGGCCCAGGTCCATCATCTGGGACATCACGGTGACGATGCCGGCCGCGAGGACGCCCGCGCCGCCCAGCACCAGCCACATCGAGTCCGTTCCGACCAGGGCCAGCAGACCGTACCCGCAGGCCGCCGTGGCGAAGCCGCCGGCGACGACGTGGGCGCGCTGCACGCCCCGCTGGACCAGTGCGGCGGCGAGCGGTGCGGCGGCGCCGACCAGGACGGCCGGCAGCAGGCTCCACAGCGCGGCCTCCAGGGAGCTCTTGCCGAGCACCGACTGCAGGTACTGCGTGGTGAAGTACGCCGAGCCCATCATCGCGAACGCCGAGAGCAGGTTCAGGAAGACGGCCGGACCGAACCCGCGTCCCCGGAACAGCGCGGGGGAGATGAGGGGCGAGGCCGCCGTGCGCTGGCGCTGGACGAAGAGGTACGCGAAGAACAGGCCGACGGTGACGGACAGGACGTACTCCGTGTGCCAGCCCTCCGACGGGATCTCCTTGAGGCCGTAGATCACGGGGAGCACGGCCGCCATCGACAGGGGGACGCTGAGGAGGTCGAAGCGGCCCGGGTTCGGGTTCCTCGACTCGGGGAGCAGGGCCGGGCCCAGGACCAGCAGCAGCGCCATGGCGGGCAGGTTGACCAGGAAGACAGAGCCCCACCAGAAGTACTCGACGAGCAGTCCGCTCATCACCGAGCCGAGGGCGACGCCGCCGGTCATCACGCCGGACCACATGCCGATCGCCCTGGCGCGCTGTCCGGGGTCCCGGAACATCGTGCGGATCAGCGCCATCGTCGACGGCATCAGGGTCGCGCCGCCGATACCGAGGACCGCGCGGGCCGCGATCAGGGTCTCGGCGCTGTCGGCGTAGGCGGCGAGCAGCGAGCCCGCGCCGAAGGCGGCGGCGCCGATGAGGAGGAGCCTGCGGCGGCCGATGCGGTCGCCGAGCGAGCCCATCGTCATCAGCAGGCCGGCCAGGACGAAGGCGTAGATGTCGAAGATCCAGAGCTGCTGGGTGCCGGTCGGCTCCAGGTCGGCGCTGATCGAGGGGACCGCGAAGTAGAGAACGGACACGTCCATCGAGACCAGCAGCAGCGGCAGCATCAGCACGCCCAGCGCGGTCCATTCGCGGCGGCCGGCACGGGGGCCGGGGGAAGCGGTCGAGCTCGTCGGGTTCGTCGAGTTGGTCATGGCAGTGAATGTACGGGCGTCTTAAACAGTTGTCTAGAACGTTCGTGTAATTCGTTTGTCTAGGACGTTCGTATGGATCGCGGGTAGGGTGGCCGCATGGGACATCGCGAGGATCTGCTCGAAGGCGCCAAGCGCTGCCTGCTGGACAAGGGCTTCGTGCGCACGACCGCGCGCGACATCGTCAAGGAGTCGGGGACCAATCTGGCGTCGATCGGTTACCACTACGGCTCGAAGGACAAGCTCCTCGCGGAGGCGTACGTCTCCCTGGTGGAGGGGCTCTCCGACGACTTCACCCCCGCCGCGGGGACGGCCGGCGCGACCGAGCCCGGCTCGCTCGACCGGTTCCAGGAGGTCTGGTCGAACATCATCGACACCATGCAGCAGCCGGACTCCCTGTGGCGCCTGAGCATGGAGATCGTGGCCATGGGGGATCAACTGCCCACTGTCCGCGACCACTTGGCGGAGGCCCAGCGGGAGGCGGGACGCGGCATCATCCCGCTGTTCCTCGGCGGAAGGGAGGAGGACGTGCCGGAGGACGACGTCGACACCGTCGGGCAGTTCTACAACGCCCTGGTGACCGGACTCATCTGCCAGCACGTCTTCGACCCGACGACGGCACCGACCGCGCAGCAGCTCACGGAAGGGTTCCGCCGGGTCATCGCGGCGGCCAAGCCCTAGTCGGGCAGGTTCCAGGCCCGCTCGCCCTGGAGCCGCGCGCCCTTCAATGCCATGTGCAGCAGCAGGCGGTCCTCGCCCTCGTCCAGGTCCAGGCCCGTCAGCCGCTCCACCCGGGACAGGCGGTAGTACAACGTCTGGCGGTGGATGCCCAGTTCCGCCGCGGTGCGGCCGGCCTGGCCCGCGCGGTCGAGGTAGACCTCGGCGGTGCGGGCCAGTTCCTGGTGGGCGGGGGCGAGCAGGGCGAGTACGGCCGGGTCCTGGGCCGTGTCCGGGGGCAGCGCCGTGAGCAGGCGGTACGGGCCGATGGCGCCCCACTCCGCGACCGGGCCGAGGTGCGGCTGGGCAAGGGCCGCGCGGGCCGCCGACGAGGCCTCCTGCCAGGCGGTGCCCAGACCGGCGAGGCCGGTGCGCGGTGCGCCGACGCCGGCCGCGACCGCGCCCTCCGTCTCCTTCAGCAGCCTTGACGCCGCCGTGAGCGCCGGGGCGGGCACATCCGTCGCACGCAGCCGGATCAGCAGGGCCAGGTACTGCGACGCCGTGCCCCACGGCACCGTGCACACCGCCGTCGCGTGCGGCACCGTACGGGCCGAGGGGGCGTCGTCCGGATCCGCCGAGGGCCAGGGCGCCACGCACACCACCGCGTGCGGGCCCTCGCCGCGCGCCCCCAGGGCCGTACGCAACGCCGCCACCGCCATGTCCCGCTGCCAGCCGCGCTCGGCGGTCAGCACCGTCCGGAACTCGCGGGTCAGGTCGGCGCCCGCCTGCGCGTCGTCCGCGAGCAGCGCGCCGATCCGCTCCGTCACCTCCATGGCCGCCGTGAGCTGCTCCGCCGAGGGGCCCGGATCGTCGTCGAGCAGCCAGACGTAGCCGAGAACGACACTCCGATGGCGTACGGGGAGACAGATCCGTCCCCGGTACACCCCCGCCTCCGGGGTGGGCGGGATACGGACCGGGCCGCTCGCGCGTGTGATGCCGAAGCCCTCGAACCACGCGCGGACCGCCGACGTCGAGCGCCGGGTCAGGATCGAGCGGGTGCGGACGGGGTCCAGCGCCGACGCGTCGAGTTCGCCCTCGCTGTCGTAGGCGCCGAAGGCGAGCAGCTCGAAGTCGCGGTTCTCCAGCGTCGCGGGGGCGCCGAGAAGCTCCGAGATGTCGTCCACCAGCTCCTGGTAGTCGCCGTGGTGGTCGCCGCTCGCCTGGCTCATGGGGGCATTCTCGCGCATACCCACGCCGCCTTCAGACATCTGTATGAGATCTGGGGCACGGATGCGTGACAGCTGTCGATGGCCCACGATCGGAGAGATCCCTAGGTTTCACGGTGGTTCTCCGTTTACCGGCCTTTTGTGGAGGTGCCCCGTGCTGGGTCCCGTGATTCTCGCCGCCTCGCGCAGCGACCGGCTGCGCCGACTGATCTCGGCCGCCCCGGTGACCAGGCCGGTCGTCGACCGCTTCATCGCCGGCGAGACCGTCGACGACGTCGTACCGATCGTCCGCGACCTCACCGACCGGGGGCTGGAAGTCACCCTGGACGTGGTCGGCGAGGACATCACCACCCCCGAGCAGGCCTCCCACGCGCGGGACGCCTATCTGGAGCTGGTCGAGCGGCTCGGCGAACTGGGACTGGGCACCCGCGCCGAGATGTCCGTCAAGCTGTCGCTGTTCGGCCAGTCGTTGGAGGGCGGGCACGAGCTGGCCCTCGCCAACGTCCGGCCCGTCGTCGAGGCCGCCGCCGCGATCGGGACGACGGTCACGCTCGACGCCGAGGACCACACCACCCTCGACTCGATGTTCGCGATCCACGAGGAACTCCGGAAGGACTTCCCGCGGACCGGCTGTGTCATCCAGGCCTACCTGTACCGCACCGAGTCCGACGCCCGCCGCCTCGCCGAGAGCGGCAGCCGCGTACGGCTGGTGAAGGGCGCGTACGACGAGCCCGCCGAGGTCGCCTACCAGCAGAAGTCCGAGACCGACAAGGCGTACGTCCGCATCCTGGGGATCCTGATGGACGGCGAGGGGTACCCGATGATCGGGTCCCACGACCCGCGACTCATCTCCATCGCCCAGGAACTCGCCCGGCGCGCGAACCGCAAACCCGACGAGTACGAGTTCCAGATGCTGTACGGCATCAGAAGCGACGAGCATCTGCGGCTCGCCGCCGAAGGCCACCGGATGCGCGTCTACACCGCCTACGGGACGGACTGGTACGGCTACTTCATGCGAAGGCTGGCCGAGAAGCCCGCCAACCTTCGCTTTTTCGCCCGCAGCATGCTCACCCGAGGTTGACGAACGGCAGTCGCTCAAGGTTTCGGCCGGGGGTCCGGGGGCTGTCCCCCGGGAAGGCACAGCATGCGAAGGCCGGCGGAGAAGCCCGCCAACCTCCTCTTCTTCGGACGCTCGATCCTCACCAAGGGCTGACACCAACCACCCCGCTCAGTTAAGGAGTCACGGAAGCATGGACGCCGTCACCCAGGTCCCCACCCCCGTCAACGAGCCGGTGCACGGCTATGCCCCCGGGTCGCCCGAGCGGGCCCGTCTGGAGACCAGGCTCAAGGAACTCGCCGAGAACCCCGTCGACCTGCCGATGACCATCGGCGGCGCGCGGCGCATGGGCGGCGGCGAGCGGTTCGACGTCGTGCAGCCCCACCACCACAAGGCCCGCCTCGGCACCTACGCCAACGCCACCGGGCAGGACGCCCAGGACGCGATCGACGCGGCCCTCGCCGCCGCGCCCGCCTGGCGTGCGATGGCGTTCGACGACCGTGCCGCGATCATCCTGCGCGCCGCCGAACTCCTGGCCGGCCCCTGGCGCGAGACCCTCGCCGCGTCCACCATGCTCGGCCAGTCGAAGACCGCCCAGCAGGCGGAGATCGACTCCTCCTGCGAGCTGATCGACTTCTGGCGCTTCAACGTCAAGTACGCGCGCGACCTGCTTGCCGAGCAGCCGCCCGCCAACTCCCCGGGCGTCTGGAACCGTCTCGACCACCGCCCGCTCGAAGGCTTCGTCTACGCGATCACCCCCTTCAACTTCACGGCCATCGCGGGGAATCTGCCCACCGCACCCGCCCTCATGGGCAACGTGGTGGTGTGGAAGCCGTCCCCGACGCAGACCCACTCCGCCGTGCTTCTCATGCGGCTGCTGGAGGAGGCCGGGCTCCCCAAGGGCGTCATCAACCTCGTCACCGGTGACGGCATCGAGGTCTCCAAGGTCGCCCTGGAGCACCGGGACCTGGCCGGCATCCACTTCACCGGCTCGACGAAGACCTTCCAGCACCTGTGGAAGACGGTCGGCGCCAACATCGAGAAGTACCGCTCGTATCCCCGGCTCGTCGGTGAGACCGGCGGCAAGGACTTCGTCGTCGCCCACCCGAGCGCCGACCGGGCGGTCCTGAAGACGGCCCTGACGCGTGGCGCCTTCGAGTACCAGGGCCAGAAGTGCAGCGCGACCTCCCGCGCCTACATCCCGGCCTCCATCTGGAACGACGGTTTCCGCGAGGAGTTCGCCGCCGAGGTCGACCAGTTGACCATGGGTGATGTCACCGACCTCGGCAACTTCGTCGGCGCGGTCATCGACGAGCGCGCCTTCGCCAAGAACAAGGCCGCCATCGACCGTGCGAAGTCCGACCCGACGTGCACGATCGTGGCGGGCGGCTCCTACGACGACTCGGTCGGTTATTTCGTCCGCCCGACGGTCGTGGAGTGCACGGACCCGGCCAACCCGGTCTTCACCACCGAGTACTTCGGCCCGTTCCTCGCCGTGTACGTGTACGACGACAGCTCGGCGGAGAAGTACGACGCCATGCTGACCCAGATGGAGTCCGTGTCCGACTACGCGCTGACCGGCTCGGTCATCTCCGGCGACCGCGCGGCAGCCGCGTACACGATGGAGAAGCTGCGCTACGCGGCCGGCAACTTCTACATCAACGACAAGTCGACCGGCGCGGTCGTCGGGCAGCAGCCGTTCGGCGGCGGGCGTGCCTCCGGCACCAACGACAAGGCGGGCGCTCCGCAGAACCTGATGCGCTGGACCCTCACCCGCGCCATCAAGGAGACCCTGGTCGCGCCGACCGACTACACGTACCCGCACATGGGCTGACGCCGCACGGACAATGGATGACGGTTGAACGCCGGGCCCGCACCCACACGGGCCCGGCGTCGGTCATTTCGGCTGCTTCTCGCAGGTCGTACGGCCCGGCTGCCAGCGGCAGGCCAGCGCGGCGAAGCCGCCGTCCGCGACCACCGGTACGGCGAGCGTGGCGCCGCCCGGTACGAGGTGTGCCTCGCGGACCAGCCCTGACGGGCCGTCCGTCACCGTCTCCACCAGCCAGCGGCCGGTGCCGAGGCGTAGCGGTACGTCCGCCGTTCGTGCCGCGCCCGCGAACGTGCCGCCGAGGAACCACCGCCCGTCCGCCGCCCGTCGGGCCAGTACGGCGGAGCGGCCCGGGTCGCCGGCCAGCAGCCGTGTCTCCTCCCAGCGCCGGGGCAGTTGCTCCAGATAGCGGCGGGCCTCGGGACGCGCCTCGTACGACTCCGGGGTCCCGGAGAGGTTCTGGATGCCCGACTCGTACAGCACAGTCAGGCCCAACTCGCCCGCGTCGGAAGCCACGTTGGGGCGGGCCGGGCGGTGGAAGGCGCCCGGGGTGAAGTCCATCGAGCCGATCACGTTACGGGTGAAGGGGAGCGAGGCGAGCTGCTCCGCGGTGTTGTTGCGCTTCTCCTCGCCGCCCACGCCCTCCAACGTCATGACCTGCGGCCAGGTGCGCTGGATGCCCTTCGGGATCGTCGAGCCATGGAAGTTGACGAGGAGATGGTGCCGGGCCGTCGCTTCCAGGACCTCGTCGTACCAGCGCATCCGGTCCTGCGACTCCGAGTCCATGAAGTCGATCTTCACGCCCTTGACGCCCCAACTCTCCAGCGTGCCGAGCCACTTCTCGCGCTCCACCGGGTCCGTGAGCAGGCTGTAGTGCAGCCACACCTGGATGCCCACACCCTTCGCCGCCCCGTAACGAACCAGCTCCGGCATCCAGTTGTTCGTCTGCCAGTCCGGGTCGATGACCTCCCACTCCCCGGGCTTGAAGTACCAGCCCGCGTCCACGACCTCGTACGGCCAGCCCCGCTCGGCCGCGTAGTCGACGTACTCCTTCTGCGCCGCCAGGCTCTGCCCGGCGGTCTTGCCGCCGGCGAGCCAGGTCCACAGGGCGGGGCCCGGCTTGATCCACGAGGTGTCCCGGACCCGGGAGGGTGCGGCCAGGTCGTCCACGAGGGTCGACTCGGTGACCGTGGCCAGGTCGCCGGTGACGATGGTGCGCCAGGGGGTGGTCAGGGTGCCGCTCGTCCTGATCGGCTCGTCGTTCCAGAGACCCACCCGGTACGTCGGTGAGCCGGCCTCGTGTGTCAGGTGGGCGCCCGCGTAAGTGCCGTCGAGGTCCGACTCGGCGATCAGCGCGTAGCCGCCGGGGGTGTTGAAGAGGGCCTGCATCGAGTAGCCGCCCGCCGGGGCCGCGGCCGCCGACTCGTAGCGTTTGAAGGGGAGTTCGTTGTCGGCGCGGTAGGCGTTGACGACGGCACTCGTGGCCGGGGGGAGGGTGAAGGCGGAGGCCTCGCGCAGGACGTCGCCGGTCGTGCTCGGCAGGGTGTAGCGGTAGGCGACGCCGTCGGGAGCCACCCGTACCACCAGGTCGAGGCGGGCGCCCTCGGCGGTCCGGAACCGGAAGCGGGACTCGGTCATCCGGGCAACCCGCTTGCGGGACTTGCCGGTTGTGGACGTGTAGTGCTCGGTGACCGTGCGGGTGGTGCGGCCGGACAACGCCAGCCCCACGGATAAGTCGGCCTGTTCGGTGACCAGGCCCAGGGGGGAGGGCGCGAGTACCTGCTCTCCGCCGCGTCTCACCGTGAGGGTCGGGTGGTTGTCGGCCGGGTCCAGCGCGACGACGGCCGTGGGGGAGCCGGGCGAGGCCTTCACCTCCCAGGCCGCCGCCGTCCCTGGATGCCCCGCCGCCGCTGCCTCGGCGGGCAGTGCTGTCACGGCGGTGGCGAGCAGGGCGGAGCAGAGGGTCAGCGCGATCGACATGAAGTACCCCTTCAGCCGTCAGTCATCCGATGACTGTGAGGCTGGTGGGTGAGGATTGGGCTGTCAAGGTGTCGCGCAGGTCTCTGGGCCTGTTTTAGGTCGGATCAATCTGGGCTAGATGGTTCGGACCCTGATCGCGCGCCGCACCGGGCCCGCCGGCGGAGCCGGTCGGGACGGCGAAGTGCTCCAAAGGTAAAAGGCCAGGTCAGCCGGGTGTGACCCAATTCGCCGTCTCAGATAGTAGGAAGTCCGAGTAATTGTGGAGACAGATGCCCTGTCCTCGCCTAGCTTTGTAGGAGCCGAACGTCTCGCCAGACCAGGCGAATGACGGCCGTGAGCCGATACCCCGTACAGGCAACCCCTGCGGTACCGCTGCTCCCCGTCCAATCCGGCGTCTCGAATCCCCCTGCCGTACTCCCGGATTCCTTGAAGGAGTCGATTTCCCATGGCCGAGACGACCGTCCGCCGCCGAGTCCGCCACGTCTCCCCGACGAGCGAGTCCGACCGCAAGAACGCCGCCGCAGCCCTCCAGCGCGCCCTCGACCGCCGGGACAACGGCGGCCAGACAGGTCACTGAGGGCGGTCGGCCGGCCGCTCGCTATCCGCGCCGCACCTCGAAGTGGTCGATTCGCTGGCCGCTCTGGGCCAGCGCGGAGACCGTGAGCCGGGGAGCCGTGCCCGGTACACCCGCCGCCGCCTCCACCGAGAGGAACGAGTAGCCGGTGTAGCGCACGCGCGACCACTCGACGGTGTCCTCGTGCCGGTCCTGCGACTTCGTCCAGTGGAAGGTCTCCACCGACTCCCGGTCGGCGACCTTCCCCTCGAAGCTGTCCTTCACCCCGTAGGGGAAGCCGTACAGGCTCTGACCCGCGCCGCCAGCCGTGACGTACACGGTGCCGTCCCGCGTCGGGTCGGTCGACGCGCCGACCGGTACCCGCCGGCCCACCCGGCCTCCCCTGAGAGCGTCGGTCCGCTCGTAGACATGGTTGTGGCCGTTGATCACCAGGTCCACCTGGTGCTTGTCGAAGAGCGGCAGCCAGGCGTCCCGTACGCCACCGTCGGAGGCGTGGGTGGACGTCGAGTACGTGCAGTGGTGGAAGAAGACCACGACGAAGTCGATCGCGTCCGACGCGCGCAGCTCGGTCAGCCGCCGGTCCAGCCACGCTGTCTGGCGGCCGTCCGTGTGCCCGAGGTTCGCGGGGATCTCGTACGACACGTCGTTCGCGTCCAGCGCCACGACGCCGACGTTGCCGTACGCGAACGAGTAGGCGCCCGGGGTGTTCTCGGCGTCGAACCCGTTGTCAGGCAGCGACCAGCGGGCCGACTGGCCCCCGTACCCGTTCGGTGAGTACCACGCCTCCATGTCGTGGTTGCCGGTCGTCACCATCCACGGCACCGACCTCGCGACCGTCTCCGTCTGCTTCAGGAACAGGTCCCAGGCGGTCGGGTCGTAGCTGTCCGACTTCTCGCCGTGGCCGGTGACGTCCGCGTAGCAGATGTCTCCCGCGTGCAGATGGAAGGCGGGGTTCCGGCCCAGGAGCCCCCGGTCGGTGGCCAGCGCGTCGGGGGTGACGCCCTGGTCGCCGAAGGCCGTGAACACGAAGCTCGCGGGGGCGGTCGCGGGCGCGGTGCGGAACGTGGTGAGGGTGGAGCTGTGCGCGCGGGTCGCCGGGTCGAAGTCCTCGTGACCGACCCCGTAGTAGTACGTCGTCCCGGGGCGCAGTCCGTCGAGGGCCGCGTGCAGGTAGTACTGGTCCAGGTCCAGGCGTACGCCCGTCACGCCCGGCGTGTGCAGTGGGCGGAGCTCGGCCTCGATGCGGCGGCTCAGGTCGCCGGGCGTCGGTCCGACGCGGACGTACGGCTTCCTGACGGCGAACGGGACCTGCCAGGAGATCCGCATCTGCGTCTTGGGGTCGGCGCCGAAGGCGAGATGGCGGCCGAAGGGCGTGACGGCGGCACCGGGGACCTTGCTGGTCGCCGGATTCGCCGTACCCGTGCTCGACGAACAGCCGGTCAGCAGACCGCCGCCGGCCAGCGCGCCCGCCGTCACCAGCGCGCGGCGCCGGGTGAGCCGGGTGCGCAGATACTCGTACTGCTCCGCCATGCTCATCCGGCGGGCCGGTTGAGGCGGAATGCCGACGTCGGGGGTGTCCGGAGGACTGTCCATGGGAGGGAACTTCCCAGCAAATCCCAACGTCCGCCATACGCGCAGGTGAACGCCGGTCGAAGAGCGGACGGTGCGGTGCGTGCCAGGTCCCGGCCCTGTCCGTATCGCGGACACGGCATGTCATCCCATGGGACCAGGAGTACGGTGCCGTTATGTCTCGCAGCCTCAATCTCGCAGTGATTCCCGGTGACGGCATCGGCCAGGAGGTCGTGGCCCAGGGGCTGAAGGTGCTCTCCGCCGTCCTTCCGCAGGATGTGAAGCTGGAGACCAAGGAGTTCGACTTCGGCGCCCGGCGCTACCACGCCACCGGTGAGACCCTCACCGCCGCCGACCTGGACGCCCTCAAGAAGCACGACGCCATCCTGCTCGGCGCGATCGGTGACCCGAGCGTGCCCTCCGGTGTCCTGGAGCGCGGCTTCCTGCTGAAGCTCCGCTTCGCCTTCGACCACCACGTCAACCTGCGGCCGTCGAAGCTGCTCCCCGGTGTCGCCACCCCGCTGGCCGGACAGCCCGCGATCGACTTCGTGGTCGTCCGCGAGGGCACCGAGGGCCCGTACACCGGCAACGGCGGCACCATCCGCCAGGGCACCCCGCACGCGGTCGCCACCGAGGTGTCGCTGAACACCGCCTTCGGCATCGAGCGGGTCGTCCGCGACGCCTACGCCCGCGCCCAGGCCCGCCCCCGCAAGAAGCTGGCGCTCGTCCACAAGAACAACGTGCTCGTGCACGCCGGTCACCTGTGGACGGACATCTTCAACACCGTGGGCCAGGAGTTCCCCGACGTCACCACCGAGTACATGCACGTGGACGCGGCGACGATCTACCTCGTCACGCAGCCCGAGCGCTTCGACGTGATCGTCACCGACAACCTGTTCGGCGACATCATCACGGACCTCGCTGCGGCCGTCTCCGGCGGCATCGGCGTCGCCGCGAGCGGGAACATCAACCCGTCCGGCGAGTACCCCTCGATGTTCGAGCCCGTCCACGGCTCGGCCCCGGACATCGCCGGTCAGGGCAAGGCCGACCCCAGCGCCACCGTGCTGTCCGTCGCCCTTCTGCTGCGCCACCTCGGCTACGAGGCGGAGGCCGTCCGTATCGAGGACGCCGTCACCGCCGACCTCGCGGAGCGCGGCACCACGACCCGTACGACCGAGGAGATCGGCGACGCCCTCGCCGTACGAGTAGCCGGCTGACCCGCGGCGCTCCTCGAACCAGAACCTCTCGAAGCCGTCGGGTCGCACATGCACCCGGCGGCTTCTCTTATGTCCCCGCCGGGTGTCACCATCATCCCCTGGGTCGCATTCACGCCCTTTTCGTCCATGGCCCCTTTCGCGTGATAATCGAACGCGGAGCCACGGACCGAGGGAATGCTCGGACGTCCTCATACCGGCCGCCGCGGTACGGCGGCCGTACGGGCGTGAGCGCGGCCCGTCACACACGAACCGGTGAAGGACACCCACTCATGACGACGCCCACGATCGAGCTCAAGCCCTCGGCCTCGCCACTTTCCGGCGCGGAGCGCGAGGCGATCCTGGCCAGCCCCGGCTTCGGCCGCCACTTCACCGACCACATGGTGACGATCCGGTGGACCGAGGGCCGCGGCTGGCACGACGGCGAGCTCGTCCCGTACGGCCCGCTCTCCATCGACCCCGCGAACATGACCCTGCACTACGCGCAGGAGATCTTCGAGGGCCTCAAGGCCTACCGTCGGCCCGACGGCTCCGTCGCCACCTTCCGGCCGGAGAAGAACGCCCTGCGCTTCCAGCACTCCGCGCGCCGTCTCGCGATGCCCGAGCTGCCCGTCGAGACGTTCATCGAGGCCATCGACGCGCTGGTCCGCCAGGACACCGACTGGGTGCCCGCGCACGGTGGCGAGGAGTCCCTCTACCTGCGCCCCTTCATGATCGCCACAGAGGTCGGCCTGGGCGTCAAGCCCGCCAACGAGTACCTGTTCCTGGTGATCGCGTCCCCCGCCGGCGCCTACTTCCCCGGTGGCGTCAAGCCCGTCTCCATCTGGCTCTCCGAGGACCGCGTCCGTGCCGTCCCCGGCGGCATGGGCGACGCCAAGACCGGCGGCAACTACGCGGCCTCCCTCCTCGCCCAGGCCGAGGCTGCGGAGCAGGGCTGCGCCCAGGTCTGCTACGTCGACGCCGTCGAGCACAAGTGGATCGAGGAACTCGGCGGGATGAACCTGTACTTCGTGTACGGGGACCGGATCGTCACCCCCTCCCTCACCGGCTCCATCCTGGAGGGCGTCACCCGCGACTCCCTCCTCACCGTCGCCCGCGACCTCGGGTACACCGCCGAGGAGGGCCGCGTCTCCGTCGACCAGTGGCAGCGCGACGCCGAGAACGGCACGCTGACCGAGGTCTTCGCCTGCGGTACGGCGGCCGTCATCACCCCCGTCGGCACGGTCAAGCGCACCGGCGCCGAGTGGCAGCAGGGCGGCGGCGAGCCCGGCAAGGTCACCCTGCGACTGCGCGAGGCACTCCTCGACATCCAGCGCGGCACGGCGGAGGACAAGCACGGCTGGATGCACCGGCTCGGCTAGGACCTGCCCACCCGCCCCCTGCTCGCCCACCTGTCCGGGCGAACGATCCGCCGGGCGGGTGTCTCCCGGACGGTCCCGCCCCGCGCCGCACTACTAGGCTCGGGGCGTGGATCGCAGCAGTGGACGGCCCGGCGCCGTGTTCCCGGGGGAATCCCAGGGCGAACTGTCGTTGCGGGTCGCGCGGGCGCTGTGGTGGGGGTCGGCCGGTGCGGTGCTCGCCGTCCTGGGCACCCCGGTGATCGTCGTCGGCGTGGAGCACGGCCGACGGCTGCCCGTGGCCCTGGCTCTGGTGCTCGCCCAGGTCTGCGCCCTGAATCGGCAGACGCGGGCCCCGGTCGCCGTCCTGGCCGTGAACGCGGTGACGGGGCTCGCGGTCTGGGCGCTGCTGCCGGCGGTGACCCTGACCGGGGCGCTGCTCGCCGCGCAGATCACGCTGTGTGTGCTGTCGGCCACCGGACCGCGCCGGGTGTCCGTGCGGGCGCTCGCGGCGATGTGCCTGCCCGCCCCGCTCGCGTTCGGGGCGGGCGGGGCCCCGGGTCTGATCATCCTTCTGCTGACGGTCGTCCTGGCGTGGACCGCGGGTCAGTGGCGCAGGGCGCAGCGGGAACGGACCAGGGCGGAGACGCGCCGGGCCGTGGTGGAGGAGCGCGCGAGGATCGCGCGCGAGGTGCACGACATCGTGGCGCACACCCTGTCGGTGATGGTCGTTCAGGCGGGCGCCGCCGACGACGTGTTCACCGAGCGGCCCGAACAGGCCCGTCAGTCGTTGCGGGCCATCGAGACGGGCGCCCGCTCGGCGCTCGGCGAACTACGCCTGCTGCTGCGCGCCTTCAGGCCCGACGACGAGCACGACGGGGCAGGCGAGGAACCGGACGGGGCCGGCGAGCAGCGGGAGCCGGGGCCGTCGCTCACACGTCTGGACGAACTGGCCGATACGGTGCGCGCGACCGGGATGACCGTGCGTGTGCGGCGCGAGGGCACCACCGACGGGCTGCCGGCCGCGGTGGATCTGGCGGCGTACCGAATCGTCCAGGAGGCCCTCACCAACACGCTGCGGCACGCGGTCGGCGCGGACGAGGTGAGCGTGCGTGTGACGGCCGAAGCGCGGTGCGTGCAGGTCACGGTGGTGGACAACGGGCGTGCGCCGCAGGGGCGTTCGGCCACGGCGGGAGAGGGGCGAGGCCTGGTGGGGATGAAGGAGCGCGCGCGGCTGGTGGGCGGCAGCCTGCGTGCCGGTTCGCGGGCCGGAGGCGGTTTCGAGGTGGCGGCGCGACTACCGGTGGAGGACGCACCATGACGACCCGCGTGGTGGTGGCCGACGACCAGGTCCTCGTCCGTACCGGATTCCGCATGATCATCGACGCCCGGGACGACCTGGAGGTGGTCGGTGAGGCGTCGGACGGCCAGGAGGCGGTGCGGCTGACGCGGGAACTGGCGCCCGACGTGGTGCTGATGGACGTACGCATGCCCGTCCTCGACGGCATCGAGGCGACCCGGAGGATCGCGGAGTCCGCCAGTGGAGCCCGGGTGCTCGTGCTGACCACCTGGGACGTGGACGCGCATGTGGTCGACGCTCTCCGGGCCGGGGCGAGTGGCTTCCTGCTGAAGGACATCCGGCCCGCCGAACTCGTCGACGCGATCCGTCTCACCGCGCGAGGCGACGCACTGCTGGCGCCGACCGTGCTGAGCCGCGTTCTCGACCGGTTCCTGCGCACCGCACCCGATCCGGCGCCCGCGCCCTCGCTGCACGGCCTCTCCGGTCGCGAGAGGGAGGTGCTCACCCTGATCGGGCAGGCGCTGTCGAACGCGGAGATCGCCGAGCGCCTGCGGCTGTCCGAGGCCACCGTCAAGAACCATGTCACCGCTGTGCTGCGCAAACTGGGCCTGCGGGACCGCGTCCAGGCAGTGGTCGCCGCCTACGACCACGGCCTCGTGCGGGCACGCGGAACCTGACCGGCCCGGCACCCTCCCGGCCTCATCCGTAAGGAGGAGGCCGGGGCCGCCATCCCCCCGCGTTCCCAGGGCCGGTCCGTTCTTTCGGCCGATCCGTGGTCGTGGCCGCCGGCCGTAGCGTCGAGGTGTGACCGACGACCTGCCCTGCCTCATGTATCTCCTCGCCCACGACGACGCGGCCGAGGGCCCCTACGACCGTTCCCGGACGGAGCTTCTGGTCCGTGCCGCGGCCCTGACCGACCTCGCGTCCCGCGGGCGGCTGGAGGAGACGGGCGGCACGGTCACCGTGTCCGGCACGGAGCCGGTCGGGATCCCCGCCCTGGACTGCGTTCTGCGTGACGCCGCCGGCGGACACAGCTGGAAGCACCTCATACGCCGCCACCGCGGGCGAACACTGACCGAGGTGGAGGACCGGCTCGCCGAGGCGGGACTCCTCACCGTGAAGGCACCCCGCACCCCCTTCGGCCGCCGACGGCTGACCATGACGGACCGAGCCGTGCCCGCCGCGCTCCGGACCCGCGTGTCCACGGCGCTGCACGGGGACGGCCCGGTGCGGGACATGCCCCTCGCCGACGCCGTGCTGCTGGCGCTGGCGGCGGCGGGCGCCGTCCGCCCGGTCGTGTCCCGGCAGGACCAGAAGACCTTCCGGGCGCGCATCGACGCCTGCACGGGACGTCTCACCGACCTCGCACCCGGCCTGGAGAAAGCCGTACGCGATCTACCGATGACCATGATCGCCGCAAAGGGCGGCATGGGCGGCAGCTGACCGACCCGACGGGGAGATGACGAGCATGCACCGTGTCCTGACCATGCTGGGCTGCGTTCTGACCGCCGTGCTCGCGACGGCCTGGTCCGCGGCGCCACCGACAGAGCCCACCACACCTGTCGCCGCCACGACGGTTCGCACCCACGACGGCCTGGTGCGCGGCGCCGCCCACGACGGCTACCGCACCTTCGAGGGCATCCCCTATGCGGCGCCCCCGGTCGGCGGCCTGCGCTGGACGCCACCGCACCGCCCGACCCCGTGGCGCGGGATACGGGACGCGACCCGGCCCGCGAGCGCCTGCCCGCAGCCGTCCGGCGAGGTGCCCGGCGGCAGCACCGACGAGGACTGCCTCCACCTGAACGTGACGACACCCGACGGCGCGGCCCCGGCACACCCCCGGCCGGTGATCGTGTGGCTGCACGGCGGCGGCTTCACCACCGGAGCGGGCAGCTCGTACGACGCCCACCGCATGGCGACCCGGGGCGACGTCGTGGTGGTCACCGTCAACTACCGTCTCGGGGCCCTCGGTTTCCTCGCGTACGGCGGACTGCCCGGCTCCGGCACCTTCGGCCTCGCCGACCAGCAGGCGGCGCTGCGCTGGGTCCGCGCCGAGATCGGCGCCTTCGGCGGAGACCCGCGCAACGTGACGCTGGCCGGTGAGTCGGCGGGCGGCTACAGCGTCTGCGCCCAGCTCACCTCACCCTCGGCGGCGGGGCTCTTCGACCGGGCGATCATCGAGAGCGGCCCGTGCACAGGCCGCCTGGACCGGCCGTTCGCACCGTCCTCCGTCCCCTTGTCCACGGCGCGCGCCACGGGCGCGGACCTCGCGGCGAAGGTCGGCTGCGGATCCGCCCGCGACGTCCTGTCCTGCCTGCGGCGCGTGCACGTCTCCCAGCTGTTCGCCGCCCAGGACGTCGACCAACACCCCGCTCACACCACTCCGTTGCTGCCCAGCGACCCCGCGCGGGCGATCGCCGGCGGCCGTTTCCACCACGTCCCCGTCCTCATCGGCAACAACCACGACGAGGGCAACGGCTGGGCAGCCGGGATCGTCCAGGCCGGCCATCCCGTGACCCCCGACACCTGGCCCGACATCGTGTCCGCCTTCTTCCCCGCGCCGGGGGAGGCGCGGGCGATCGTGCGCGAGTACCCGGTGCACCGCACCGACGGGGGCCCGGTGTTCGGCGCGGTCATCGGAGACGCCGACTTCGCCTGCCCGACAGCGCGTGCCGACAGCCTGCTCCGGGCTCATGTACCGGTCTGGCGCTACGAGTTCGCCGACGAGCACGCCCCACAGCTCACCTCGGGCACACCGCCCTTCCCGCTCGGCGCATCGCACGCGACCGAGCTGGCCTACCTCTTCGACCTGGGAGGCCGCCCCGGTCACCTGACCGCCGCACAGCACCGGCTCGCCGACACCATGATCGACTACTGGACCCGCTTCGCCCGCACCGCCGACCCGAACGGCCCGTCGTCGCCGCACTGGCCCCGGCACGCGGTACTGAGCCTGGCACCGGACCACGTCGTCCCCACCTCCACAGGGAGCCTCCGTCACCACTGCGCGTTCTGGGACACCCGCTGAGGCGGCGACCCCGTCCGGCACCGGCACGGTGTTCGAGCCGGCGTCATCCGATCCGGTGAACGGGAACGGTGAACGGGAACACCGGTGGGGTAACGGGCGTCTCCCTCTGGACAGTTCACTGAGAACGCTCGATCACGGGGGATCAACCATGCACACGTACAGGACCAGTCACAGGAACACGTACGAGAACAGGTACGAGAACACCTATGGGAAAGCGCGTCGTCGCGCCGCGCTCGCGGTCGCCGTCGTCGCGGCCGTCGCCTCGGCCGCTCTCACCGCACCCGAGGCGGGCGCCGCACCCAGGGTGCCGTACACCGAGCCGATCAGCGTCACCCCTGCGGGCAAGGCGGGGAACGGCGCCACGCCCGTCTTCGTCATCAGCCGCAACGGCCGCTATATCGCGCTGAGTTCGGACGCCGAGGATCTGGACCCCAACATGCCGCACGGCGGTATGTTCGTACGCGATCCGCACACCGGCAAGCTCCGCTTCGCGGGATTCGGCGACCTGGTGGCGGTCCTCGACGACGGCCGCTACGTCGACGTCGAGTACGCGCCGTCCGCCGAGGACACCGACGTGTGGATCCAGAAGATCGGCACGTCGAAGCGGGTCGGCTTCGGTATCGAGATCCCCGACGGCTTCACCGGGCAGCCCGCCGAGGTCTCTGTCAGCCCCAACGGCCGTTACGCCGTCTACACGCTCCAGGAGACCGCGCAGAACAACAGCAGCGTCGTCTTCCTGCGCGACCGGGTCGCCGGCACCACCCAGCGGATCAGCCACCCCAAACCGACCTGGGAGGCACGCAACGCCTTCCGGCCGACGGTCAGCGACGACGGACGCCGCGTCGTCTACCAGTACAACTACATGAACGGCCCGCGCGGCGACGACTGGGGCGACGTCTGGATGTACGACCGCACCACCCGCGAGCACACCCAGATCGACCGCTCCCACGACGGCTCGCCGACCGAGAAGGAATCCCTGAACCCGTCCGTCAGCGGCAACGGCCGCACGGTCGTCTTCGAGTCCCGCGACACCCACCTGGTCCCCGGCGACACCGACGCCAGCTGGAACGTGTTCGTGCACGACATCCGCACCGGCAGGAACCGCCGAGTCCACGGCACCCAGGGCGGTCCCGGCGAGGTCTACACCCGGTCCGCCGCGATCAGCGCCGACGGCCGCTATCTCACGTTCACGTCGGAGGTGACGGAACCCGGCAGCCAGTACGGCAAGGAGTACCCCGTCTACCTGCGGGACCTGAAGAGGGGCACCACCACCCTGGTCACGCCCGACACCACCGGCGGCACCGCGACCGCCGAGGTCCTGCCCGGCCGGATCGCCGACGGCGCCCGCCGAATCGCCTTCCAGTCGTCCGACCCGACTCTGATCCCGGCCGGCGACACCAACGACGGCGCCGACGCGTTCGTACGGCACCTGCGGTGATCAGCCCAGTGCTCGCATCCTGAGACGGAGGGTGAGCACGGGGGCGGTCTGTGCCAGACTGCCTCCGTGCTCTCGTTCGCCACGATTATTGGCAGCAGGCGCGCCGGTCCGCAGTGACCGCCTCGTACTACCCGGTACGGGCGGCCATCGTCGTCTTCGACCCGCGCGCAGACCTCTCGCACCCGCGAGGGGTTTTTCGCTTTTCTGGCCCACCTTCAGCCGGAGAAGGAGCGCGCGGGATCATTGGGGGACGGTGGAGCCGGTCATTCCGGTACAGACCGAGATCGACATCCTCAGGAGCCTTGAGATCATGACGGAACCCAGCGAACCCAGCGAGCTCGACGACTCGTTCCACGTCTTCGACACCACCCTGCGCGACGGCGCCCAGCGCGAGGGCATCAACCTCACCGTCGCCGACAAGCTGGCCATCGCACGGCACCTGGACGACTTCGGCGTCGGCTTCATCGAGGGCGGCTGGCCGGGCGCCAACCCACGCGACACCGAGTTCTTCGCCCGTGCCCAGCAGGAGATCGACTTCCGGCACGCCGAGCTGGTGGCCTTCGGCGCCACCCGCCGGGCCGGCGCCAAGGCGAGCGAGGACCCGCAGGTCAAGGCCCTCCTGGACTCCGGTGCGCCCGTCATCACCCTGGTCGCCAAGTCCCATGACCGGCACGTCGAGCTGGCGCTGCGCACGACCCTCGACGAGAACCTGGAGATGGTCCGCGACACCGTCGCCCACCTGCGTTCCCAGGGCCGCCGCGTCTTCGTCGACTGCGAGCACTTCTTCGACGGCTACCGCGCGAACCCCGAGTACGCGAAGGCCGTCGTCCGCGCGGCGTCCGAGGCCGGCGCCGATGTCGTCATCCTCTGCGACACCAACGGCGGGATGCTCCCGGCCCAGGTCCAGGCGGTCGTCGCCACGGTCCTCGCCGACACCGGCGCCCGCCTCGGCATCCACGCCCAGGACGACACGGGCTGCGCGGTCGCCAACACCCTCGCCGCCGTCGACGCGGGCGCGACCCACGTCCAGTGCACGGCGAACGGCTACGGCGAGCGCGTCGGCAACGCCAACCTGTTCCCGGTCGTGGCGGCCCTGGAGCTGAAGTACGGCAAGAAGGTCCTCCCCGACGGCGCCCTGCGCGAGATGACCCGCATCTCCCACGCCATCGCCGAGGTCGTCAACCTGACGCCGTCCACGCATCAGCCGTACGTGGGGGTCTCGGCCTTCGCGCACAAGGCCGGCCTGCACGCCTCGGCCATCAAGGTCGACCCCGACCTCTACCAGCACGTCGACCCCGAGCAGGTCGGCAACACCATGCGGATGCTGGTCTCCGACATGGCGGGCCGCGCCTCGATCGAGCTCAAGGGCAAGGAACTCGGCGTCGACCTGGGCGACGATCGCGACCTGGTCGGCCGGGTCGTGGCACGGGTGAAGGAGCGTGAACTCCAGGGCTACACGTTCGAGGCGGCCGACGCGTCCTTCGAGCTGCTGCTGCGCGCGGAGGCCGAGGGCAAGGCCCGTAGCTACTTCGAGGTCGAGTCCTGGCGCGCGATCGTCGAGGACCGCCCCGACGGCAGCCACGCCAACGAGGCCACGGTCAAGCTCTTCGCCAAGGGCGAGCGCATCGTCGCGACGGCGGAGGGCAACGGCCCGGTCAACGCCCTCGACCGCGCCCTGAAGGTGGCCCTGGAGAAGATCTACCCGCCGCTCGCCAAGCTGGAGCTGGTCGACTACAAGGTCCGCATCCTGGAGGGCAAGCACGGCACTCAGTCCACGACCCGCGTCCTCATCTCCACCTCGGACGGCAAGGGCGAGTGGTCGACGGTGGGCGTCGCCGACAACGTGATCGCCGCGTCCTGGGAGGCGCTGGCCGACGCCTACACGTACGGGCTGCTGCGGGCGGGCGTGGAACCCGCGAAGTAGGGAGACCTGATCCGGGCAAAGTGGCGCGAGGCCTGTTCGGCACCTTGACGGCTCACAGGGGCGCTTGTTGACTCGCGGCGTGTTCCAAGCCGCGAGTACACGCGAGGTGCCCCAGTGGACTCGAGGCCCCAAGGACCCCGAGAGCCGAGGAAGGTCCATGCGACGAACCGCCCTGCTCGTCTGCGCCACTTTACTCACCGGGCTGCTGCCCCTGGCCGCCGCTGGATCGGCGGCCGGGGCCGACGACCCCACCCCCGTCCCGGTGGACCGCTTCGAGGGCGAGGTCCCCTTCGCGTCCCCGCCCGCCGGCGGCATCTTCACCTGGGGCGGCGACAGCGACGATCCGCCCCAACTCGCCCTCACCGAGAGGGCGGACGCCCCCGAGGGCACCAAGGTTCTCACCGGCACCTACGACATCAGCGGCTACGGCGGCTTCACCCATGACTTCGCGTTCGCCGAACCGGCCCACGACTGGTCGGCGAGCAAGGGCATCCGCTTCTGGTGGGACGGCCGGAACAACGGCAGGAAGGTCAACTTCGAGCTGAAGGACGGCGGTGCCAACGGCGAGGCCTCCGAACTCTGGACGACCTCCTTCACGGACGACTTCACCGGCTGGAAGCGGATCGAACTCCCCTTCACCGACTTCGTCTACCGCACGGACTACCAGCCGGTCGGCGGTATCGACCAGCTCCTCGGCCTCACCGAGACCTGGGGATACGCACTCACCCTCCCCGTCGGAATCAGCGGCCGATTCGCCATGGACGGCGTCGAGTTGTACGGCAGGGCGGACCAGACGCTGCGCGCGTCCGTCACCACCGACTCCGCCGTGTACCCGGTGAAGGAGGGCGGCACGGCGAAGGTCGGCGTCAGCATCGGCACGACCGGTTCCGCCCCGCTGACCGACCCCGTGACGGTCACGTACGAGACGACGACCGGCGGCACGGCATCGGAGGGGACCGACTACACGCCCGTCCGCGGCGAGTTCACCTTCCCGGCGGGCACCGTCTCCGGCACCTCCCGCACGATCCAGGTCCCCACCCGCAAGGACAGGTCGGCGGAGCCGGCGGAGACAGTCCCCCTCAAGCTCACGGTCACCGGCGCCAAGGCCCCGGCCGAGACCCCGCGGATCGTCATCGACGCCCACGGGCTCCCGTATCTGAACGACAAGTTGCCGGTGAAGCAGCGGGTCGCCGACCTCCTCTCCAGGATGTCCCTCGCGGAGAAGGCCGGTCAGATGACGCAGGCCGAGCGCGGAGCTGTCGCGGCGACACCCGGTGACATCGCCTCCTACGACCTCGGTTCGCTGCTCTCGGGCGGCGGTTCGACGCCCACGCCCAACACCCCGGCGGCCTGGGCGAAGATGATCGACGGCTTTCAACTCCGGGCACAGGCAACGCGGTTCCAGATCCCGTTGATCTACGGGGTGGACGCGGTGCACGGCCACAACAACCTGGTCGGCGCCACGATCCTGCCGCACAACATCGGCATCGGGGCCGCCCGCGACCCCCAACTCGCCTACGGGGCAGGAAAGGTGACGGCGGCCGAGGTCCGTGCCACCGGCATCCCCTGGGACTTCGCGCCCTGTCTCTGCGTGGCCCGTGACGAACGCTGGGGGCGGACGTACGAGTCGTTCGGCGAGGACCCGGCGCTCGTCGAGTCGATGGAGACGGTGATCCAGGGTCTCCAAGGGCCCGCGAACGGCAAGGAGTTGAAGAGGAACGACCGTGTCCTCGCCACAGCCAAGCACTTCGTGGGCGACGGCGGCACGACCTACGGCTCCTCCACCACCGGCTCGTACACCATCGACCAGGGCGTCACCCAGGTCACCCGGAAGCAACTGGAGGCGATCCACCTCGCCCCCTATCAGGACGCCGTCGACCGGGGAGTCGGCACGGTCATGCCGTCCTACTCCTCCCTCGACATCGCGGGGGACGGCCAGGGACCGGTGAAGATGCACGCCCGCGCCGACATGATCAACGGTGTGCTGAAGGGCCGTATGGGCTTCGACGGCTTCGTGATCAGCGACTGGCAGGCCATCGACCAGATCCCCGGCGACCACGCCTCCGACGTCCGTACGTCCGTCAACGCGGGCCTCGACATGATCATGGTCCCGTACGCCTACCAGGACTTCCGCACCACCCTCGTCGCCGAGGTGAACGCCGGCCGGATCAGCGGCAAGCGGATCGACGACGCCGTCTCCCGCATCCTCACCCAGAAGTTCGAACTCGGCCTCTTCGAGAAGCCGTACGCCGACACGAGCGGGGCGGCGGACATCGGCTCGGCCGAACATCGCTCGGTGGCACGGCAGTTGGCGGCGAAGTCCCAGGTGCTGCTGAAGAACGAGCACGGCCTGTTGCCGCTCGGCAAGTCCCAGAAGGTGTACGTCGCCGGGTCCAACGCCGATGACATCGGCAACCAGACCGGCGGCTGGACCGTCACCTGGCAGGGCTCCTCGGGGAACATCACCCAGGGCACGACGATCCTGGAGGGCATGCGAAAGGCGGGCGGGGACATCACCTACTCCAAGGACGCCTCCGCCCCGACAGCCGGCTATGACGTGGGCGTCGTGGTCGTCGGCGAGACCCCTTACGCCGAGGGCGTCGGAGACGTCGGCAACGGCAACGACCTGGAGCTCAGCGACACCGACAAGGCGGCGGTCGACAAGGTGTGCGCGGCGATGAGGTGCGCGGTGCTGGTGGTCGCCGGGCGCCCCCAGCTCATCGGTGACCGACTCGGTGACATCGACGCCCTGGTCGCCTCCTGGCTGCCGGGCAGCGAGGGCGAGGGCATCGCCGACGTCCTCTACGGCAGGCGGTCGTTCACCGGCCAACTCCCGCTCACCTGGCCGAAGTCGGAGGCCCAGCTGCCGATCAACGTGGGTGACACGACGTACGATCCGCAGTTCCCGTACGGCTGGGGACTCACGACGAGGACCAAGGTGGCGACAGGTGGGGACAAGACCCTGAAGGCGCTGGCGGTCGCGGCTGCCGCGGCCGAACGGGCCCACGACGGGAAGGCCGGTCGCGCGGTCGTCACCGAGGCGCGGTTGATCGTGCAGGCGAAGATCGGGCAGCGCATCACCTCGGCCGCCGCCAAACCCTTCGCCGACGCCGACCATCTGCTGCTGACCGGGCGGTACGGCGCGGCCGTGGGGAAGCTGAGGGCCGCGTACCGGGCAGCGGTCTGAGCGGGGGAGGGAAGGGCACCTCACCAGCACCGATGTCCGCTTCGTATCCCTTTGGTGCCCTTTCCTCCCCCTGTCGGGTAGCTTCGAAGACATGAAGGCCGTAGTGGTCCGCCCTCTCGTACGCCTGCTGCTGGTGCCCTTCGTCGTGACACTCGCGGTACTCGCCCTGCTCACGGCCGCCCCCGGCGCGCACGCGGCCACCGACCTCTCCAGAGTCGCCGAGGCGCTGAGGGCGAGCCCGGTGTACGTGGATCCGGCCGCCTCCGACCTGCTGTCGGCGTCCGACGCCGACGCGCTCGCCGCGAAGATCAAGGGCGCGGACAAACCCGTGTTCGTGGCCGTCCTCCCGGCCGGCTACCCGACCCGGGATTTCTGGACGAACCTCCGCACGGAGACAGGCGTCACCGGCCTGTACGTCGCTCGGGTCGGTGACCGTCTCGGCGCGCGGGCCGACGGCAGTGTGCTCAGCCGGTCGGCGGTCCGCAACCTGGTGACGGCGGCCGGGACCGCCGGCGACACGAAGGCCCAGCTCAACGACTTCGTCGACGCGGCCCTGCGCGGCAACGTCGGCGGTTCGGGGCCCGCCACCTGGAGCGGCTCGGGCGGTGGAGGCGTGGACGCGGGGGTGCTGATCACCACCGGCGCGGTACTGGCGGCCGGCGGCGCCGGCGCGTACGCACTGGTCCGACGCAACCGGCGGCGGCGCGAGGAGGAGCGGCGGGCGGCGCTCGCCAAGCTGGCGGTCGTCGTCGAAGAGGACATCACCGCGTTCGGCGAGGAACTGGACCGGCTCGACTTCCACCCCGCCGAAGCGGGCGCCGACGACGCCATGCGCGCGGACTACGAGCGGGCGCTGGACGCGTACGAGAAGGCGAAGTCGCTGATGGCGGCCGCCCGGCGGCCGGAAGAGGTGCGCGCGGTGACGCGGACACTGGAGGACGGCCGGTTCTCGCTGGCGCAGCTGGCCGCGCGCCGCGAGGGCCGCCCACTGCCCGAACGCCGGGGCCCCTGCTTCTTCGACCCGCGCCACGGCCCCTCGGTCGCTGGCGCGACCTGGACACCGACGGGCGGCGCACCCCGCGAGGTTCCGGTCTGCGCCGCCGACCGCGCCCTCCTGGCCGACGGCCTGGACCCCGCGTTCCGCGAGGTGGAGACCGCCTCGGGCCCCCGCCCCTACTGGGACGCGGGCCCGGCGTACGGCCCCTGGGCGGGCGGCTACTTCGGCGGCGGCATCCTCCCCGGCCTCCTCGTCGGCACGATGCTCGGCAGCATGATGGCAACCCCGTCCTACGCGGCCGACTACGGCGCCGGACCCGGAGACTCCGGCGGCTACGACGGCGGCGACATGTCCGGCGCGGACTTCGACCCCGGAGACTTCGGGGGCGGCGGCGACTTCGGCGGGGGGTTCTGATCCAGCGACCTCGGGGAAAACCCAGCCCCTCCGGCGTCTGAGGAGCGGGGGTTCGGGGGCGGCGCCCCCGAGGACGGGACGGGTAGGGGAGGCGGGGGCGATCCACTCGGCGGCACGTGCACGGGCCCGACGCCGGTAAGCGCCGGACCCGTGGACGTCGTACGGAAGATACCGCCGACGCGCGTCAGAGAGTCGACGCCGCCGAGGCGATGGCCGAGGCGAACGTCGAGACCTCGGAGTAGACACCGGGCGCGTTCCGCTGGGCGCACCCGTCACCCCAGCTGACGATCCCGACCTGGACGAACGCACCGGCGTTGTCCTTACGGAACATCGGGCCACCGGAGTCACCCTGGCAGGTGTCGACGCCGCCCGCCGCGAACCCGGCACAGATCTCGTCGCCGGCGACAAGGCCGCTGTACAGACCGCCGTACGCCTTGCACGTGGCGTCGCTGATGAACGGCACCGTGGCCTTGAGCATGTAGCGCTGCTGAGCACCGCCCTCACGCGCCGCACCCCAGCCCGCGACGGTGAAGTCACCGGTGTTGTACTGCGTGGTGGTGGCGATCTTCAGGGTCGGCAGGTTGATCGGTGTGGCGAGCTTGATGAGCGCCCAGTCCTTCCCGGTGCCGTTGTAGCCGGGGGCCTGCAGAACCCGGGTGGACCTGACCTGGACCCGGCCGGAGGTGGACTGGAGGTCCACGACCCCGGCGGTGGCCGTGATGCTCGTGTTGGCGCCGGAGCCGTTCACACAGTGCGCGGCGGTGAGCACGATCTGCTGTGTGTAGAGCGCGCCGCCACAGCCCATGGAGAGCCGGACCATGAAGGGGAACTCGCCCTGCGCGGCACGGGTTCCGCCGACGACGGGAGCCGGAGCGGCCTGCGCGGAGGAGAGGGGCTGAAGGCTGATGATCGCGAGCGCGGCGGCGCCGGCGGCCGCGGTTCTCTTGAGCGCGGTGATGAGCTTCTTCAACGTGATGCCTTCCGTGGGGGGTTGGACATACGCAGAAATGTCAGGGTCATGCCAAGTAAACAGAAAGAACTCGTGCTTTTGATGGCATGAGCTGGTCAAAATCTGTTGAAGGATTATGGGAACGCTGTGAGCGCACCCACAAGGGGCGAAAACCGGCCGCCCCTATCGGGCCATTCGTGAGGCCGGTCGTCGGGCCGGCCGGGCGGCCCCGATCGGACGCGCCGGGATCACGCGGACGCGTCGGGCAACCGCAGCCACTCGGCCCAGGACAGATCCCGCCCGATGAACCGGGGCTTGACGAACGGCCAGTCGTCGGCGATCCACCGAGGTACGAGAGCGTCGAGGTCCTGCTCGACCGCGCCGCCCACGGCACTGTCCACCACCCACCAGGACACCTCGGCGTCGGCGCCGGCCTTCTCGGGCGGATCGATGTACACGCAGCCGAGTTCGACGGTCTCGTCGTCGTTGAGCAGCACGTAGTTGAACGACTCGTGGGCGTCGACCTCGGCCGCGTGCCGCTCCAGGTCGGCGAGATTGGCCTCGTACGTGATGGTCGCGGCCGGCCATCCCCAGGCCTCCCCGAAGATGCTCCACAGCCGCTCGCGCGAGCCCATGACGGTCGGGTAGTCGATGGCGGCGTCGGTTCCGCGAATCGGCCGCAGGTGATACCCGCCGGGTACGTCGACGTGCAGCGGGTGGGCGAAGTCGCGGGGGAGCCAGGTCATGGACGGAGGCTAACCCGCGGGTGGGGCCGTCGCACCGGGTTATTCCGGCGCGGGGCGAACGGGCCACCGCCGGCCGTACCGCTCCCCGGCGGCATGCCACCAGGCGGGCGGCGAGAACCCGTCACGGGTCGAGGTCGCCTGCGCGGGATGAAGCCCGAGCCCGCGCAGGGCGTCCGCCGCCACGTAGACGGTGAACCATCCGCGCCAGCACCCATCAGCACCCGGCCCGCACGCGAGGTCGTACCGAATCTCGTCCGGCGCGAACGGCATCCAGTCGATGCCGCGCTCCCGCAGTCAAGCGCGCACGGCGGCAAGGGGGACGGGCCGCCCGGGAGCGTTCTCGTACGAGGCGATGATGACCCACTCGGTGTCATCCATGCTCTCTGCTCTCCAGATCCGATCCAGGCGTCCGATCCAGATCCAGGACTCCAGGACGCGGCCCAGGTGCCAGGGCGACGGCGAGGCCGTTGCCGCCCTCCCCGAGCATGCCACAGAGGCCTCCATCAGGACTCTATAGGCCAGTTTCTGGCCTATACCGCTCCTATCGTGGTGCCATGCGCCCCAACCCCGTCGACACGACAACCCAACCCGAGAACACTCTCGACGGCGTCCCCGTCGAGCCCTTCGCCGACGCGTCCGCCCTCGACGGCTGGCTCACCGCTCACCCGGCGCCGCAGCACTCCGCCCTCTGGGTGAAGGTCGCCAAGAAGGGCTCGGGACTGTCCTCGGTCACCGCCGCCGAGGTCAATGACGTGGCGCTCTGCCATGGGTGGATCACCGGTCATCGCAAGGGCCTCGACGCCTCCCACTACCTCCAGAAGATCACCCCGCGCCGACCCGGTAGCCAGTGGTCGATGGTCAACGTGCGCAGGGTGCCCGAGCTGGCGGCGGCCGGGCTGATGCGGCCCGGCGGCTTCGCGGAGGTCGACGCCGCGAAGGCGGACGGCCGATGGGCGGCGGCGTACGAGTCCCAGCGCAACGCCTCCGTCCCGGACGACCTCGTCGCCGCGCTGGAGCGCGACCCTCGCGCCAGGGCGGCCTTCGAGGCGCTCGGCAGAACGGATCGGTACCAGGTCGTACTGCCCCTGCTCAAGGCCCGTACGCCCGACAGCCGGGCCGCTCGCCTCGCGGCGGCCGTCGCCGGACTGGTGGACGGCGCGACAGGTCCGGGAGACACGTCCGCCCGCCCGGTCGAGGAGCGACTGTCCTGACCGGGCGGGCGGTTCGTTTCCGCTCCGTACGTTCCGCGGATGCCGACGGCGAAGCCGATGTCGTGGCATCCGGAGCGGCGCGCGTCGCGTCACGCGTTCCTGATGGCCGAGATGTCGAAGTTCAGCTTGATCTTGTCCGACACCAGCACCCCGCCGGTCTCCAGCGCCGCGTTCCACGTCAGGCCCCAGTCCGAGCGCAGGATCTCCGCCTTGCCCTCGAAGCCCACGCGCTCGTTGCCGAACGGGTCCTTCGCCGCGCCGTTGAACTCCATGTCGATGGAGATCGGCCTGGTGGTGCCGAGGATCTCCAGGTCACCGGTGATGCGGTAGTCGTCGCCGCCCAGGGACTCCGCCTTGGTGGAACGGAACGTCATCGTCGGGAACTCGTCCGTCCGGAAGAAGTCCGCACTCTTCAGGTGGCCGTCACGGTCGGCCGAGCCCGTCTCGATGCTCTCCATCTTGATGTCCAGGGACGCCGTCGAGTTGGCCGGGTCGGTGCCGTCGAGGTGCAGGGTCCCCTCGAACTCCTGGAAGCTGCCCTTCACGTTCGTCACCATGGCGTGCCGGGCGACGAAGCCGATCGTCGTGTGGGACGGGTCGATCGTGTACTCGCCGGTCAGCGCGGCGAGCCCGGGGGCCTCCGCGGTCGCCACGGACGAGGTGGCGGTGTCGCTGTCAGCGGTGTTCTTGCGGCCGAAGATGCTCATGACATGACTCCCTGGGGACGTTTTGTTGAATCTTGAACAGTTCAACGGGAGTAACCATAGTTCTATTCCGTTCAATGTTCAACCTTGTCGGTAGAGTACTCGACCGGTTACTCCTTGTGTCGCAGCCTCATCCGGCGCGACAGGGGTCTCGCCGTGCGGGCTTTGTATGACCCCTACAACCCGAATGCCCTCTGAGCAGTCGGGTCGGCTGCATGCGGACGCGGTTCTGTTCAGGGGTACCAGGAAAACTCGCCGGAGACTGTACGGAGTCGACGGGCCAGTTTTCTTGCTCGGCTTCGTATGGTCGCTACATGACCGTTTTGGATGAGGCGCAGGGTGAGTTCGCGGGCGAGTCGGCGGGGGAGCCCACGGACGCACGCGGGCGCGTGGCCGAGCTGCACGAGATCCGTGCGCAGGCCCTGGCCGGCCCCAGTGAGAAGGCCACCGAGGCGCAGCACGCCAAGGGCAAGCTGACCGCCCGGGAGCGCATCGACCTGCTCCTCGACCCGGACTCCTTCAACGAGGTCGAGCAGTTGCGCCGGCACCGGGCGACGGGGTTCGGTCTGGAGGCGAAGCGGCCGTTCACGGACGGTGTGATCACCGGCTGGGGCACGGTGGAGGGCCGTACGGTCTTCGTGTACGCCCATGACTTCCGGATCTTCGGCGGAGCGCTGGGCGAGGCCCACGCCACGAAGATCCACAAGATCATGGACATGGCCATCGCGGCCGGGGCCCCGCTGGTGTCGCTCAACGACGGCGCCGGCGCCCGTATCCAGGAGGGTGTCTCCGCCCTCGCCGGATACGGCGGCATCTTCCAGCGCAACACCAAGGCGTCCGGTGTCATCCCGCAGATCAGCGTGATGCTCGGCCCGTGCGCCGGTGGCGCCGCCTACAGCCCCGCCCTGACCGACTTCGTGTTCATGGTCCGCGAGACCTCGCAGATGTTCATCACGGGCCCGGACGTCGTCAAGGCGGTCACCGGCGAGGAGATCACCCAGAACGGCCTCGGTGGCGCCGACGTGCACGCCGAGACGAGCGGCGTGGCGCACTTCGCGTACGACGACGAGGAGACCTGCATCGCCGAGGTCCGCTACCTCCTCGCGATGCTCCCGCAGAACAACCGCGAGAACCCGCCGCGCGCCGAGTCCGAGGACCCCGCCGACAGGCGGAGCGACGTTCTGCTCGACCTCGTCCCGGCCGACGGCAACCGGCCGTACGACATGACCAAGGTCATCGAGGAGATCGTCGACGACGGCGACTACCTTGAGATTCACGAGCGTTGGGCCCGCAACATCATCTGCGCGCTCGGTCGGCTGGACGGCCAGGTCGTGGGCATCGTGGCCAACCAGCCGCAGAGCCTCGCGGGCGTCCTGGACATCGAGGCATCCGAAAAAGCTGCGCGCTTTGTCCAGATGTGTGACGCTTTTAACATCCCGATCGTCACGCTGCTGGATGTCCCCGGCTTCCTGCCGGGCGTCGACCAGGAGCACGGCGGAATCATCCGGCACGGCGCGAAGCTGCTGTACGCCTACTGCAACGCGACCGTTCCGAGGATCTCGCTGATCCTGCGCAAGGCGTACGGAGGCGCGTACATCGTCATGGACAGCCAGTCCATCGGCGCCGACCTCACCTACGCCTGGCCGACGAACGAGATCGCCGTGATGGGCGCGGAAGGTGCCGCCAATGTCATCTTCCGCCGTCAGATCGCGGATGCCGAAGACTCCGAGGCGATGAGGGCTCGGATGGTCAAGGAGTACAAGTCCGAGCTGATGCACCCCTACTACGCCGCTGAGCGCGGTCTGGTCGACGACGTCATCGACCCGGCCGAGACCCGTTCGGCGCTCATCAGGTCACTCGCGATGCTGCACACCAAGCACGCCGACCTGCCCTCGCGAAAGCACGGCAACCCCCCTCAGTGATCCCGCTCGGTAACCCAGCGGATCCTTCGCGGTCCATCCGCGGAAACCTCTCTCACGGAGACTGTGACCTATGAACACCTCTGACATTCGCGTCGAGAAGGGCCATGCCGAGCCCGAGGAGGTCGCCGCTATCACGGCGATCCTGCTGGCTCGTGCGGCAGCCGCACCGGCGGCTCCGCCGGCCCACCGGCGCCCCAAGGCCGGCTGGCGCCGACTGGAGCGCGAGGGTGGGTTCCGGGCGCCCCACAGCTGGCACTGAGCCTGAGCTTTGACAGGGCCCCCTTCCCGAGGTGCGGGAAGGGGGCCCTGTCGTGTGTGCTTCGGCTGCGGGCCCGTGGGGGCTTGTCGCGCAGTTCCCCGCGCCCCTGAGGAGCGGGGGTGCTTTCAGGGGCGCGGGGAACTGCGCGACAAGCCAATGGGCTGCCGCAGACGGCATGAAACCGTCCGTGGCAGCCCATTGGCCGAAAAAACCGTCTACCTACCGGAGCCGAGCCATCAGCGCATGCTCCACAAGGGTGATCAGCGCGGACTTGGCATCGGCACGGTGACGGGCATCCGTGGTGATGATGGGCGTGTCCGGGCCGATCTGAAGCGCCTCCCGTACCTCGTCCGGGTTGTACGGCTGGCTGCCGTCGAACCCGTTCAGGGCGATCACGAAGGGAAGACCCGAGTTCTCGAAGTAGTCGACCGCCGGGAAGCAGTCGGCGAGACGCCTCGTGTCGACCAGGACGATCGCGCCGATCGCGCCACGCACCAGGTCGTCCCACATGAACCAGAAGCGGTCCTGGCCGGGCGTACCGAACAGGTACAGGATCAGGTCCTGGTCCAGGGTGATGCGGCCGAAGTCCATGGCGACGGTCGTCGTCGTCTTGTCTCCGGTGTGCGTCAGGTCGTCGATGCCCGCGGAGGCGGACGTCATCACGGCCTCGGTACGCAGCGGATTGATCTCCGAGACGGCCCCGACGAACGTGGTCTTGCCCACGCCGAAGCCGCCCGCCACCACGATTTTCGCGGACGTGGTGGAGCGGGAAGGCCCTCCGCTAGAGCTTGCGAAGTCCACTGAGCACCCTTTCGAGCAAAGTCACGTCTGGCTGGCCGCCGGCGCTCTCGTCGCCGCCGGGCTGATGGATGGCGACCAGGCCTGCCTCCGCCAAGTCGGCGACGAGGATCCTGGCCACACCGAGAGGGATGGTCAGCAACGCCGAGATTTCGGCCACCGACTTGATCTCTCGGCAGAGGTTGCAGATTCGCTGATGCTCGGGCAACTGCCCCTGCATCTGGTGCGGCTGCGCAGTGGTGTGCACCAGCGCCTCGATGGCGAGCTGGTAACGCGGGCGCGTCCGGCCGCCGGTCATGGCGTAGGGACGCACCAGGGGATTACTCGCGCCCCCGGCGGGGGACGACTCCGGAGAGCGGCGCTGCGGCTGCACAGGCTGGATACGCGGCGCCGCCGGCTGGTCGTACGGCGACGGCCCGGGACCCTGCGGGTTCTGGGGTGTGTACGGCTGCTGCCGACGGTGGCTCGGTGCGGAGGGGAAGTTGTACCGGTTCTGGTCGCCCTGGCCCTGACCCTGGCCAGGACCGTACGACCAATTACCCGAGGGCGAACCGCCTGGGGGTGTTGCCACTTTCTTCTCCTCCTCCGACTGTGCCGGGCACCGCATCACTGTGGAGCCGCGTCCGAAACCTACCGCCCCGAGACGCCAAAACGCACCGTCTGACTGTTAGTTGAGAAGGCTCCCTTGGAGCTCCGCACGCAGATCGGGTGTCAGGACCGTGCCGGCACGGTCGACCAGAAGCGCCATCTCGTACCCAATGAGACCGATGTCCGCCTCCGGATGTGCAAGCACCGCGAGGGAGGAACCGTCGGAAACGGACATGATGAACAGGAATCCCCGTTCCATCTCCACAACCGTCTGATTCACGCTGCCGCCCTCGAAGATGCGCGAGGCACCCGCGGTGAGGGAGGTCAGACCGGAGGCGACAGCGGCGAGCTGGTCCGCACGGTCTCGCGGAAAGCCTTCGGACATCGCCAGCAGGAGTCCGTCGGCGGAGACCACCACCGTGTGCGACACCCCGGGGGTGTTGTCCACGAAATTGGTGATCAACCAGTTCAGGTTCTGCGCCGCCTGGCTCATCGGACTCACACTAACGCTCCTGGTTGTAGGTGCTGTCAGGCCCACCGTGGTGATTCCTGGTGGCCTGGCCGTTCGTCTCACTACCTGCGGTGCGTCCCCGCTGGACGCCCCGGCGCAGGTTGCTCAACCTGCCCCGGATGTCCTCGGGAGCGCGGGACACCGAGGGACCGCCCTGGAGAGTCGCTTCCGCGGCACCCTCGATCAGGTTGGCCTTCGGTACCCGGCGGGGCAGACCGGAGGAGGTCACCCCGCCCGCCTTGGGCTTACGGAGCTGTGCGGCCTGCTGCCAGCGCTCGTCGTTGGCCGAGCGCCAGTCGTCGGGACCCTTGCCGTTTCCGTTCCCGTTGCCGTTCTGCTCCGCGGGGGCCGGGGCCGGTGTCTCCTGGTCCACGTGCTGCCGGGAGGTGCCGTTGCTGGTGCCGCTCGTGGTGGATCCACGGCGGGGGAGCCCGGCATCGGTCAGCGCGTGGGCGGCGGAGGGCGCCGGTCCCGGACGTTCGAAGCCTACGTGGTTCCGCTCACTCACGTCAGCGGCCTGCGTGGATTCCGTCTCCGGAGCGTACTCGGAGCGGTGCCCGTTCTGGTAACCGTCCGGCTGCGGCCAGTCATCCTGGTACCGCCGCTCCTCGAAGGCCGAGAAGCTCTCCGGGGCCGCGGCGTGGACCGGGGCGGGCTCTTCCGGGGCGGGCTCCTGGTACGCGGGCTCCGGGTAGCCGCCGTTGCCGTTCGAGGAGGGGTAGCCGCCGTTCGTCGACGGGTACTCGCTGCCGGTCGCCGGGAAGTCGTCCGTCTGAGGGAAACCGTTGTTCCCGTTGAAGTACGGCTCCTCGTACGACGGCTGCTGCCGCTCCTCGTACGCGGTCTGCTGGTCGTAGTTCGCGAAGGGCTCGTTCAGGGCCGGGGCCTGGCCGTCCGGCGCGCTGAAGTCGTCGCCGTACGCGGGGGCTTCGATGGCCTCCTGCCGGCCCGCCTCGGGGTGTGCCTGCGCCTCCAGCTGTGCGCGGCGCTCCTCACGCATCAGGGAGCGGCCCACCGGGTCCAGCTCGCGGATGTCGTCCGGGACCTCGGTGTAGCGGCTGTCGTCGAAGCCGAGCTCGGCCGCCGTACGCATCGGCTGCATCTGGGCGGCCTGGAAGTTCTCGCCGACGTACTGCTGCTGCTGGTGTTGCTGCTGCTCGGGGATGATCTGCGAGACGGTGAACTCGTCGCGCTGCAGCTGCTGCTCGCCACCGCCACCGTGGGTGATGGCGTCCGGGAGCATGACCAGAGAGGTGGTGCCGGCCTGCTCGCCCGAGGGGCGGAGCTGGACGCGGATACCGTGCCGGTCGGACAGCCGGCCGACCACGAACAGACCCATGCGCTGGGAGATCGCGGCGTCCACCGTCGGCGGGTTGGCCAGCTTGTGGTTGATGTCCGCGAAGTCCTCGGCGGTGAGGCCGATGCCCTTGTCGTGGATCTCGACCATGATGCGGCCGTCGGGCAGCCGGGTCGCCGTCACCCGGACCTTGGTCTGCGGGGACGAGAACGTCGTCGCGTTCTCCAGCAGCTCGGCGAGCAGGTGCACGAGGTCGGTGACCGCGCGGCCGTGGATCTCGGCCTCCGGTACGCCGGACAGCTCGACGCGCTCGTACTGCTCCACCTCGGAGGAGGCGGCGCGCAGGACGTCGACGAGCGGGACCGGCTGGTCCCAACGGCGGCCCGGCTCCTCGCCGGCGAGGACGAGGAGGTTCTCGCCGTTGCGGCGCATACGGGTCGCGAGGTGGTCCAGGCGGAAGAGGTTCTCCAGCTGGTCCGGATCGGCCTCGTTGTTCTCCAGGTCCGTGATCAGGGTCAGCTGGCCCTCGATCAGGGACTGGTTGCGGCGCGACAGGTTGGTGAAGATCGCGTTGATGTTGCCCCGGAGCAGAGCCTGCTCGGCGGCCAGTCGGACCGCCTCGCGGTGGACCTGGTCGAAGGCGCGGGCGACCTCGCCGATCTCGTCCGTGGTGTTGATGGGGATCGCGGCGACACGGGTGTCGACGCGACCGGGGTCGGTACGCGAGAGCTGGTCGACCAGCATCGGCAGCCGCTGCTCGGCGATACCGAAGGCCGCGTTGCGCAGCTGGCGCATCGCGCGGCTCATCTGGCGGGCCACCATGCCGGCCAGGATGAACGCGGCGAGCAGGGCCACCAGGACGGCGGCACCCACGATGATGGCGTCGCGCTTGGCGTCGTCCGAGATGGTGGACGCCTCGTTCACGGCCGTCTTGGAGAGGTCGGACTCCAGCTTGAGGTACGCGTTGTACTTCAGCGTGTTGACCGCCCACCAGTTCTGGGGCGTGATGCCCTTCGCCGCGAGGTCGGCGCGCTCACTGGCGTCCGTCGAGGGGAGCGCGGCCAGGGCCGCGATCATCTGGCTCGGGTCGGACGGCGGCGGGACGTACGTCTCGCCCTTGGACGCGGCGCTCTGGGCGGCCTGCTCGGCCATCGCCTTGCCGTCGGCCGTGACCTTGGCCGACGCGTCCTGAAGCTTCTTGGCGTCCGCCTCGGTACCGCCCGCGATGTACTCCGCGATGGCGATTCGCTCCAGGTACGCGTACGAGGAGAGGGCGATGCGCTGGCTCTGGAAGCTGCTCTCGGTCGGGCCGGGCTTGATCAGCACGTGCATGCCGATGGCGCGCTCCAGCGACACGGAGGCCTTGGTGAGCGAGATGGCGTAGACGGTCCGGCCGTAGCTGGTGATGTTGCCGGTGCCCAGGCCCAGCTCGTTGGAGAACTCCATCAGGGTGTGCGTGATGGCGGTGTAGCTCTCCTCGGACTGCACACCCGTGAGCTTGGAGGAGTAGGCGGCCGCGCGGACCGCCGCCAGCTGCGGCTCGACCTCGCGGAACAGCTTCAGCCGGCGTTCGACGCTCGGCTTGTCCGGGATCTTCTGCGCGGCCGCGTCGAAGGCGTCGGCGGCCTTGTCGGTGGCGGCGCGCGCCTTGACGACCGTCGCGTCGTCCTCGCCCTTGCCCTGGAGCAGGGGCGCCGCGGTGATGTCGCGCTCCTGGAAGAGGGCGTCGCCGTAGACCAGGGCGGCCTGCACGAGGCGGGCGGTCTGCTCCGCGTCCTCGGCCTCCTGCCAGGTGTCGATCGAGCTCTTCACCTGGAAGCCGCCCATGATGAGGCCGACGACCACGGGTATGAGCAGGATCGCGTTCAGCCTGGTCGGCACGCGCCAGTTGCGCGGCGAGAAGCGACTGCCGCTCGGAGCGGGTGGCGCCATCGGCTCCGAGCCGGGCACAGCGGCGGACGCCGCTCCGCGCGGCGGCGGGGTGAAGTTGCCCCGGGCCGACGGCTCGGGACCGTTCTTGCTTCGCCTCACTCGACCAACAACCTCTCGGCGGAAGGCACCAACGTTGTGCCGCAGTCTCTCAGAGCCGGTAAGCCAAAGACCCTCAACAGGAGTACGTCTTTGACTATTAGGCAGTTCAGGCATTCCAGCACGTCAGCCTTCGCTCTTCCAAACACCGGAATGCGAAGATCCATAGCGATGTAAGCCCCAGATAAAACGGTCATAAAGAACGAGCCCCGCCAAAAGGCGGGGCCAAGGTGAGCACAGCGAGACCACGCGACCGCGACGCGTGTCCATACCACCAGATATCTCTGTCGAAACGTTATGAACGCCGAGGCCGACCGTGTCAAAGGCCACAGTCGGCTCCGGTGTATCTACGACAACTGCCGTAGGGCATCGTTGATTTGGTTACCGAAGACGCGCCATGAGCGCATGCTCGACCAGGGTGATCAGCGCACTCTTCGCATCCGAGCGGTGACGGGCGTCCGTCGTGATGATCGGGGCGTCCGGGCCGATCTGGAGCGCCTCGCGCACCTCTTCGGGGTTGTACGGCTGGTGCCCGTCGAAGCCGTTGAGGGCGATGACGAAGGGCAGGCCGCTGTTCTCGAAGTAGTCGACCGCGGGAAAACAGTCCGCGAGCCGGCGGGTGTCGACCAGGACCACGGCGCCGATCGCGCCGCGCACCAGGTCGTCCCACATGAACCAGAAGCGGTCCTGACCCGGCGTACCGAAGAGGTACAGGATCAGGTCCTGGTCCAGGGTGATACGGCCGAAGTCCATGGCCACCGTGGTGGTGGTCTTGTCCCCGGTGTGGGTGAGGTCGTCGATACCCGCCGAGGCCGACGTCATGACGGCCTCGGTACGCAGCGGGTTGATCTCCGAGACGGCGCCCACGAACGTGGTCTTGCCCACGCCGAACCCACCCGCGACCACGATCTTCGCGGAGGTGGTCGCCCGGCCCCCGCCGTCAGAGCTTGCGAAGTCCACTGAGCACCCTTTCGAGCAGTGTCACCGCTGGTGCACCGCCGTTGTTCTCGTCGCCGCCCGGCTGGTGGATGGCGACCAGTCCGGCCTCGGCGAGGTCCGCGACGAGGATGCGGGCCACACCGAGGGGCATGGCCAGGAGTGCCGACACCTCTGCCACCGACTTGACCTCACGGCAGAGGTGGCAGATGCGCTGGTGCTCCGGCAGGAGTCCCATCAGCTGGGCCGGATCGGCCGTCGTGCTGATCAGCGCCTCGATGGCGAGCTGGTAGCGCGGCCGGGTCCGGCCACCGGTCATGGCGTAGGGCCTTACCAGCGGCTGGTCGCCCTCATCCTCGTACGTATGAGCGTACGGATCATGAGAGGCGGTGGGCGGGGTCATGAATCCTCCGGGCGGGACAGCGTCGGTCAGTCGTGCCGTCTGACAGGGCCGGTGGGGGAGATGTGGCGGCCGGACGGTGTTTTGGTGAGACGGGTGGATGCTGAGCGGTCAGTGGAGCAGACTGCCCTGTAGTTCGGCACGCAGGTCAGGGGTGAGCACCGCGCCCGCCCGGTCGACCAGGAGCGCCATCTCGTAGCCGACAAGGCCGATGTCGCAGTCCGGGTGGGAGAGGACCGCCAGGGACGATCCGTCCGAGACGGACATGAGGAAGAGGAAGCCCCGCTCCATCTCGACGACCGTCTGAGCCACCGTGCCGCCCTCGAAGATGCGCGAGGCACCCGCGGTGAGCGACGTGAGCCCGGAGGCGACGGCGGCGAGCTGGTCGGCGCGGTCCCGTGGGAAGCCCTCCGACATGGCCAGAAGGAGGCCGTCGGCGGACACGACGACTGTGTGGGACACACCTGGGGTGTTGTCCACGAAGTTGGTTATCAACCAGTTGAGGTTCTGTGCCGCCTGGCTCATCTGGCTCAACTAACGCTCCTGCTGGTGAGTGGGGCTGGGGAAGCTGCCCGTCTGGTCGGAGCCGGTACCGGCCTGCCGACCCTGGGCGATGCCCCTACGGAGATTGGTCAGCCGGCCGCGCACGTCATCGGGCGCACGCGAGACCGCCGGACCGCTTTGGTGCTGTTGCTGCTGAGCCGTACCCGGTACGAGGTTCGCACGCGGGACCCGGCGCGGAAGGCCGGAAGTCGTGACGCCACCGGCGGCCGGCTGGCGGACGCGCTCGGCCTGCCGGACCAGCTCGTCGTTCGGCGAGGTACGCCAGGAGCCGGTCGCGGCCGGCGCGGCCACCGGACGCGGGGGAGCCGGCACGGAGGACGGCTGCGAGAGCGCCGAACCGTTGGTGCCGTTGCCGTTGCTGCTGCTGGCGCCGTTGCTGGTGCCGTTGGCCTGCGGCCGACCGCCCTGCGACTGCCCCTGCTGTCCTTGCCCGTGGAACCAGTTGGTCTCCAGGGTGTCGTACAGCGGCGTCCGTCCGTCACCGGGACCGCTGGCCGGGGGCAGGGCCTCCGGCTGCGGCGGGACCGGCGGGCGGGGGCCGCCGAAGTCGGCAGGACCACGCCCGGCGCCCGGCTGCGGACGCTCGAACTGGCCGGTCGACGAGGCGTCCTGCTGACGGCGCGGCACCGGGCCCCGGCCGTCGAAGCCGGAGGGTGCGGGGAACTGGCCGGTCGAGCCGGAGGTGTATCCGGTCGGCGCGGGGAACTGGCCCGTGGAGCCGTTGTCGTAGGACGACGGCGTGAACTGCCCGTTGCCCTGCGGGTTCTGCTGTCCGCCGGGCGGGGTGCCGAAGACGTCCGAGCGGACGTACGAGCCGTTGTTCTGCTGGCCGTTGCTGTTGCCGTCACCGGAGCCGTTGTAGCCGGGCAGCGGGAACTGACCGGTGTCCGAAGGGCCGCCGGGACGAGGGGCGTTGTAGTCGGGGCGGGCGAACTCGGAGGTGGCGGCCGGGTTCTGGAGACTGTCCAGCCGCGGAACCGCGGGCAGCTCCGACGTCGAGGCCGGGCCGTGCCGGTCGTCGATGCGCGGCATCCGTGAGGTGGAGTCCGGCTCCTCGTGACCGCGCGGGGTGTCCAGCGAGGCACGCGGCACCGGGGGCTGCGCGTTCTCGTCGCTCCAGCTCGGACGCGACGGCGCGTTGCCGCCGGGCAGCTCCGGACGCGCACCGCCACGCGGCGGAAGCTGCGGACGACGCCCGCCGCCCTGTCCCTCCGCGCGCTGCGGGGGTACGGGGCCGCGCGAACCGCCGAACGCGTCCTGCTGTCCGGTGCTGTTGCCGAAGGCGTCCTGGCCCTGACGTGCGCCGGAGCCGTCACCGAAGCCGCCCGCGGCCTGGAGGCCCTGCGGAGCACCCGGCGCCTGGCCGCCGAAGCCGCCCGCGCCCGCGGGAGCCGGCCTGCTGTTCTGCTGAGGGGCACCCGGACCCTGCGGTCCACGGGGCGCTCCGCCCGATCCCCCCGGGCGACCGCCCGCGTCGCGGCCGGGCAGCGCGGCGCGCGCACCCTGGCCCGAACCGACCTGACCGCGCGGCGCGGCACCGGCGCCGAGGAGCCCGCCACCGGCGGGAGCGCCCTGGCCACCGCCCCGGCGAGCCGCGGCCACACCGGCGGCGGCCTGCGCGGCGGCGGGACCGCCCGCGGGGGCACCGCCCTGGCCGGCCTTGCCCGGAGCGGGCTTCTTGCCGCCCTGGGCGACATCGACGGGGAGCATGACCAGCGCGGTCGTCCCACCGGAGTCGGACGGACGCAGCTGGATACGGATGCCGTGACGCTGCGAGAGGCGGCCGACCACGAACAGACCCATGCGGCGGGAGACAGACACGTCCACGGTGGGCGGTGCGGCGAGCCGCTCGTTGATCGCCGCGAGGTCCTCGGGCGAGAGGCCGATGCCGGTGTCGTGGATCTCGATCAGGACGCGGCCGTCGGGCAGCGCGTGACCCGTGACCTTGACCTTGGTCTGCGGGGAGGAGAACGACGTGGCGTTCTCCAGCAGCTCGGCGAGCAGGTGCACGAGGTCGTTGACCACTCGGCCGGCGACCTCGGTGGTCGGGACCGAGGAGAGCTCGATGCGCTCGTACTGCTCCACCTCGGAGGCGGCGGCACGCAGCACGTCGACCAGCGGGACCGGGCGGGTCCAGCGACGGCCGGGCTCCTCACCGGCGAGGACGAGAAGGTTCTCGCCGTTCCGGCGCATACGGGTCGCGAGGTGGTCGAGCTTGAAGAGGGAGGACAGCTGGTCCGGGTCGGCCTCGCGGGACTCCAGTTCGGAGATGAGCGACAGCTGACGCTGGATGAGGCCCTGGGAACGGCGCGAGAGGTTGGTGAACATCGCGTTGACGTTGCCTCGAAGGAGGGCCTGCTCGGCGGCGAGCCGGACGGCCTCGCGGTGCACGTCGTCGAAGGCCGCGGCCACCTGGCCGATCTCGTCCCGGGAGTGCACACCGACGGACTCGACGGACGTGTCGACGTCCTGGGGGTCGGACTCGGACAGCTGCTTGACCAGCTCGGGCAGCCGGTCCTGGGCGACCTTGGTCGCCGTGTCCTGGAGCCGGCGCAGCGAGCGGATCATGGACCGGGCGACGACGAAGGCGCCGACCAGCGAGACACCGAGCACGAGAAGGATCAGCGCACCCGAGATGATCGCTTCCCGCTCGGCCTCGTTGCGCAGCTCACGAGCCTTCTGCTCCATCTCGCTGAGCAGCGTGATCTCGATGGTCTTCATCTGCTGGATCTTCGACGAGTCGGCGTCGACCCAGTCCTTGTAGGAGCGCCGCTGCTGCGTCTGGAGGCCGTCCTTGCTCGTCAGGACGCGCTTGGCGTAGAGGTCGGCCGCCGTGATCGTCGGGCTGCCGTCGTCGATCGGCTTGAGGAGGTCCTCCGCGCCGTTGCCGTAGATGCTGATGAAGCTGTCGAGGTCGGAGTCCTGGCTGCTCAGCGCCGACTCGGCGTAGAGCCGGTCGTTCTCCGACAGCCGACCGGCCGACTTGTTGTCCTCGGGCAGCGCCGCGGCGATGACCGCGCGCTGGACGGACGCGTATTCCTTGGCCGAGGAGAAGGCGGCCAGGGCGCGCGTGCGCGTGATCATCTCGGGGTTGCTGGTCGCCTCGGCCATGTCCTGGGAGAGTTCGAGCAGCTGGGTGACGAGCCGGTGATAGGACTCGACGGTCTGTGTCGAGTTCTGCTTGTCCTCGTAGGCGTTGCTGCGGATCTCACTGATGTCGGTCAGCTGAGCGACGAGACCGACGAGACTCTCGCGAACACCTTCCAGGTTGCCGCTGCGGCTGGCGGAGTCGATCTCCTCCGAGCCGTCGAGGAAGTTGGCCAGGGCGCGGTCGGTCTTGTCGCGTACGCCCTTGACGCTGTAGTCGTTCGCCGACTGGCCGTGCGCGAGCGGACCGGCCGACTGGTCGCGCTCTTCCTGGAGCGCGGCGGAGAGCTCGGTGGCCTGCTTGGTGATGTCGGTCAGCAGCCGCATGTTGTCGAGCTGCTGGATGTCGTCCATGTTGTCGCTGATGCGCAGGGCGCCCAGCGAGGTCGCCGCCACCACGGGGAGCGCGAGCAGCGAGACCAGACGGGTCGAGATACGCCAGTTCCGGAGCGCTATTCGCGCTCCGGGGCCGTTCGGGCCCTTGGCGGGCTTCGCGGGCGGTGTGGCGGCGGTAGAGCCGGTGACCGCGCCCTTGCCGCCGGGCGCACCACTGCCAAGGCGTGCCGAGCGTTCGCCGTTGTCGCCGGTCAGAGCTGCCTGGCCCGCGTTCTGGGCGTGCTGGGGGGAGGAACCGTTACCGGCTCCGTTGTGTGGCTCCGGCTCCGCCGAAGCGCTGCCATCCCTCTTGAAACGTCCCTGCACTAGCGTCGCAACCTCTGGACCAGGCGCCCTTCCGCGTGAACGGACGGACGGTGTCGGCGTATAAGAGGCGCCCTGAAAAACGCCCCTCATGGTGGTCGTGAGTGACCTGGCGCGGTTCCCCTCTCACGTGCCGCCGCTCGGCGCTGCTTCGCGCCCCCTGTGCGCCTGCTCGTGTCCCGCGGCGGTCCGTGGAATTCCAACACAGTGCCGGATCTCCAACAAGGCCAATGGGTCACGGTGTGACGACGATGACGCCTCGTGAGCGCTGTGTCACGAGGCGTAGAAAGCGATTCGTTACATACCGGACGAAATTCCACGAGTCGCATGGATTGTCGGGGTGTCCAGGTCGCCATGATCAGGAGCGGAATGAGGGCTTCAGTAAAGCAATGTCCGTTTCGTGGAGGTGGGCCGGGAGCCGGAATTGACCGGTTTGCCCACTGATTCGTGAGCAAACTCACACGCTGTTCAAGGGGTCTCCGTGACTTCCCCAGGGAATCGCATGTTTAGCCTGACGCTTTACAGAGATGGCAAATCCGACAACCCGCGCGCGGACGGCGGCTTCCCGCCCCGCCGAGCGCCCGGACACGACAGGGTCGAGGACTACAACAGTGAAGACGACGACGATGTTCCGCAACATCGCAAACCCGCGGCGCACGACGCTGGCGCACCTGACGGACGCCGACGAGCTGACGCCCGTCGAGCAGCCGGAGCACTCCGTAGACCTCCCCACGCAGACCGCCAACCCCCGTCGCACCATCCTCATGGACGCCCCGGTCGCGGCCTCCGTCGCGGAGTAGTACGCGCGAGCACCGCCCGGTCACTCAGGGCGGATGTCATGAATGTCAGCCTGTCAAGGGCGCCTCTGCCCCGCGTACCCGGTTCCCGGCCGTACGAAGGTCATGGGCGCCCTCGCGTTTATTGCGCGAGGCGCCCGCCCGCGGCGCGTTAGCCTGGACCGTCAGACTCCAGCCGGACCAGCGAAGGGGCGCAGGAATCCCGTGCGCATCGCCAGATTCTCCATCGACGGGAACGTCGCCTTCGGCGCTGTCGAGGGCGACAGGCCGGACGAACTAGTCCTCGACATCATCAAGGGCATCCCGTTCGCCGACTTCGAGCTCTCCGGCACGAAGGTCCCCCTCGACAAGGTCCGGCTGCTGCCGCCGGTGCTGCCCAACAAGGTCGTCGCCTACGGCCGCAACTACGCGGAACACGCGAGGGAACTCGGCAACGAGGTGCCCGACGCCCCGTTCGCCTTCTTCAAACCGTCCACCTCGGTGATCGGCTCCGGCGACGACATCCAGTACCCCTCCTTCTCCGAGGAGCTGCACCACGAGGCCGAACTCGCCGTGGTCATCGGCCGGATGTGCCGCGAGGTCCCGCGTGAGCGCGTCAAGGACGTCATCCTCGGCTACACCTGCGCCAACGACATCACCGCGCGGGACGTCCAGAAGCGCGAGAAGCAGTGGGCGCGGGCCAAGGGCTTCGACACCAGCTGCCCCCTCGGCCCCTGGATCGAGACGGACCTCGACCCGTCCGACCTCACCATCCAGCTCACGGTCAACGGCGAGCAACGTCAACTGGGCCGCACCAGCGAGATGATCCACTCCATCGAGGACCTGATCGTCAACATCACCGAGGCCATGACGCTGCTCCCCGGCGACGTGATCCTCACGGGCACCCCGGCAGGCGTCGGACCGCTCACCGTCGGCGACGAGGTCGCCGTCACCATCGAAGGCATCGGCACTCTCACCAACAAGGTTGTCAAGCGTGGCTAGCGCACCCGCCCCCGCCGTCCGAGTACGGTTCTGCCCGTCGCCCACCGGTAACCCCCACGTGGGCCTGGTCCGTACGGCCCTGTTCAACTGGGCGTACGCACGCCACACCGGCGGCACGTTCGTCTTCCGCATCGAGGACACCGACGCGGCCCGCGACTCCGAGGAGTCGTACGAGCAGCTGCTGGCCTCGCTGCGCTGGCTGGGCTTCGACTGGGACGAGGGCCCGGAGATCGGCGGCCCGCACGCCCCGTACCGCCAGTCGCAGCGCATGGACATCTACAAGGACGTGGCCGCCAAGCTCCTCGAAGCGGGCCACGCCTACTACTGCTACTGCTCCACCGAGGAGCTGGACGCCCGCCGCGACGCCGCCCGCGCGGCCGGCAGGCCCTCCGGCTACGACGGCCACTGCCGCGCACTGACCGACGAGCAGGTGTCGGCGTACACCGCCGAGGGCCGCACGCCGATCGTCCGTTTCCGCATGCCCGACGAGACGATCACCTTCACGGACCTGGTCCGCGGCGAACTGACCTTCACCCCGGAGAACGTCCCGGACTACGGCATCGTCCGGGCCAACGGCGCACCCCTGTACACGCTGGTCAACCCGGTCGACGACGCGCTGATGGAGATCACGCACGTCCTGCGCGGCGAGGACCTGCTGTCGTCCACGCCCCGCCAGATCGCCCTGTACAAGGCGCTGACCGAACTGGGCATCGCGAAGTCGATCCCCTCCTTCGGCCACCTGCCGTACGTGATGGGCGAGGGCAACAAGAAGCTCTCGAAGCGCGACCCGGAGTCGTCGCTGAACCTCTACCGGGAGCGCGGCTTCCTCCCCGAGGGCCTCCTCAACTACCTCTCCCTGCTGGGCTGGTCGCTCTCGGCCGACCAGGACATCTTCAGCATCGAGGAGATGGTCGCCGCCTTCGACGTGTCGGACGTGAACCCCAATCCGGCCCGCTTCGACCTGAAGAAGTGCGAGGCGATCAACGCCGACCACATCAGGATGCTGGACGTGAAGGACTTCACGGAGCGCTGCGCCCCCTGGCTCGCGGCCCCCTTCGCCCCCTGGGCGCCGGAGGACTTCGACGAGGCGAAGTGGCAGGCGATCGCCCCGCACGCCCAGACCCGCCTCAAGGTCCTCTCCGAGATCACCGACAACGTCGACTTCCTCTTCCTGCCCGAGCCCGCCTCCGACGAGGCCTCCTGGGCGAAGGCGATGAAGGAGGGCAGCGACGCGCTGCTGATCACGGCGAGGGAGAAGCTGGAGGCCGCCGACTGGTCCTCCGCCGATTCCCTCAAGGAAGCCGTCCTGGCCGCCGGCGAGGCCCACGGCCTCAAGCTCGGCAAGGCCCAGGCCCCGGTCCGCGTCGCCGTCACCGGCCGCACCATCGGCCTGCCCCTCTTCGAGTCCCTGGAAATCCTGGGCAAGGAGAAGACGCTGGCGCGGATCGACGCGGCACTGGCCCGACTGGCCGCGTAGCCAAGGCACTTGGGAGGGCGGCGTCCGATCCGGGCGCCGCCCTCCCGCATGCCCGGCCCGGCACTCGTTCCCCGGCTTCCCGCAGCTTCCGCCCAAACGGAGCCGGTCCCTCCGTGCAACTCTCCGCTCCCGGGGAGGGTCTGTGCGCATGACGTGCGTACGCACTCCGGCGCAGGATTCACAGACGAGGAAAGATGAGCCGTTCACGAAGACTTGCCAACGCTGTACTCGGCGGAGCGGTGGCGCTGTCCTGCGCCGCACTGACCGTGCCCGCACAGGCGGCGCCCGCCGTCGATCCGCCGGTCGGCACCGTCCGGCTGGCCTCCGAGAAGCCGGCCACCGTCGCCTACCGGTGGGTCGGCTCGTCCGGCTTCCAGTACACGTCGACCGGCACCGATCCCGTCCTGTCGGTCGACTACCCGGGCACCGTCCCGCCCGACCACGCGGGCCCGGACGACCTGGCCAGCGGCACCGACGTCATCACCACGTTCAGCGGCTCCACCGTCACGCAGAAGCACCGCTCCACGGGCGTGACCGCCACCTTCACCATCCCGGCCGGGCAGAGCGTCAGGTCCGCCCCCGGCTGGAGCGTGCTGACCCTCGACACCGCCGGCACCCTGCACGTCCTGCGCGCCGCCGCGGACGGCACCACCAGCGATGTACCGGTCACCGGCCTCCCCGCGGGCGCCGAACCGACCACCTACGTCAAGGGCGGCTCGGTCCGCCGCATCGCGGTCGTCTACACCCTGGACGGGGTGACCTCCGTGGGCCTCGTCGACCTCGCGGACGGCACCTTCCGCACCTATGTCACCGGCGTGGCGACCAGCCCCCCGGTCCGCTTCAACGACCGCTGGCTGGTGGCCGACTGGGAGTCCATACGCGTCGACGCCGAGCCCGGCACCGAGCCCACCGCTCTCACCAGGTGGGGCGCCGAGCTCGAAGCCGTCGTCGGTGACCAACTCCTCATCGGCAACCCGGACTTCGTCCTGGGCGGCACCAAGCCCGCACTGACCGCCCGCTCACTCGTCAGCGGCGCGACCTACACCGTCCTCGCCGAGTCGTCCGGCAACTTCGCCCCGACCCCGGACGGCGGCGCGCTCGCCACGGCCGGGCCGTCGAGCCTCGACTGGAACGTCCACCGCGTCACCCCCACCGAAGACGGCCGGACGGCCACCGAGAAGGTCGTCAACATCCCCGCCTATTCGACCCGGGTGGACGGACTCGCCCTCGCCGGCGGCGAGTTGATGCTGTACGGAGGTACCCCCGGGGGACTCGGCTCCTACCGCTACAACAGCTTCCAACTGGACCCCTCGGCCGAGCCGGTCGGCGGGCAGACGAAGCGCGGCCCGGCACTGAGCCAGGTGACCTGCCTGCCCGGCGACGCCGCCTGCCCCCAGCTGGAGGCGCTTGGCGACGGCCGGGTCGCCTCCCTGTGGAGCACGGCGGACGGCGAGCAGTCGATGACGGTGGTCGGCCTGGACACCGTCACGATCACCAGCGTGCGCACGGGAGACTCCGCGGGCCGCATCCCGAGCGGCACCGGCCGCTACGTCCTCTACAACGGCGGCACCCCCGGCGTACAGCAGGTCTTCGACTTCCCGCGCGCCGCCACCGCCGGCACGACCGCGCTGACCCGCACCCGCACGCCCGCGGCCGTCTGGGGCCAGGTCCTGTGGACGACCGGCAGCACCCAGGGGACGGTCGTCGGCACCCACCTCAAGACCCAGCAGACCGTGGCCACCCTCGCGACCGGCGCGCCCTGCACCCCGACCGACATCCAGGCCGTCAACACCTGGCTGTACTGGACCTGCGGCACCGCGGGACCCGCCGGCGTCTACGACCGGGCGACCAACCGCAACATCCCGGTCCCCTCCGACCAGGCGCCGGCCCGTCTGGCCGACGGCTATCTCCTGCGCGAGAACCGCACCGCCCACCAACTGCTGCTCACCGACTTCCACACCGGCGCGGCGACCACCCGCATCGTGGCCTCCCTGCCCACGGCGGACCAGAACACCGGGGGCAGCAACGGCCGTTGGGCCGTGGACCGGTTCGGCGGCGACATCGCCTACCTCACCTCCACCTACGGCCAGGTGGCGCTCGTGGACAGCGGGGTCCCGGCGTCGTCGCTCGCACAGCTGGAGGCCCAGACGGACCCCCGGCCGGGCGGCCCCACCACCGGGTCCCCCTGGCTGCCGGTCTGGCAGCTCAACAAGCCCGCGACCTGGACCCTGACCCTGGCCAACAGCGCGGGAACGACGGTCCGCACGCTCACCGGCAGCACCACGGCGGCCGCGGTGCGCGCATCCTGGGACGGCCTGTGGTCCGACGGCCGCCGCGCCTCCGGCACCTACACCTGGAAACTGACCGCCCAACCGGACGACGCCCAGGGCCCGGCCCTGAACCTCACCGGAACCACGACGGTCGGCTGACGGACGGTGGCGGGGTCCCCGCGACTCCGCCACCCTCCGGCCCCGGCCGCTCGGTCGGTACCGTGGACGGCATGACGATCCGAGCCGTGGTCTGGGACATCGACGACACCCTCTTCGACTACACCACGGCCGACCGCGCCGGCATGCGGGAACAGCTCGTGGCAGAGGGCCTGCTCGACGGGTACGGGACCGTCGACGAGGCCCTTCTGCGCTGGCGGGAGGTCACCGACCGGCAGTGGGCGCGGTTCGCTGCGGGGGAGACCGACTTCCAGGGGCAGCGCCGGGACCGTGTACGGGTGTTCCTGGGCGAGGAGCTGACCGACGCCCGGGCCGACGCCTGGTTCGACCGCTACATCGGGCACTACGAGGCCGCCTGGGCGCTCTTCCCGGACGTGCTGCCCGTCCTCGACCTGCTCGCCGCCAGCCACCGGCACGGGGTGCTCTCCAACTCCAGCCTCCTCGTGCAGGACCGCAAGCTGCGCGTCCTCGGCGTACGCGACCGCTTCGAGGCCGTTCTGTGCGCGGCCGAGCTGGGCGTCCACAAACCGGACGTCCAGGCATTCCACGCCGCCTGCGACGCCCTGGGCCTGTCTCCGGAGCAGGTGGCGTACGTCGGTGATCATCCGGAGATCGACGGACGGGGCGCGGCCGACGCCGGAATGCTCTCCGTGTGGATCGACCGCGGCGGCCTCGGAGCCGCCGAGCGGGCCGCCGCCGGCCCGCACCGGATCGCCTCCCTCGCCGAACTGCCCGCGATCCTCGGCGCCGATACCCGTTTTGGAGCGCCGTCCACCTTCGGGTAATGTTCTTCCTGCGCCGCCGGAGAGCGGGCCGAAAGGCCGGGAACCGGAGGCGCAAGCTAGAACAGAAGCTCCGCAGGGGCTCGCGTTCCAGTGGCCTATGGTGTAATTGGCAGCACGACGGTTTCTGGTTCCGTTAGTCTTGGTTCGAGTCCAGGTAGGCCAGCTCGCAGATTGCTTCAAATCTGCACCCGTGGAGACCAGCTCCACACAAGCCCCCGTTGTGTAGCGGCCTAGCACGCTGCCCTCTCACGGCAGTAGCGCCGGTTCGAATCCGGTCGGGGGTACAGATCCTTCCCGGAGGGTCAGTTCGGGTCGCACCCTCTGACTCTCATGCAGGATCGCTAGGGCCCCCGTTGTGTAGCGGCCTAGCACGCTGCCCTCTCACGGCAGTAGCGCCGGTTCGAATCCGGTCGGGGGTACGCTTTACCTTGAATCGCCTTGGTCTATGGTGTAATTGGCAACACTACGGTTTCTGGTACCGTCATTCTTGGTTCGAGTCCAGGTAGACCAGCTCGGATCTGCGGCAATGTGGTTTGAACGCCTGCAGGATCCTCGCCCCCGTTGTGTAGCGGCCTAGCACGCTGCCCTCTCACGGCAGTAGCGCCGGTTCGAATCCGGTCGGGGGTACGTCAGTGCACAGTGGCCCTCCGCTTCGGCGGGGGGCCACTCTGCATGTGCGGCCACGTCCGGCCAGATGCCCGGGCGGACGTTCCTACAGCCCGTAGCGCCGCGCCGACTCCTCCTCCTGCGCCAGCCGGTGCAGTGCCGTGAGCACCGGTTCGAAGAGCACGGTCGCCGCGACCGCCGTCTCGACCCGCTCCGCGTCCGACGCGTGCGTCTCCAGATAGTCCAGGTCCCGTCTCGCCACCTGGTGCATCAACTCCGCGTACGGCGCCATCAGTTCGGCGTCCCAGGAGTACCCCAGCCGGATCAGCGCGGCCACCGCGGTCACCAGCGAGCGGTGCACGGGGGAGAGGGGGCTCAGTTCGCGCGCGGTCTCCCAGCCGAGGCTCACCAGCAGCCGGTCCACCTCCCGGCGGGCAGCGACCACGGCCGGGTCCTCCTCGTCCGGCTCGGCACCCTGCGGCAACGCCCACAGGGCCGCGCCCAGGCGGATCGTACGGCCCAGGGACTCGTCGTCGACGTGGCCGAGCACCTCACGGGCGGTGGCCACCGGGATGCGGCCCACCTGGATCATCGCGCGCACCAGTCGCAGCCGGCGCAGATGTCCCTCGTCGTACTCCGCGGTCGTCGTGTTGATCGGCCGGCCGGGCGCCAACAGGCCTTCGCGCAGGTAGTACTTGATGGTCGCGGTGGAGACACCGCTGCGCTCGCTCAGCTCCGCCAGCCGCATGTCTTGCGCCTTTCGTCGGACAACGGCACGATCCAAGCACGCGGTGGTCGGATAGCGCCGCTAGCCAACGGGGGTCCACCGCCCCAGGGGGAGGCGTCATGTTCGCGAAGCCCAACGCCGGCCGGACGACAGCGGCCGCTGAGGGAGATGTCGTCGTGCTGCTCATCGGGATGCGCATCAACCACTTCTGGGCCGTGCACCACTGGTTCCCGGTGCTCACGGCCATGCCTCGGATGCTGCGGGAGCTGGCCGGGGATCCCTCGCGCGGGCTGCTCAAGCACGTGCTGCTGACGGCGTCGCCACGGACGTACTACGTCGTCCAGTACTGGGAGTCCAAGGAGAAGCTGTACGCGTACGCCGCGGCGCCCGACATGTTCCACCACAAGGCGTGGGGCGCCCTCAACCGCAAGGAGCGGGAGGGGAAGGTGCGGCAGCACGTGGGGTTGTGGCACGAGACCTATGTCGTGCCCGAGGGGTCGTACGAGTCGATCTACGCCGACATGCCGGCGTTCGGGCTGGCGGCGGCGCACGGGGTGCTGCCCGTGGAGAAGCGGGGGCGCTCCGGCGAAGCACGGTTCCGTCACCGGTCGGCGTCGTAGAGGTACCGCCGGAGAAGCCCCGGACATGGAAGTGCCCTCGGGAACCGGCCCGCCGCGGCGTTGAGGCCTGCCGGTTTCCCGAGGGCGTACGTCCTTGTGGTCAGCCCGTGCGGCGCAGGGCCTCCGAGAGACGGCCGGCCGCGTCGATGACCGCCTGGGCGTGCATACGACCGGGGTGACGGGTCAGGCGCTCGATGGGGCCGGAGACCGAGACGGCCGCCACCACGCGGTTCGACGGGCCCCGGACCGGCGCGGAGACCGAGGCGACGCCCGGTTCACGCTCACCGATCGACTGGGCCCAGCCCCGGCGTCGTACGCCCGAGAGCGCTGTCGCCGTGAAGCGGGCGCCCTGGAGGCCGCGGTGCAGACGCTCCGGCTCCTCCCACGCCATCAGGATCTGGGCCGACGAGCCCGCCTTCATCGTGAGCGTCGAGCCGACCGGGACCGTGTCCCTGAGGCCCGAGAGGCGCTCGGCCGCCGCGACGCAGATACGCATGTCGCCCTGGCGGCGGTAGAGCTGCGCGCTCTCGCCCGTCAGGTCGCGGAGGTGGGTGAGCACCGGGCCGGCGGTCGCGAGCAGACGGTCCTCGCCGGCTGCCGCCGCCAGTTCCGCCAGCCTGGGGCCGAGAATGAAACGGCCCTGCATGTCTCGCGCCACCATGCGGTGGTGTTCCAAGGCCACGGCGAGACGATGTGCCGTGGGTCGTGCGAGTCCGGTCGCCGCGACCAGACCCGCGAGGGTGGCCGGACCGGACTCCAGAGCGCTCAGGACAAGGGCTGCCTTGTCCAGAACGCCGACGCCGCTACTGTTGTCCATGAAACGATACTCGCGTCTCACTCTGTGAAACGCAAGTTCATTTTCCGGTGGAACGCGCCACTCTGGAAGACACAGCGGCCCGCCGACCAACGGGCCCGGCGGCGGATGCCCGGACAAGGGGTACGGGCGGACGCCTCCACAAGATCTCTATCTAGATGGGCCGGCGCCCGCACCGGCCGGCCGGAGGGAAAGCGATGGGTAGGACACTCGCGGAGAAGGTCTGGGACGACCACGTCGTCCGGCGCGCCGAGGGCGAGCCCGACCTCCTCTTCATCGACTTGCATCTGCTGCACGAGGTGACCAGCCCGCAGGCCTTCGACGGGCTGCGGCAGGCCGGCCGCAAGGTGCGGCGCCTCGACCTCACCATCGCCACCGAGGATCACAACACCCCGACCCTCGACATCGACAAGCCCATCGCCGACCCGGTCTCCCGGGTCCAGCTGGAGACGCTGCGCAAGAACTGCGCCGACTTCGGTGTGCGGCTGCACCCGCTGGGTGACGTCGAGCAGGGTGTCGTCCACGTCGTGGGACCGCAGCTGGGCCTGACCCAGCCGGGCACCACCGTGGTCTGCGGTGACTCCCACACCTCCACGCACGGCGCTTTCGGCGCGCTGGCGTTCGGCATCGGCACCTCGCAGGTCGAGCATGTGCTGGCCACCCAGACGCTGCCGCTGGCCCGTCCCAGGACCATGGCCATCACGGTCGAGGGCGAACTGCCCGACGGCGTCACCGCCAAGGACCTGATCCTCGCGATCATCGCGAAGATCGGTACGGGCGGCGGCCAGGGCTACATCCTGGAGTACCGCGGCTCCGCCATCGAGAAGCTCTCGATGGAGGCCCGGATGACCATCTGCAACATGTCGATCGAGGCCGGCGCCCGCGCGGGCATGATCGCCCCCGACGAGACCACCTTCGAGTACCTCAAGGGCCGCCCGCACGCCCCCGCCGACGCGGACTGGGACGCGGCGGTGGAGTACTGGAAGACGCTGCGCACCGACGACGACGCGGAATTCGACGCGGAGGTCGTCATCGACGGCGCCGCCCTGTCGCCGTTCGTCACCTGGGGCACCAACCCCGGTCAGGGCGCACCGCTTTCGGCGGACGTCCCCGACCCCGCTTCGTACGAAGACGCTTCGGAGCGCCTCGCCGCCGAAAAGGCCCTGGAATACATGGGGTTGGAGGCCGGACAGTCGCTGCGCTCCATCAAGGTGGACACCGTCTTCGTAGGTTCCTGCACCAACGGCCGCATCGAGGACCTGCGCGCCGCCGCCGAGATCGTCGGGGGCCGCAAAGTCGCCGACGGCGTACGGATGCTGGTCGTCCCCGGCTCGGTCCGGGTCGGTCTGCAGGCCGTCTCCGAGGGCCTGGACGTGGTCTTCAAGGAGGCCGGCGCCGAATGGCGGCACGCGGGCTGCTCGATGTGCCTGGGCATGAACCCCGACCAGCTGGCCCCCGGTGAGCGCTCCGCGTCCACCTCCAACCGCAACTTCGAGGGCAGGCAGGGCAAGGGCGGCCGTACGCACCTGGTGTCGCCGCAGGTCGCCGCCGCGACGGCCGTACTGGGCCACCTGGCCTCCCCGGCCGACCTGTCCGACGCCGACACCCGTACGCCCGCTGGAGTCTGATCAGCCATGGAAGCATTCACCACGCACACCGGCCGGGCCGTCCCGCTGCGCCGCAGCAACGTCGACACCGACCAGATCATCCCTGCTCACTGGCTCAAGAAGGTCACGCGGGACGGGTTCGAGGACGGGCTGTTCGAGGCCTGGCGCAAGGACGAGAACTTCGTCCTCAACCGGCCCGAGCGCAAGGGCGCCACGGTCCTGGTCGCCGGCCCCGACTTCGGTACGGGCTCCTCGCGCGAGCACGCGGTCTGGGCGCTGCAGAACTACGGCTTCAAGACCGTCATCTCGTCACGCTTCGCCGACATCTTCCGCGGCAACTCGCTCAAGAACGGCCTGCTCACGGTGGTTCTGGAGCAGAAGATCGTGGACGCGCTCCAGGAGCTGACGGAGAACGACCCGGAGACCGAGATCACGGTCGACCTGGAGGCCCGCGAGGTGCGCGCCGAGGGCATCACCGCGGCCTTCGAGCTCGACGAGAACGCCCGTTGGCGGCTGCTGAACGGGCTGGACGACATCTCCATCACCCTGCAGAACGAGGGCGAGATCTCGGCGTACGAGGCGAAGCGGCCCTCGCACAAGCCGTGGACGCTCAAGGTCTGAGCCGCAACGCCCTTCGCAAGTAGAGTTTCGGCCACTGCAACACCCCGTCTGTACCCCCGATCGCCACGATTGGGGGTACAGCTGTTTCTGCCTCCGGGCTCCCTCACGCACTGCACCAGAGCTCCTCAACTTCCCATGTTAGAAAGGGTGTTGATGGGGTACCCGGGCCTTGACAACACAGCTCCCGACTGAGCACGGAAGGCCGTTTGAGGCAGCAGTTGCCCCCTGGGCAGGCGACAACTCGCCCCAGATGGCACAATCTGTGCATGGAACACGACGGCCAACTCGAGCTCTACACGGCGGTCGCGGCCCAACTCAAGGAAGCGCACACAACAGTGCGCGCACTGCAAGTCCCGGAGGGCGTACGGATGGCGCTGACCCGGAAGCTGCTGGTCATTACGGCCGCGGCCAAGCACGATCTCGCCGACGCGACAAGGCGGCTGGAACGCTTCACGGCGGACCTCGACGAGGGTCGATTCCCCGACGAGGACCACTGAGGAACTCCATGACAGCCCGAGTTCGTTGCGGCACAAGGGTGATTAGCCCGTTTCGTGTTTGATTTGCGGTATATATCTGCCTAACGTGCGAAAAAGCTTGAACACTTTCGTTCTGGCAATGTCTCCGAAGGGGAAGACGTGAACAAGGCGCAGCTCGTAGAAGCCATTGCGGACAAGGTCGGTGGCCGTCAGCAGGCCGCCGAGGCGGTCGACGCGGTCCTGGACGCCATCGTCCGCGCGACCGTCAGCGGGGACCGGGTCTCGGTCACGGGCTTCGGTTCGTTCGAGAAGGTCGACCGTCCGGCCCGTTACGCCCGCAACCCGCAGACGGGTGAGCGGGTTCGGGTCAAGAAGACCTCCGTCCCCCGCTTCCGTGCGGGCCAGGGCTTCAAGGACCTGGTGAGCGGCTCGAAGAAGCTCCCCCGTGGTGGCGAGGTCGCGGTCAAGAAGGCGCCCAAGGGCAGCCTGACCGGCGGCGGTGCCGCAGCAACGGTCAAGAAGGCCGCGGCGAAGAAGGCCACCACCGCCAAGAGGGCGACGGCCGCGAAGAAGACCGTGGCGAAGAAGGCGACGCCGGCGAAGAAGACCACGGCGACGGCGACGGCGAAGAAGGCCACCGCCAAGAAGACCACCGCGAAGACCGCGGCGGCCAAGAAGACCACGGCCACGGCGAAGAAGACCGCCGCGAAGAAGGCCCCGGCGGCCAAGAAGGCGACGGCGACGAAGGCTCCGGCCCGCAAGTCGGCGGCTCGCACCACCACCACCGCCAAGAAGGCCACCGCTCGCAGCAAGTAGAGGTGCGAGGGCACTCACGCGCCGGGCCGGACTCCCCGAGGGAGTCCGGCCCGCGGCGTGTCCGGAGCTTCAGAACGTCTGCAGGGTGATGAGCGTGATCCGGGGGATGTTCCCCGCCTCGGTCGTCGGCTCGGGCTCCTCGACCTCGATGCGCACCCGCTGTCCGGGTCGCAGCAGCCTCAGCCCGCCCGCGTCGAACGCGGGGGCGTCGAAGGGAACGGGGGTGCCGTCGTCGAGCAGCACACTGCCGCTGCGTGTCCCGGCGTCGTACGTGTACGCGGTCGCCTGCATGGCGGCAGCCTACTGGCCCGCGATCAACAGCCCCTCGACGGCGGTCGCCGTCCGTGTCCCCACCCCGAGGGCGAGCGCCGCCCGTAGATCGTCGCCGGTGTCCACGTCCTGGCGTACGGAATTCACCGAGGTGAGGCCGAGTTCCACGGCGCCGGACTCGTGGTGGCGGACTCGGGAACGCGGACCGAAACGCGGGAGCAATTCCTGACCGGGGCGGGCGGTCAGCAGAGTGGTGCCTACGGTCGCCGCGTCCGCGAGGAAAGCGCGCGGGAATTCGGCGGCGGCGTCCAGGACGCGGGCCAGTTCCAGGGGGCGCAACGCCGGCAGATCGGCGTTCAGGGCCGCCACGGGGCTGTCGGGCCGCCGAGTCCGTACGGCCGCCGCTGCGTGCGTCAGAGCGGCGTTCAGGCCGCCCAGGGGCTCGTCGGAGACGATCGCGGCTCCCAGGGCCGCCAGTTCACGGGCGGCCAGGGCGTCGTTCGTGACTACCGCCACATCGCGCACCGCCACGCAGGCGAGCACCGCTGCCACCGTGTCCTGTGCGAAGGCGAGAGCGAGACCCGGGCGGAGGCCGTCGCGGGCGGTGTCCGCGAGCCTGCTCTTGGCCCGCGCCAGGGGTTTGAGGGGTATGACCACCGTCCACTGCACGAGCGTTCCGTCCCTCCCTCGCCCACCCGGTCACTCACCCGGCGCTCTTCCTGCGGCAACCATTGTCACCTGGCTGTCATCAAAGCCCATCCGGCGGTGTCGGTACCGGGGCGTACGGTGTTCTCGACAGACCGGAAGCCCGGGGCGACACTTGTGCGGCCCCCAGGTCACCGGCAGAGGTCCTGGTCCAGGCCTTAGAGGAAGGTGTCCGCGTGCCCAGCCGCAGAATCGGCTTCTGGTACCGCCTCGCTGCGGTCATCTGCAAACCGCCGCTCGTGCTTCTCATCAAGCGGGACTGGCGTGGAATGGAGCACATTCCGGCGGCCGGTGGATTTATCACCGCGGTGAACCACAATTCGCATGCGGACCCCTTCGCCTACGGTCACTACCAGTACAACAGTGGTCGGGTTCCGCGTTTTCTGGCGAAGAGCGGGCTTTTCAAGAAGGGATTCAGCGGTGTCATGATGCGCGGCACCGGACAGATCCCCGTCTACCGCGAGACCACCGACGCGCTGAGCGCCTTCCGTGCCGCGATCGACGCCGTGGAACGCGGCGAATGCGTCGTCTTCTACCCCGAGGGCACCATCACCCGGGACCCGGACCAGTGGCCCATGACCGGCAAGACCGGTGCCGCCCGGGTCGCCCTGCAGACCAAGTGCCCGGTGATCCCGGTGGCCCAGTGGGGAGCGAACGAACTGCTCCCGCCGTACTCCAAGAAGGTCAACGTCCTTCCGCGCAAGACCCACCACGTCCTCGCGGGCCCGCCCGTGGACCTGACGCGGTTCTACGACAGGGAAATGAGCCCCGACCTCCTGAAGGAGGCGACGGAGGTCATCATGGCCGCCGTCACCCGCCAGCTGGAGGTCATCCGCGGCGGGAAGGCGCCCGCGACGCCGTACGACCCGCGCCGGGAGCGGATCGAGCAGCGCCGCCGCACGGCCGAGGAAGAGGCGCAGGACGCGTTGGACGCGCAGGCCAGGGCCGCCACGGCCGAGGCGGCCGGTGAAGCATCCCGGTCGCGGACGGCCGCCGTACGACAGGCACCGGTGCAAGAAGCAGCGGAAGCACGGGAAGTTCAGGAAGAGGGGCAGGGCAAGTGAGCGAGCGGGTCAAGGCGGCGGTGTTCAGCGCTGGATCATGGGGCACCGCCTTCGGCATGGTGCTCGCCGACGCCGGCTGCGAGGTGACCCTGTGGGCCCGCCGCCCCGAACTCGCCGAGGCGATCAACTCCACGCGGACGAACCCCGACTACTTCCCGGGCGTCGAACTCCCGGAGAACCTCCGCGCCACCACGGACCCCGCCGAGGCCGCCCGCGACGCCGACTTCACGATACTCAGCATCCCCTCGCAGACCCTGCGCGGGAACCTCGCCGAGTGGACGCCGCTGCTCGCCCCCGACACGATCCTCGTCTCCCTCATGAAGGGCGTCGAACTCGGCTCCGCGATGCGGATGAGCGAAGTCATCGACGACGTCGCCAAGGTGGGCCAGGACCGCATCGCGGTCGTCACGGGTCCCAACCTCGCCAAGGAGATCGCCGCCCGGATGCCGGCCGCCGCCGTGGTCGCCTGTACGGACGACGCCGTGGCCCAGCGCCTCCAGACCGTCTGCCACACGCCGTACTTCCGCCCCTACACCAACACCGACGTCGTCGGCTGCGAACTCGGCGGCGCGGTCAAGAACGTGATCGGTCTGGCGGTCGGTATCGCCGACGGCATGGGCCTCGGCGACAACACGAAGGGCTCGCTCATCACGCGCGGCCTCGCCGAGACCGCCCGCCTCGGCCTCGCGATGGGCGCCGACCCGCTCACTTTCGCGGGCCTGGCGGGCCTGGGCGACCTGGTCGCGACCTGCTCCTCGCCGCTCTCCCGCAACCACACCTTCGGCACCAACCTCGGCAGGGGAATGACCCTCCAGGAGACCATTGCGGTCACCAAGCAGACCGCCGAGGGCGTCAAGTCCTGCGAGAGCGTGCTGGATCTGGCCCGCAGGCACGGCGTCGACATGCCGATCACGGAGACGGTCGTCAGCATCGTGCACGAGGGCAAGCCGCCCGTCGTGGCCCTCAAGGAACTGATGTCGCGCAGCGCCAAGCCCGAACGACGCTGAGCAACAGGGGTCTGCGGGCGCTGACTCAGCGCCCTACCACCGGGTACCCTCAACCCGATATGAGCACCGAGAACCTGCCCCAGAGCCCCGAGCAGCCGTCCCGCAAGCCGCGCGTGGCCGTCGTCTTCGGCGGTCGCAGCTCCGAACACGGGATCTCCGTGGTCACCGCCGGCGCCGTGCTGCGTGCCATCGACCGGACGAAGTACGACGTCCTGCCGATCGGCATCACCCAGGACGGCCGCTGGGCGCTCACCGCGGACGAACCGGAGCGCATGGCGATCGTCGACCGCAAGGCGCCGAACGTCGACGATCTCGCCGAGTCGAGCGAGGGCGGCGTGGTCCTCCCCGTCGACCCCGCGAACCGCGAAGTCGTCTACAGCGAACCGGGATCGGTGCCCAAGGCCCTCGGCGAGGTGGACGTCGTCTTCCCCGTGCTGCACGGCCCGTACGGCGAGGACGGCACCCTCCAGGGCCTGCTGGAGCTGTCCGGCGTCCCGTACGTCGGCGCGGGTGTGCTCGCCTCGGCCGTCGGCCAGGACAAGGAGTACATGAAGCGGGTGTTCACCTCGTTCGGCCTCAAGGTGGGCCCCTACGTGGTGATTCGCCCGCGTGAGTGGGAGCGCGACGAGTCGGCGGCCCGCAAGAAGATCATCGACTTCGCCGGCGAGCACGGCTGGCCGCTGTTCGTGAAGCCCGCGCGCGCGGGATCGTCGTTCGGCATCACCAAGGTGGACGAGCTGAGCGGCCTCGACGAGGCGATCGCCGAGGCCCAGCGCCACGACCCGAAGATCATCGTCGAGGCCGCGCTGCGCGGACGCGAGATCGAGTGCGGGGTACTGGAGTTCGAGGACGGCCCGCGTGCCTCCGTACCGGCCGAGATCCCGCCCGTACAGGCGCACGCCTTCTACGACTTCGAGGCCAAGTACATCGACTCGGCCGACGGCATCGTCCCGGCCCCCCTCACCGAGGAGCAGACCGCAGAGGTCCGTCGCCTCGCGATCGAGGCCTTCGACGCGGCGTCCTGCGAGGGCCTCGTCCGCGCGGACTTCTTCCTCACCGAGGACGGCGAGTTCGTCATCAACGAGATCAACACGATGCCCGGCTTCACCCCGATCTCCATGTACCCGAGGATGTGGGAGGCGACGGGCGTCGGCTATCCCGAGCTGGTGGACAGCCTGGTGCAGGCAGCGCTGCGTCGTTCAACGGGCCTGAGGTAGAGCGCCCTGAAGGGGCGCGGGGAACTGCGCGACCAGCCACGGCGAACCGGTACTCGACAACGCGACAGACCCCCTACGGCGCCTAGTCGGCAATCCCCTCAGGCACCGTCTTCTTAATGGCGGCAGCCAGATCAACGAGCGCCCCCGAGGTGTCCCGACCCGACGGAACGGTCACCTCCACATAGGCGAGCCGCGAGGACGTGGTGAAGCGGGACGACCCGTCGTCCCGCTTCTCCATGAGCCAGCCAACTCCGTTCACCTCACCCCCCACCGCATCCGGATCCGCACCGGTGGAGACCCGAGGATCGGTCATCTTGGGCGGCCGTACGACACCGCAGCGCAGTATGATCGCCGGGCTGCCCCAGCCCGCGGTCAGTGCGGACCGGGGCTCGGGGTCGTCGCGGCTCTGGCCGTCCACCTTCGCCGGCAGCGCCTTGTCCAGGTTCCGGCACAGCTTCGTGGCCTTCCCGTCCGGCTCGGGAACCGTGACCGCGGCGCTGTCGTCTGCTGAGGAGCAACCCGTGACGACGATCAACAGGGCAAGCGCGGGCAGAGCGAGCGGCCGGTGGCGGAACAAGTTCACCGGCACAGGGTAGACGGGGGCTACAAGTGCACCACCGGGCAGGTCAGGGTGCGGGTGATGCCGTCCACTTGCTGGACCTTCGCGACCACCATGCGGCCGAGGTCGTCCACGGTGTCGGCCTGGGCGCGGACAATCACGTCGTACGGTCCTGTCACGTCCTCGGCCTGGGTCACCCCCGGGATCTTGCTGATCGTCTCGGCGACGGTCGACGCCTTACCGACCTCGGTCTGGATCAGGATGTACGCCTGTACCACGGAACCTCCAGGGCGGCCACGAGGATCATGTGGGGAAAAGGAACGCCACGGTATCGCGTCGCCGTGCACCACGGGGAGACCTGCGGCGACGGGACACCCGAGCCGGGGCGCACACGCAGCACAGGTTGACGGTCACCTCGACCGTACAGAGACCCGCGCGGTCTCGCGATCGGGCAAGGGCAGCAACGGGGACAGCACCAGAAGGGGACGTACGACTATGAAGGGCACTGTGGGCGAACTGGGGGAGTTCGGGCTCATCAGGGAGCTCACCTCCCGGCTCACCACCACCCCGGCGGTCCGGGTAGGCCCCGGCGACGACGCCGCCGTGGTCGCCGCGCCCGACCGCAGGGTCGTGGCGAGCACCGACATCCTCCTGGAAGGGCGGCACTTCCGCCGTGACTGGTCCACCGCGTACGACGTGGGCCGCAAGGCAGCCGCACAGAACCTGGCGGACATCGCCGCCATGGGCGCCGTACCGACCGCTCTGCTGCTCGGGCTGGTCGTCCCCGCCGACCTTCCGGTCACCTGGCCCGTCGAACTGATGGACGGTCTACGTGACGAGGCGCAGGTCGCGGGCGCGGCCGTGGTCGGCGGCGATGTCGTACGAGGGGACACGATCATGGTCTCCATCACCGCGCTCGGCGATCTGCGCAACCACGAGCCGGTCGTCCGGAGCGGCGCGCAGCCCGGTGACGTCGTCGCCGTGACGGGTTGGCTGGGCTGGTCGGCGGCCGGGCACGCGGTGCTCTCGCGCGGCTTCCGCTCGCCGCGCGCCTTCGTGGAGGCCCATCGCCGTCCCGAACCGCCCTACCACGCGGGCCCGGCGGCGGCCGGCCTCGGCGCGACCGCGATGTGCGACGTGAGCGACGGCCTGATCGCCGACCTCGGGCACATCGCGGAGGCCAGCAAGGTCCGGATCGACATCCGGTCGGGCGCGATCGACATCCCGTCCCAGATGAACGACATCGGGCAGGCGGTCGGCGTCGACGCCATGCAGTGGGTGCTCACCGGCGGCGAGGACCACGCGATCGTGGCGACCTTCCCGCCCGACGTGAAGCTGCCCGCCCGCTGGAAGGTGATCGGCGAGGTCCTCAACCCCTCCGCGCTGCCCCAGGTGACGGTCGACGGGGCGCCGTGGACCAGCAAGGGCGGCTGGGACCACTTCGCGGACATCGAGTCGTGACCGTGCTTCCGCGCGTCCTCACGGTCGCGGGCTCCGACTCAGGCGGCGGCGCCGGGATCCAGGCCGACCTGAAGACGATGCTGGCGCTCGGCGTGCACGGCATGAGCGTGCTCACGGCCGTCACGGCGCAGAACTCCCTGGGTGTACAGGGTGCCTGGGAACTGCCGGTGGAGGCGGTGCGGGCCCAGTACCGCAGCGTCGTCGACGACATCGGCGTACAGGCGGTGAAGACGGGGATGCTCGCCTCGGCCGAACTGGTCGAGGCGGTCGCCGAGTTGATCGCCGGGACGGGCGTGCCGACGGTCGTCGACCCGGTGGGCGTCTCCAAACACGGGGACCCGCTGCTCGCCGCGTCCGCGCTGGATTCCGTACGGACACTGCTGCTGCCGGCGGCGACCGTGGCGACCCCGAACCTCGACGAGGTGGCACAGCTCACGGGCGTACGCGTCGAGTCGGAGGGACAGTTGCGCGAGGCCGCGGCGGCCGTGCTGGCCTATGGGCCGCAATGGGCGCTGATCAAGGGCGGGCATCTGCCCGGGGAGGCCGTGGACCTGCTCACGGACGGATCCGAGGAGCACTGGCTGCGTGCCCCGCGCCACGACAACCGGCACACGCACGGCACGGGCTGCACACTGGCGTCGGCCATCGCGTCGGGGCTGGCGAAGGGCGAGTCGGTACCGGAGGCGGTGGCGAAGGCGAAGGAGTACGTCACCGGGGCTGTCGCGGCCGGGTTCGCGCTGGGCGGCGGGATCGGACCGGTGGACCACGGCTGGCGGTTCCGTGGCTAGCGGGAATCCGCTCCACGGGTACGGCAAAAAGCCGGTCCACCGAGGTGGACCGGCTCTGTGCAGCGAACCAGCAGTGGCCGCGCGCTAGCTGATCGTCAGCGCGAGACCTTGCCGGCCTTGATGCACGAGGTGCAAGCGTTCACGCGCTTCGGCGTCCCACCGACCACGGTACGTACGCGCTGGATGTTCGGGTTCCAGCGACGGGGTGTACGGCGGTGCGAGTGGGAGATGCTGTTGCCGAAGCCCGGCCCCTTGCCGCAGACGTCGCAGTTGGCAGCCACGGGTCACTCCAAAGACTTCAGATGCTCTTACGGGTTGATCCCGGCATGCCGGGATCAGGATCGGAGGATCTGAGTGGCGTTGCCAGGAGGAAGGCCCGATGTGCGACGACCATCTGGGATGGCTGTCTCGATCGGGCAACCGGAGCAGCATACAACGGCTGCGCCAGTACAACGAAACTACCATGGCTGATCAGGGCTCCACTCCCGGCCCCGGGCCACCCGGCATTCACCCGGGGTCTACGCTGCGTGCCACGTCCAGCAGCTCAAGGAGGCGCAGGTGCCGCAGGTGCCGCAGACATTCTTCGATGCTCTCGCGGTCCGCACCTGGTGCGGACTCGCGCTGGCCGCGCTCGGGCGGGCGCGCGAGGAGATCGACGCGATCAATGTCTACCCGGTGGCCGACGGCGACACCGGCACCAACCTCTATCTGACGCTGGAATCGGCGTACGCGGCGGTCGAGGCGGCCTTCGCCGGCCACGAGACGGGGGCCGGACCGGCCGGTACCGCCGGGGCTCCGACGGCGGCCGACGCGGCCCGGGCGATGGCCCACGGCGCGCTCATAGGGGCGCGTGGCAACTCCGGCACGATCCTGGCGCAGCTGCTGCGCGGCATGTCCCAGGTGCTGGCGGCCGAGGCGGACGGTCCGGACGCCCGACTCGACGGCGCCGGCCTGTGCCTGGCCCTGCGGCACGCGGCCGACGCCGCCCGGCAGGCCGTGGCCCATCCGGTCGAGGGCACGGTCCTCACCGTCGCCGAGGCCGCCGCCGACGCCGCGACGGAGGCGGGGGGCGACTGCGGGACGGTGGCCAGAGCCGCGTACCAGGGTGCCGCGGCCGCGCTGGCCGCGACCCCGGACCAACTGGCCGTCCTGGGGCGTGCGGGCGTCGTCGACGCGGGCGGACGGGGGCTGGTCTCGGTCATCGGGGCCCTGGTGGAGACGTTCACGGGGGAGGCGCCGGGAGGTGGCTCCACGGGGACGGCAGGAGCGGCGGGGGCGGTACGCGTGCGCGTGCCGACGCGGTCCGAGGCCGTTTCCGAGGTGGTCGAGGCGCCGGCTCCCGGCGGACCCGACGAGCACGCGGACGACTCCTCGGGGCCCGCGTTCGAGGTCATCTACCTCCTGGAGGCCGAAGACGCGGCCGTCGTGCGGCTCCGGGAGCGGCTCGACCGGCTCGGGGACTCGCTCGTGGTGGTCGGGGGCGACGGGCTGTGGAACGTCCACGTCCATGTCGACGACGCCGGCGCCGCCGTGGAGGCAGGTGTCGAGGCGGGGCGGCCCCACCGGATCCGGATCACGCACTTCGCGGTCGGTGACGTCCACACCGGTGGCGTCGGACGCCCGCCCCGGGAGCGGGTGCAGCGGGCTGTCGTCGCCGTCGTGCCCGGGGAGGGGCTGGCCGGGCTGTACATCGAGGCCGGGGCCACCACCGTGCTCGCACGGCCCGGGGAGCCGCCCGCCAGCGGGGAGCTCGTCGAGGCGGTACGGCGGGCGCACGCGCGCGAGGTCGTACTGCTGCCCAACGACGCCGACCTGCGCCACACCGCCGCCGCGGCGGCCGAACAGGCCCGCACGGAGGGCATCCGGGTGGCCCTGATCCCGACCCGCTCGGCGGTCCAGGGCATCGCCGCGCTCGCCGTGCACGAACCGGAACGCCGGTTCGACGAGGACGTCGTCGCGATGACGTCCGCGGCCGGGGCGACCCGCTACGCCGAACTCGCCGTCGCGGAACGCCAGTCCTGGACGATGGCCGGCATCTGCCAGGCCGGCGACGTCCTCGGCCTCATCGACGGCGACGTCGCCGTGATCGGCTCGGACGTCACGGCCACCGCCGAGGCGGTCATCGACCGGATGCTCCAGGCGGGCGGCGAGATGGTCACCCTCGTGCTCGGTGACGAGGCGCCGGAGACGATCGCGGCGCATCTCGAAGGGCGTGTCCGTGAGGGGTACCTCGCGGTCGACACCGTGGTCTACCGGGGCGGGCGGCAGGGGGCGTTGCTGCTCATCGGGGTGGAGTGAGGGGGCGCGGGAGGGGTTTCGCCCCCGCCGCCCCTACCCGTCCCATCCCTCCCCCAGAGGGGGGACCCCCACTGGGGGCTGCGCCCCCAGACCCCCCATCGGCCCTGAAGGGGCCTTGTCCTCGAACGCCGGACGGGCTGAACAAGCCTGGACCTAGTCGGTCTCCTGCTCCTCCATGAGCTGCAGCATCTGTTCCGCCTCCGCACGCCGGGCCCGTACCGTCTCGGCCTGCTCCTCGTCGGAGTCGTCGTGGGCCTCGAAGCTCTCGTACGCGATCAGTACCCCCCGCGCGCGGGCCGCCGCTTCCGACGGGCGGCTCAGGTCCGCCTCCAGCCAGCCGGCGGCCAGTTCGGCGCCGGTGCGGCCGTGCAGACCGTCCTCGCCGAGGGACGAGAACACGGCGATCGCCCTCGTCATCTGGGCCAGTGCCTCCTCGAACGCGGCCTCGATCGCGCCGTCCTCGGCGTCCTCGGCGGCGGAGCGCCCCAGCAGGTCGCCGAACTGGCGGTGGGTGTGGGCGAGTTCGGCGCCGAGCCGCTCGCGGGACTCCAGCTCCTCCGCCTCGGACAGGGCCTGCGCGCACTCCCGCACCGCGTCCGCCATCCGCTGCCGGGCCCCGCCGAGACCCGCCTCCATGCGCAGCGCGAGCCACGCGCGGGCGCGCAGGGCACGCACCAGGCCGTGCACGTTGCCGAGCGAGCGCCACAGTTCGCCGGCGCGTTCGTAGGCCTGGTCCGCCTCGGCCGGCAGCCCGGCCTGGCCGAGGGATTCGGCGGCGAGATGGGCGAGCGTCGCGTGATCCTGCTGCTCGGGCCAGTGCCGGGCGATCTCCGCGGCCTTCAGCCGGCGTTCGGCGGACTCCCGGTGCTCGCCCAGTTCGCCCAGACAGTCGCCGAGCCACCACAAAGTCTGTACGACCGCGCCGTCACCGTGCGTCTCGCTGCTGAGGTCCGGCAGCGCGGACTCCAGCACCTCGGCCGCCTCCGCCCACCGGCCCTGCCGCAGCAGGAAACCGCCGAGCAGATGCCGCGCCCAGGCGCCCAGGGTCGGGCCCTCGCCCGCCTCGTCGGCCCAGTGCGCGGCCTCCAGGGCGCGGTCCGCGGCCTCGCCGACCTCGTCGCGCGCCCCGAGGATCTCGGCGAGCTGCAGGTTCAGCTGGGCCTGGCCGGCCGCCTCCAGATAGGCGCCGCCGTGCTCCAGGGCCCCGCGCAGCGCCCGCTCGGCCCCGGCGATGTCGCCGAGGTGGTGGGCGAGCCCGGCCAGCCGGGCCTCGTACTCCACCGCGAACCACGGCAGCCCGGCCGCGACGAACGCGTCCGTGGCCCACGTGAACAGTTCCGCCGCACCCGCGAGGTCCCCGGTGCGCGTCGCCAGTTCCCCGAGCATGGCCTGTGCCTCCGCGCCGCGCGAGGCGAGCCGCACATCGTCCCCGGCGTGTCCGTCGACGAGTGCCAGCAGCTCCCGTACGGCGTTCTCGGCGGCGGCCAGGAACTGGTCCGTGCCGTCCTCCTCCACGCGCCGCATGAGAATGCGGGCGCGTCCCATCAGGACGGCCGCGGCCTGCCGCACGCCGGTGCTCTCGTCGGAGTAGAGCGCGAGGACCGCCTCGTACGGCTCGGAGACGGCTTCCAGGGCCGCGTCGAGGTCGCCGTCGAGGGCGCGGGCGTACGCGGCGCGTGCGCGGGCGGCCAGAGCCTCGCCGGGATCGCCCGCCTCGGCGTACAGCTCGGCGGCCCGCTCGAAGAGCGCGATGCCCTCGGGACCGCCCTCCATGGCCCTGTGGTCGACGATCTCCGCCCTGTCGGCCGCCGGTAGGTCCACGCCCTCGGCGGCCCGCCAGACGGCCGCCCATGCCTCCATCGCGTGCGGCAGCAGCGCGTGGGACATCCGGCGCGCGTCGGAGAGCAACGCGGGCAGATCGTCCGGGGCGACGGCCTGCTTCTCCACCGCGTCCGGAGCCACCAGGGACTCGGCGGGAGCCCTGCGGGGCGCGGGGACGCCCCTCGCCGCGCGCACACCCAGTGGCAGGCGGACCACCAGGGGAGCCTGGTCCATACGCGCGCGAACACCGTCACCCACGGACGACGTGCCGTTGCGCAGGTCGAAACGCGCCGACAGGGAAAGGGCCTCCGCGCGCGCGTGGACGGCGAGTTCATCGGCGGTCCAGGCCCGCCCGGCCGGTCCGGGCACCGACTGGGTGCCCATGCCGAGGTCGGTGAGCCGGTCCATGAGGAGGGCCACAGCGGCCAGGAAGTCCATCTGGCTGCGCGGCTGCCCGGAGTCCGTGAAGTACGCGGGGCGCTCCGCGAGCAGCTCCAGCGCGCGCGCCTCGTTGCCGGTCAGCGCGCAGAACTCGACATGGTCCGCGTACGCGGCCCGCATGCTCTCCATCGGCCGGACCAGCCGGAAACCCCGCAGGTGATGCGCGCGGGCCTCGTCCAGCCGGCCCAGACGCAGCAGCGGGCCCAGGGAGGACGCCAGGACGGTGTGCGGTTCGTGGGCGCAGGTGAACTCGCCCTCCAGGACCGGCCGCCACAGGTCGAGCGCCTCGGCGTCCGCGCCCCGCTCGGTCCGCCACCAGCCCTGGCTGTGCAGCTCGCAGGCGTGGCAGTCGGCCATGCTGTCGCGGTCGGCGGCCAGCCAGGCGGCGTACGCCCGCTCGGCCCGCGGCAGGTCACCGACATGCGCGGCGACACTGAACTCGGCGCTCCGCACGGCCCGTTCGGAGTGGCCGGCGAGGCGGTAGCGGTGCTCCATCTCGCCGAGCCACTTCTCGATGGAGGCCAGCGGGATGTGCGGCTGGTCCAGCATGCCGGTGGTCATCCACTTGAAGACCCAGTGCAGCGTGTGGACCTCGTACTCGTCGAAGTCCTCGGGCCGCTCGTCCCACATGCGCAGCAGACGCGCGAAGGGGACGAACATCCTGTCTTTCTCGGAGCTGTAGTTGTAGGCCTTCAGCTGGTGCCCGAGCGCCTCGATCACGGCGAGCGGGATGTTCAGCCTCTCGGCCTCGACCAGCAACTGCTCCGCGCGCGCGTTGCGGGCCGGTCCCTCCGGCTGCTCCGAGTTCAGCGCCATGGCCTCGCGGAGGGCGTCGAAGTCCTTGATCTCGCTCATCGCCGGCCGTCCTCCGTGGGCTCCGTGGGATCGCTGTGGGTGGCCCACTCCAGGAGGCCGATGAACGCACGGTTCAGCAGCGCGGAGTCCGCGGGCCGCAGCGGGCGCTGCGCCATGAGCAGAGCCTGTCCGTACAGGGACTCCGTGGCGGTGCCGATCAGTTCCCGGTCCTCCAGCGAACTGATCCGCCGGATCAGCGGGTTGAGATGGTTGAGCACCAGCCGCGCGCGCGGGGCGCTGCCCCGCAGCGAGCCGAGGATGCCGGCCCACAGGTCGTCGGCCTGCTCCTCGGCCTCCGCGCGGGCCTGCTCGTGCCGGGCCGCCCGGTCGTCCAGATGCAGCGCGGGCACCGACAGCGGGTGGAAGGCGCGCAGGACGACATCGCACCCCAAGGGGTCGAGTTTGGCGCGCGCCGCCCCCAGGAACGCCGCCAGGGCCAGCTCCTCGGTCGGGTCGACCGAGTCCAGGTGCGCGGTCACGGTGTCGGCGTCCAGCTCGGCGACCACGGACCCCGGGCGCACCGACGGCAGCGCCTCGATCAGCTCACTGTCGTACGTGTAGCCGCCGTTGACGACACCGACGCCCTGCGCGGACGCGATCGGCGCGACCTGCCGGTACTCCTCGACGGTCCGCGTGAAGTGGATCACCGGGTGCCGCTGCGCGAACTCCTCCAGCGACAGCTGCCCGTCGGTGGTCTCGAAGGGGAGCCACGGCAGCATCGTGCGAAGCATCTCCTTGTCGTGCCTGGCCAGCGACTTGACGCCCAGATGGTGCACCGACAGGAACGCGGCCAGCCGCTCGGGGTCCCCGGCGGCGAGCCCCGTCAGCCAGGAGCGAATCCTTTCGCCCAGCGCCTCCCGTACGGCGGCCAGCGTCTCGTCCTCGTACAGCGACTCGCGTGAGGCCGTCGGCCGCAGACTGTCGGTGTCGAGCACGCACCGCACGAAGAACGCCCAGTCGGGCAGCAGCTGTTCGGCCCGCTCGGTGAGCAGCATGCCCTTCAGATGCACCCGGTGACTCGCGCGCTGCGCCGGACTCACGGAGGACGGCAGGACGTACGCCACCCCGCGGATCCCGGCGAGCGGCACGTCCAGGTCGATCGAGTCCAACGGCGTGAACCCGAACAGGTCGTGGCAGTGCCGCTGAAGGGCCACCCGGCGGGTGGCGGGCGACGGGTACGGACGGTTCCAGGGCGCCGGCAGATCGGTGACCGCCTCGTCGCCCACGCGCACGTCGTACGGCAGCAGCGACCCGAAGTCCCGCGCCAGCGCCAGCACACGCGCCTCGGTGAGCCACTCGCCGGCGCCGGGCCGCGCCACCAGGTGCACGGTGGTGCCCGGTTCCGGCCGGGCCTCGTCGGGCAGCGTCCGCACGGTGTACGAACCGTCGTCCGCCGCCGTCCACTCCACGGGCGGCGCGTCCGGCGTACGGGCACTCCGACTGACGACCCTGATCCGCTCGGCGACGACGAAACAGGCCAGCAGCCCGATGCCGAACTGGCCGAGGAACTCCGAACGGGCTTCCTGGATGCCGCCCGGGTCCGCCCGCTTGGAACTGCGGCCGATGGTCGCCAGCAGGTTGTGCACGTCCGCCTCGGTGAGACCGACCCCGGAGTCCTCGACCCGCAGGGTGCCGCCCTCCGCGTACAGCCGTACCCGCGCAGGGGCGTCGGGCTGCTCGGCGCGCCGGGCGGTGATCGCGTCCACGGCGTTCTGCAGCAGCTCGCGCAGATAGACCCTGGGGCTGGAGTAGAGGTGATGGGAGAGCAGGTCCACGAGGCCGCGCAGGTCGACCTGGAACGTATGCGGGGACTGGGATGCCTGGGATGACTGTGAGGTCTGGGAGTCCATCGTCGCAGCGCCGGAGGGGGGACCAGGTTCTGGCGACGGCGCGGGGTCGGGCGGTCCCGGTGAGGCGGTGACCGCGGGGGATGGCCGGGCGCGCCATCCTAGGCCCCGAACGAGCCGTCTGACCAGCGGATTCTGAGTACGTATACGGCAATGTCAGTGGCGTGGTGTGCAATGGATCTCGTGCCCGCACTGGAAGAACCCCTGAAACAACAGCTGAAGTCAGTGCTCGGCCCCGCCACCGCGAAGGTGATGGCCGAGCACCTCGGCCTGCACACCGTCGGCGACCTCCTGCACCACTATCCGCGCAGGTACGAGGAGCGGGGCCAGCTCACCCACCTGGCCGAACTCCCCATGGACGAGCACGTGACCGTGGTCGCCCAGGTGGCCGACGCCCGTCTGCACACCTTCGCCTCCTCCAAGGCCCCCCGGGGCAAGGGCCAGCGCCTGGAAGTCACCATCACGGACGGCAGCGGCCGCATCCAACTGGTCTTCTTCGGCCACGGAGTCCACAAACCCCACAAGGAACTCCTCCCCGGCACCCGCGCCCTGTTCGCCGGCAAGGTCTCGGTCTTCAACCGCCGCCTCCAGCTGGCCCATCCGGCGTACGAGTTGCTGCGCGGCGACACCGACGAGGCGGCGGAGGCCGTCGACTCCTGGGCGGGCGCCCTGATCCCGATGTACCCGGCCACCGCGAAGCTGGAATCCTGGAAGATCGCCAAGTCGGTGCAGACGGTGCTGGACCGCGCCCAGGAGGCTGTCGACCCGCTGCCCCCCTCCCTTCGGGAGGGCAGGGGCCTTGCCACTCTTCCCGAGGCCCTTGTGAAGATCCACCGCCCCCACACCAAGGCCGACATCGAGGAGGCGCGCACCCGCCTCAAGTGGGACGAGGCGTTCGTCCTCCAGGTCGCCCTGGCCCGCCGTCGCCACGCGGACGCCCAACTCCCGGCGGTGCCCCGCGAACCGTCCCCGGACGGCCTCCTCACCGCCTTCGACGCGAAACTCCCCTTCACCCTCACGGACGGCCAGCGGAAGGTCTCCAAGGAGATCTTCGACGACCTGGCGGCGGAACACCCGATGCACCGGCTGCTCCAGGGGGAGGTCGGAAGCGGGAAGACACTGGTGGCCCTGCGCGCCATGCTCGCCGTCGTCGACGCGGGCGGTCAGGCCGCGATGCTCGCGCCCACCGAGGTACTCGCCCAGCAGCACCACAGGTCGATCACCGAGATGATGGGGGAGTTGGCGGAAGGCGGGATGCTCGGCGGTGCCGACAAGGCCACCAAGGTGGTCCTCCTGACCGGCTCCATGGGCACCGCGGCCCGCCGTCAGGCGCTGCTGGACCTCGTCACCGGCGAGGCGGGGCTCGTGATCGGCACGCACGCGCTGATCGAGGACAAGGTCCAGTTCCACGACCTCGGCCTGGTCGTGGTCGACGAACAGCACCGCTTCGGCGTCGAGCAGCGCGACGCCCTGCGGGGGAAGGGCAAACAGCCCCCGCACCTCCTCGTCATGACGGCGACACCCATCCCGCGCACGGTCGCCATGACCGTCTTCGGCGACCTGGAGACGTCAGTCCTGGACCAGCTCCCGGCCGGCCGCTCCCCGATCGCCAGCCATGTCGTCCCCGCCGCTGACAAGCCCCACTTCCTGGCCCGCGCGTGGGAGCGCGTGCGCGAGGAGGTGGGCAAGGGTCATCAGGCGTATGTCGTCTGCCCCCGCATCGGGGACGAGGAGGACGACCCCAAGAAGGCCGGGAAGAAGAAGTCCGCCGAGGACGAGGCCGAGAAACGCCCGCCGCTCGCCGTCGTGGAAGTGGCCGAGCAGCTCACCCGGGGCCCGCTCCAGGGACTGAGGGTCGAGATCCTGCACGGCCGTATGCACCCCGACGACAAGGACGCCGTGATGCGCCGCTTCGCCGCAGGGGAGACGGACGTCCTGGTGGCCACCACGGTCATCGAGGTCGGCGTCAACGTGCCCAACGCGACCGCGATGGTGATCATGGACGCCGACCGCTTCGGCGTCTCCCAGCTCCACCAGCTCAGGGGCCGCGTCGGCCGTGGCTCGGCCGCCGGTCTCTGTCTCCTGGTCAGCGAGATGCCCGAGGCGAGCCCCGCCCGCCAGCGTCTGAACTCCGTCGCCGCCACCCTCGACGGCTTCGAACTCTCCCGCATCGACCTCGAACAGCGCCGAGAGGGCGATGTCCTGGGCCAGGCCCAGTCCGGCGCCCGCACCTCCCTGCGGATGCTCACCGTCATCGACGACGAGGAGATCATCGCGGAGGCGAGGGAGGAAGCGGCGGCGGTCGTGGCCGCGGATCCGGATCTGCAGAGTTTCCCAGGCCTCCGTACGGCCCTGGACGCGTTGCTGGACGAGGAAAGGGAGCAGTACTTGGACAAGGGGTGAGGTGAGTGCCCCTGCAGGGGCACGGGGAACTGCGCGAGCAACCACAACGAACCCGCAGTCGCCAACGACACAGCGCGCCCCCGGCCCCGCCTGCGAAACTGGATCCGCAATCACCTCACGGACAAGGACCCCAGATGACCCGCGTGATCGCCGGCACAGCCGGCGGACGCCGCCTAGCCGTCCCGCCGGGAACAGGCACGCGCCCGACCTCCGACCGCGCCCGCGAGGGCCTCTTCTCCACCTGGCAAGCCCTCCTCGGCGGCCCCCTGGACGGTGAGCGCGTCCTCGACCTGTACGCCGGCTCGGGCGCCGTGGGCCTGGAGGCGCTCAGCCGCGGCGCCGGGCACACCCTCCTCGTGGAGGCCGACGCCCGCGCCGCCCGCATCGTCCGCGAGAACGTGAAGTCGCTCGGGCTGCCCGGCGCCGAGGTCCGGGCGGGCAAGACGGAACAGGTTGTTCAGACGGCGGCCACACAGCCGTACGACATCGTCTTCCTCGACCCGCCGTACGCCGTCGAGAACGACGATCTTCGGGAGATTCTGCTCACACTCCGGGCCGGGGGCTGGCTCGCGGCCGAAGCCCTCGTCACCGTGGAGCGCAGCACCAGAGGCGGTCAGTTCCCCTGGCCGGACGGCTTCGAAGCGCTCCGGTCCCGTCGTTACGGCGAGGGAACGTTTTGGTACGGTCGCGCCGCCTCTACGTGCGATGACGCACGATGACCGGACCGGAGAGCGAGGGATCACTAGTGCGCCGCGCCGTATGTCCCGGGTCGTTCGACCCGATCACCAACGGACACCTCGACATCATTTCCCGCGCCTCCCGTCTGTATGACGAGGTCTATGTCGCGGTCATGATCAACAAGTCCAAGAAGGGCCTCTTCGAGGTCGACGAACGGATCGACCTGATCCGCCAGGTCACCGCCGAGTTCGGAAACGTCCGGGTCGAGTCCTTCCACGGCCTCCTCGTCGACTTCTGCAAGCAGCGCGATATCCCGGCCATCGTCAAGGGCCTGCGCGCGGTCAGCGACTTCGACTACGAACTCCAGATGGCCCAGATGAACAACGGACTGTCGGGCGTCGAGACGCTCTTCGTGCCGACCAATCCCACCTACAGCTTCCTGTCCTCCTCGCTCGTCAAGGAGGTCGCCGCCTGGGGCGGGGACGTCTCCCACCTCGTGCCGCCACTCGTCCTGGAAGCCCTCGACGGCCGCCTCAAGAAGGACTGACGAGGGCCTGGCGAGAGCCGGGCGAGGGACTGACATACCGTCACTCGGTGTCGGGCGGGTCGGCAGGAGTCGTACAGTCGACCCGTCCGTCTTCATCACAGCTGTAGAGAGTGGCGAGCACACGGTGGACGTGCAGAAGAAGCTCGACGAGATCGTCTCCTCGGTCTCCAGTGCCCGGTCGATGCCCATGTCGGCCTCGTGCGTGGTCAACCGCGCCGAACTGCTCGCGATGCTGGAAGAGGTGCGCGCGGCCCTGCCCGGCTCCCTCGCGCAGGCACAGGAGCTGATCGGCGACCGGGAACAGCTGGTCGACCAGGCCCGCCAGGAGGCCGACCGGATCATCCGGACCGCGCACGAGGAGCGCGGCTCGCTGATCTCCGACACGGAGGTCGCCCGCCGCTCCCAGAGCGAGGCGGACCGCATCCTCACCGAGGCCCGCAAGGAGGCCGAGGACGTCCGCGCCGAGGCCGACGACTACGTCGACTCCAAGCTCGCCAACTTCGAGGTCGTCCTCACCAAGACCCTCGGCTCGGTCGGCCGCGGCCGCGAGAAGCTCCTCGGCACCGGCCCCGGCCTCGACGACCAGGGATACGAGGACGAGGACGCCCCCGAGCGCAGCCACGACCCCGAGACCCTGCGTGTCAACGCAGACAAATACGTCGACGTGAAGCTCGGCGCCTTCGAGGCCGTCCTCGCCAAGACCCTGGAGGCCGTCGGCCGCGGCCGGCAGACCCTGCACGGCCGTATCGCCAGCGACGACCTCGGGGCCCTCGGCCAGGACGACGACGGCACCTCCAGGCAGCACACCAGCGACGCGGACTTCCTGGCCGGCCTCGCCGCCGTCCCGGACGCCCCCGCCGAGCAGGCCCGCGCGGCGGACATCCCCGCGCAGCAGCAGTACGGCCAGCAGGACCAGTACGGCTATCAGCAGCCCGCCGACCCCTACGGCGGCTACCAGCAGGCCTACGCCCAGCAGCAGGACCAGTACGGCTACCAGTCGGCCGACCCGTATGCCTACCAGGCGTACGACGGCTCACAGGCCGCCTACGACCCCGCCCAGGACCAGCAGGGCTACGCCCAGCAGGAACAGCAGCAGTCGTACGCCCTCGACGAGACCAGCCTCTTCGACACCGGCATGATCAGCGCCGAGCAGCTGCGCGCCTACGAACAGGGGCGAGGCGGGCAGTAAGTGCCCGCACGGGGACCGGATTGGGCCGTGGGCGGAAGGTCCAGTATCCTGGCTCTTCGGTCGCATGTACCTCTGCGATCACCGCTGCCCGGAAGACGAGCAGCTGAGCATCGAAGATCGAAAGCAGGAATGGCTCTGAACGCCCGCCTCGACCACCGCAACCCTCTTGTGTTCGACACACACGAGCTGGGGCGGCGTCCTGGCGCGCTGCAGCGCCTGACCCGTGAGATCGACGCTCCCGCGGATCTCGGGATCCAGGGAGTCATCGGAGTGCCGGAAGGCGCGCTGGTGGAGCTCGAACTCCGTCTGGAGTCCGTCATGGAAGGTGTGCTTGTCACAGGCACCGCCCGTGCACGGGCCAAGGGGGAGTGCGTAAGGTGTCTGGAGCCGCTTGAGCAGGAGCTCACAGCGGACTTCCAGGAGATGTTCTCGTACCCTGACGCCGACGACCGGGGCCGCGTAAAGGCGGAGCCGGCCGACGACGCCGAGGACGACGAGGACACGCTCTTCATCGAGGACGGTTTGTTCGACCTCGAATCCGTGCTGCGTGATGCGGTGGTGCTCGCACTGCCGATGCAGCCGGTGTGCCAGGACGACTGCCCCGGCCTGTGCTCCGAGTGCGGAGCGCGGCTGGCTGACGACCCGGACCACCATCACAACGCCGTCGACATCCGTTGGGCGGCACTGCAGGGACTCGCAGGTTCACTCGAACCCGGCGAGAAGGACGAGATCAGCGGCGCCGAAGCGCAAGCGGGCGTCGACGAGAAGCAGGAGAAGTAGCCGTGGCTGTTCCGAAGCGGAAGATGTCGCGCAGCAACACGCGCCACCGCCGGTCGCAGTGGAAGGCTGCGGTCCCCACCCTGGTTGCGTGCGAGCGTTGCCAGGAGCCCAAGCTGCAGCACATCGCGTGCCCGTCTTGCGGCACTTACAACAAGCGCCAGGTCCTCGAGGTCTGAGCGGCCGGTGAGAGGCTTCATGTCTGACGCCCAGGCGGACTCGTCCGCCAAGAAGAAGGCGGACACGGCCTCGTCCCACACGCTTCTGGAAGGGCGGCTCGGCTACCAGCTGGAGTCCGCCCTTCTGGTGCGTGCGCTGACCCACCGTTCGTACGCGTACGAGAACGGCGGTCTGCCCACCAACGAGCGGCTGGAGTTCCTCGGGGACTCCGTGCTCGGCCTGGTGGTCACGGACACGCTGTACCGGACCCACCCCGACCTCCCAGAAGGCCAGTTGGCCAAGCTGCGGGCCGCGGTGGTCAATTCTCGTGCGCTCGCGGAGGTGGGCCGTGGGCTCGAACTCGGCTCCTTCATCCGGCTCGGCCGGGGTGAAGAGGGCACGGGCGGGCGGGACAAGGCGTCCATCCTCGCCGACACCCTCGAAGCGGTGATCGGCGCTGTCTATCTCGACCAGGGTCTCGACGCGGCGGGCGAACTCGTCCACCGTCTCTTCGACCCGCTGATCGAGAAGTCCTCGAACCTCGGTGCCGGCCTGGACTGGAAGACCAGTCTCCAGGAGCTCACCGCGACCGAAGGGCTCGGTGTACCCGAGTACCTGGTCACGGAGACCGGCCCGGACCACGAGAAGACCTTCACTGCTGCCGCCCGCGTCGGAGGCGTCTCGTACGGCACCGGCACCGGCCGCAGCAAGAAGGAGGCGGAGCAGCAGGCCGCGGAATCGGCCTGGCGTTCCATCCGCGCGGATGCGGACGAACGGGCCAAAGCGGCCGCCGAGGCTGCCGTTGCTGAGGCTGCGGTGCCTGTTGATGAGGACGCGGACGTGTCTTCCTCGACATCTGCCTGAGGTTGTGTGCACCAGTGCTTGTCCCTGGCGGGACGGGCGCTGGTGTTCTTTGGTTTGTTCTCCGGCTGCGGGCTCGTTGTGGCTTGTCGCGCAGTTCCCCGCGCCCCTAAAAGCCTAAAAGCAGGGGGTTCCATGCCCGAGTTGCCTGAAGTCGAAGTCGTACGGCGGGGACTGGCTCGGTGGGTTGCTCAACGCACCGTCGCCGACGCCGAGGTGTTGCATCCCCGGGCCGTGCGGCGGCACATCGCCGGGGCCGATGACTTCACGCACCGGCTCAAAGGACACCGCATCGGTACACCCAGTCGGCGCGGGAAGTATCTGTGGCTGCCGTTGGAGGACACCGGGCAGTCGGTGCTCGCGCATCTCGGGATGAGTGGGCAACTGCTGGTGCAGCCGCACGACGCCGCCGACGAGAAGCATCTGCGGATTCGCGTCCGGTTCGCCGACGACCTGGCGACCGAGCTGCGCTTCGTCGACCAACGCACCTTCGGTGGACTGTCGTTGCACGACAACACCCCCGACGGCCTGCCCGACGTCATCGCCCACATCGCCCGTGACCCCCTCGACCCGCTGTTCGACGACGAGGCCTTCCATCAGGCGCTGCGCCGGAAGCGTACGACCATCAAACGGGCCCTGCTCGACCAGTCGTTGATCAGCGGCGTGGGCAACATCTACGCGGACGAGGCCCTTTGGCGCTCCCGCGTCCACTACGAACGTCCGACCGCCGGCTTCACCCGCCCGCGCACGGCCGAACTCCTGGGCCACGTACGCGATGTGATGAACGCTGCCCTGGCCGTGGGCGGCACGAGTTTCGACAGCCTGTACGTCAATGTCAACGGTGAATCGGGGTACTTCGACCGCTCGCTCGACGCGTACGGACGCGAGGGGCTGCCCTGCAAACGCTGTGCGACGCCGATGCGTCGCCGCCCCTGGATGAACAGGTCCAGCTACTTCTGCCCCAAGTGCCAACGGACTCCCCGCCCTTCGCCCTAGACGGGCGAGGACGCTACTGGCGGGGGGGACGCGTCTCGTCGTACCGCTGGCGTGCTTCCATCACGGAGTCCATGCGGCCCTCCACGAAGTGGATAAGCGACAAGAGGCGTTCGGCGATCTCGCGGCCCAGATCCGTCAGTTCGTAGTCCACCCGGGGCGGGTTCGTCGGCTGGGCCTCGCGGTGGACCAGGCCGTCGCGCTCCAGGGCCTGGAGAGTCTGGGAGAGCATCTTCTCGCTCACGCCGTCGACGCGGCGGCGCAGCTCGTTGAAGCGGAGGGAACCCTCCTGCAGGGCGCCGAGGGTGAGCGCGCCCCAGCGGCCCGTGACGTGCTCCAGCGTGCCGCGCGAAGGGCAGGCCCTGGCGAACACGTCGTAGGGGAGGGGCTGCTCCTCCGTGGTGTTCATCATGACCCCAGGGTACGCGAGCGCAGCGCTGACCTGAAGATTGCGCTAACTGGAAGTTAGCGCAATCCGGGTCAGTACCCGAAGTCCTGGGTCCACCATGGGCCGCCCGAGCCGAAGTGCACACCCACACCCAGCGTCTTGAAGTCGCAGTTCAGGATGTTCGCCTTGTGGCCGGGGCTGTTCATCCAGGCCTCCATCACCGCGGCGGCGTCGGCCTGTCCCCGGGCGATGTTCTCGCCGCCGAGGCTGGTGATACCGGCCTTGTCCGCCCGGTCCCAGGGCGAGAGACCGTCGGGGTCGGTGTGGTCGAAGAAGTCCCGGGCTGCCATGTCCTCGCTGAACGCCTCCGCGAGGTCCCGCAGCGCGCTGTTCGCGGCCACCGCGCTGCAGCCCACCTTGGCCCGCTCCTCGTTGACGAGCTGGAGCACCTCCGCCTCGGCGGCTGCCTGCGCGGACACCGTGACGGGGGCGGAGGACTGCTGCCGCGCCTTCTCCTCCGACTTCGTCGGAGTGGGCGCCGGAGTCGTCTTCGGTGCCTCGCTGGGAGTGACCGCCGACTTCGGCGGGGCCTTGGGCGTCGGGGTCGTCGGCGCGGTCGACCGGGAGGGCGACGTGGACGGGGAGGGGGAGGACGTGTCGCGGTCCGCGTCACGGCTCGTCGACGTACCGCTGTCGCGGTCTTCGTCGGCGTTGCCGGACGCGCCGCCCTGCTGGGTCTCGGCGTTCGTCGGGGTGTCCGCCGCCTGTACCTTGTCGCCGCCGCTGCCACCGCCGATCGTGTACTTGTCACCGCCGGGCAGCACGCCCGTGGCGACCGCGACCGTGCCCAGGGCGACCGCGGCGGAGACGCCCAGCAGGCCCGTACGGACCGACATGGACGACCGCTTCTTGCGGCGCCGGCGGTTGCCGCCCGCGCCGGGGCCGTCGAAGGAGCCGCCGGTCATCGTCGAGTGGGCCCCGGTGTCGTCCGGAGCGAAGAGGTAGGCGTCACTCCTCGCGTAGGCGTCGGAGTGCGCCTCCGGGTGGAGGTACGGAGCGATCCCCACGGTGGTGGGCGCGTCCTCCCACAGCGTGCTGTAGGCGGTGTGAGGCGTGTGAGGGACCTGGGCGTCGTAGGGTCCGTGGCCGGATCCGTAGCCGTCCGTGTCCGAATCGTATGGTTCCGTGACCCCCGTGGCGCGACCTGTGGCGGCGCGGCCGGCGGCGGAGCGTCGGTGCCGTCCCATGTTGTGGCCTTCCTCGTCCTTGCGGTCAGGATTACTCACTCGAACGAGTGAGTTTCATATGAGATTCGTTGGGTGGGGACGGTACCCCATGGCGCAAGGGGAGGAAGTGCTCAGAGAGACATTGGCCCGTTAGCGTGCATCCATGAACGAGGATGTACGACTGGTCGCCTGGGTGCGCGGACGCGTGCAAGGCGTGGGTTTCCGCTGGTTCACGCGGGCGAGGGCCCTGGAGATCGGCGGCCTGAGTGGTTTTGCTCTCAATCTGGACGACGGACGCGTGCAGGTGGTCGCGGAGGGCACTCGGCAGAGCTGTGAAGGACTGCTCGACTGGCTGCGCGGAGACGACACGCCCGGCCGCGTGGACGGCGTCACCGAGATCTGGGACACACCTCGCCGGATCTACGACGGCTTCGCCATCCGCTGAGACGGTTCTGTAAAGCGGCCCAGGCCGCGACTGGTGGGCATGCGGCGCGCACCTGTCCGCAGCGGAAACTGGCTGGTGGTTGCCAAGAAGCGCAGGTCGTGGCAGGCTCCGCGAAAACCGCTCGCCGCCACGCCCTCGGGCCGCGTCAAAGGCGCGGCGCCGCCCGCAGGAGGCCGCGCGCCCCGGGCCGCACGCCAATACAGGGCGTGATCGTGTTGACCGTCAAACTTTTTGGTGAGACGCTGAAAGCCCCGCGCACCTTAGCTGTTTGGCATGTAAGAACGGCAGCAAAAACCCGAGCAAGAACTCCAGAGTGCCAAGCATCGCGGGTGCGATTCCCTCACGACCCACACCGCTTCGGTCGGTCACTCAGTGTGGAGGACCATCCATCATGGCAAAGGCGCTTCTCGGTTACGTCGGCGGCTCTGACCCGCGACTCCTCGCCGAGATGCGACGGCTCCAGCAGCGCGTACAGGATCTGGAATCCGAACTCGGACGCATCCAGGCGGAAAACGACGAGCTGACGGCTGCCGCTTCTCACGACTCGCTTCTCGAGAGCATCGACGCACGCCAGGCGGAGCCCGCGCTCACCTGATCGCTGCATCGTCACGTATTGCGTCAGTACCGCGCACCGCACACGGCAACCCCGTGGTTGAACTGCCCGTGTCAACCGCTGAGCTGTCGGAGTTTGGCCAGAGTATTGCAAGGGACGCTTCGGCGTCCCTTCTTTATTCCCCCGCGCTTCCCCGTGAGCTTTCCCGATGGTCAAGAGTGGTCCTTCCACAGGTTCTCCACTCTCTTTAACGTCTGATGTGCCCTGCACGTTCATCGGTGAAACCGCCGGGGGGTATCCAGGCGGTCATCGTGTGACATAAGGGCGGAAGGTAGAGTCCAGCGGCGTGCACCTCAAGGCCCTGACCCTCCGCGGGTTCAAGTCGTTCGCCTCGGCGACCACGCTGCGCTTCGAGCCGGGCATCACGTGTGTCGTGGGCCCGAACGGCTCGGGCAAGTCCAACGTCGTGGACGCGCTCAGCTGGGTCATGGGCGAGCAGGGCGCCAAGTCGCTGCGCGGCGGCAAGATGGAGGACGTCATCTTCGCCGGCACCACCGGGCGCCCGCCGCTCGGCCGCGCCGAGGTCTCCCTCACCATCGACAACTCCGACGGCGCGCTGCCCATCGAGTACGCCGAGGTCACCATCACGCGGATCATGTTCCGCAACGGCGGCAGCGAGTACCAGATCAACGGCGACACCTGCCGGCTGCTCGACATCCAGGACCTGCTGTCCGACTCCGGCATCGGCCGCGAGATGCACGTCATCGTCGGCCAAGGTCAACTGGACTCCGTACTGCACGCCGATCCGATGGGCCGCCGCGCGTTCATCGAGGAGGCGGCCGGCGTACTGAAGCACCGCAAGCGCAAGGAGAAGGCGCTGCGCAAGCTGGACGCGATGCAGGCGAACCTCGCCCGCGTCCAGGACCTCACCGACGAACTGCGGCGCCAGCTGAAGCCGCTGGGACGGCAGGCGGCCGTCGCGCGCCGGGCCGCGGTCATCCAGGCGGATCTGCGCGACGCCCGGCTCCGACTCCTAGCCGACGATCTCGTACGGCTGCGGGGAGCGCTCCGGACGGAGGTCGCGGACGAGGCCGCGCTCAAGGAACGCAAGGACGCGACGGAGGCCGAGCTGAGAAAGGCCCTTCAGCGCGAGGCGCTCCTGGAGGACGAGGTACGGCAGCTCACGCCGCGCCTCCAGCGCGCGCAGCAGACCTGGTACGACCTCTCCCAGCTCGCCGAACGGGTGCGCGGCACCGTCTCGCTGGCCGACGCGCGGGTGAAGAGCGCCACCTCCGCCCCCGACGAGGAGCGGCGCGGACGTGAGCCCGAGGACATGGAACGTGAGGCCGCGCGTATCCGTGAGCAGGAGGCCGAGCTGGAGGCGGCTCTGGAGGCGGCCGAACACGCGCTGGAGGACACGGCCCTGCACCGGGCCGAGCTGGAGCGTGAACTCGCGGCCGAGGAACGGCGCCTGAAGGACGTGGCTCGTGCGATCGCCGACCGCCGCGAGGGACTGGCCCGGCTGAACGGCCAGGTCAACGCCGCACGATCGCGCGCGGCCGGCGCCCAGGCCGAGATCGGCCGCCTTGCCGCCGCCCGCGACGAGGCGCAGGAACGAGCATTCGCCGCGCAGGAGGAGTACGAGACGTTGCAGGCCGAGGTCGACGGCCTCGACGCGGGTGACGCGGAACTGGCGGAGCGGCACGACACGGCCAAGGCCGCCCTCGCCGACGCGGAAGCGGACCTCACCGCGGCCCGCGAGGCGGTCACGGCGGCGGAACGCAGGCGCGCCGCCACCCAGGCCCGTCACGAGGCCCTGGCCATGGGCCTGCGCCGCAAGGACGGCACGGGCGCGCTGCTGGCCGCCCGGGACCGGCTCACCGGTCTGCTCGGCCCGGCGGCGGAACTGCTGACGGTCACCGCGGGCCACGAGGTCGCCGTGGCCGCGGCCCTCGGCGCGGCGGCGAACGCCGTCGCGGTGACGACACCGGCCTCCGCGGCAGCCGCGATCCGCCTGCTGCGCAAGCAGGACGGGGGGCGCGCTTCGCTGCTGCTGGCGGGGGCACCGGAGCCGGTGGAGGCGGAGGGAGTGCCTGGGGCCGGGCTCCGGCGGCCCGGTGGTTCGGTGGGGGAGGGGGCCGAGGGGGCGCGTGACTCGGTGGACCGCGAAGACGTCGGTGCGCGGTCCGGCGACGGGGTGGGTACCGGCTCGGGGCCTGCGGGCGGCTCGTCGGAGGCGGCTCGGCACGTGGCGGGGGCGTCGGACACGGGAGTGCGCGGTTCGTTGAGCACTGAGGATGCCGCGGGGCGGTCGGGCGGTGCGTCGAGCGACGGTTCGGCCCGCGTGGGGCGGACGGCCGGTCAGGGACCCGGGACTCCTGGTGCTGGTGCCGGCGAGCAGGGTTGGCCCCAGGGCGGGGAAGGGGCGGGCGGTCCCGGTGCGGGGCGGTGGCCGTCGGAGCCCGCTCGCCCGGGTGCCGTGGACGTGAGTGGTACCGATGCTCAGGGCGAGCCGGGTTCGGAGCCCGGGGGGCCGGACGGAGGGGCTGACCGAGGTGACGACTCCGGCGCGGCCGTGGGTACCGCCTCCGGTGCTGCCCGGGACGGCGCGGCTGTCGCCGGCCTGGGGTCCTTGCCCGGCGCCGCCCGCGATGGCGTGGCTGTCGATGCCCGCGGCTCCTCCCCGGGCGACCGTGCGCCGGTCGTGCGCCGCGTGCCCGGCGGGTCGCCCCTTGCCGCCGAGCTGGTCCGGGGCCCCGCCGAACTCATGCCCGCCGTACGGAGGTTGCTGCGCGGGATCGTCGTGGTCGAGACGCTCGAAGACGCTGAGGAACTGGTGTACTCGCGGCCGGAGTTGACCGCCGTGACCGCCGAAGGAGACTTGCTGGGTGCCCACTTCGCACACGGCGGGTCCGCCGGGGCGCCGAGCCTGCTGGAAGTGCAGGCCTCCGTCGACGAGGCCGCCGCCGAGCTCGATGAACTGGCCGTTCGGTGTGAGGAGTTGGCCGGGGCGCAGCGGCTCGCAGGGGAGCGGCGCAAGGAGTGTGCCGCGTTCGTCGAGGAGTTGGGGGAGCGGCGGCGGGCCGCGGACCGGGAGAAGTCGGCCGTCGCCCAGCAACTCGGGCGGCTCGCCGGACAGGCCAGGGGCGCCGCCGGAGAGGCCGAGAGGTCCACCGCGGCCGCGGCGCGCGCGCAGGAAGCTCTCGACAAGGCCGTAGAGGATGCCGAGGAGTTGGCGGAGCGGCTCGCTGTCGCCGAGGAGATGCCCGTCGAGGAGGAGCCCGACACGGGGGTCCGGGACAGGCTCGCCGCCGACGGCGCCAACGCGCGGCAGACCGAGATGGAGGCGCGGCTCCAGGTCCGTACGCACGAGGAGCGGGTGAAGGGGCTGGCCGGACGGGCCGACTCGCTCGACCGCGCCGCACGTGGCGAACGGGAGGCACGCGCGCGTGCCGAGCAGCGGAGGGCGCGGCTCCGGCACGAGGCGGCCGTCGCCGAGGCCGTCGGTTCGGGAGCCCGGCAACTGCTCGCGCACGTGGAGGTCTCGCTCGGCCGGGCCGATCAGGAACGCACCGCGGCCGACGCGGCCAAGGCCCGGCGTGAGCAGGAACTGACCGCCGCTCGCGCCGCCGGGCGGGACTTCAAGGCCGAACTCGACAAGTTGACGGATTCGATGCACCGCGGTGAGGTACTCGGCGCCGAGAAGCGGCTGCGGATCGAGCAGCTGGAGACCAAGGCGCTGGAGGAGCTCGGTGTGGAACCGGAGGGGTTGGTGGCCGAGTACGGCCCGCACCAGCTGGTGCCGCCCTCGCCCCCCGCCGAGGGCGAGGAACTGCCCGAGGATCCGGAGCATCCGCGCAACCAGCCGAAGCAGTTCCACCGCGCCGAGCAGGAGAAGCGGCTCAAGGCGACCGAGCGGGCCTACCAGCAGCTGGGCAAGGTCAACCCGCTGGCGCTGGAGGAGTTCGCGGCGCTGGAGGAACGTCACAAGTTCCTCAGTGAGCAGCTTGAGGATCTGAAGAAGACACGCATTGATCTGCTTCAGGTCGTGAAGGAGGTCGACGAGCGTGTCGAACAGGTCTTCACCGAGGCGTACCGGGACACGGCGGTGCAGTTCGAGGGCGTCTTCAGCCGGCTGTTCCCCGGAGGTGAGGGGCGGCTGATCCTGACCGACCCCGACAACATGCTCACCACCGGCGTGGACGTGGAGGCCCGGCCGCCGGGCAAGAAGGTCAAGCGGCTGTCCCTGCTGTCCGGCGGTGAGCGCTCGCTGACCGCCGTCGCGCTGCTCGTGTCGATCTTCAAGGCGCGTCCCAGCCCGTTCTATGTGATGGACGAGGTCGAGGCGGCGCTCGACGACACCAACCTTCAGCGGCTGATCCGGATCATGCAGGAGCTTCAGGAGGCCTCGCAGCTGATCGTGATCACGCATCAGAAGCGCACCATGGAGGTCGCCGACGCGCTGTACGGCGTCTCCATGCAGGGCGACGGCGTGTCGAAGGTGATTTCACAACGGCTCCGCTAGCCCTTCTTTTATCCTTCAAGACTTGAAGGAAACGCCCTTGTTCGTGCCTTCTTTCTCACATCAATAGCGCTATTGACTTCGAAACTTGAAGGCTTAGTCTCGGAAACGTCGTTTTTACCTTCAGGTACCACCTACCTGAGAGGGTCCCCCACCCCGGCGGCGTTGCCGGTGGCCCGAGGAGTTGTACGTGACCAGCACTGAGCAGGAACCCAGGTCAGGAGCCGGAGCGGCTCACCCCGAGCATCTCGGGCACGTCATCTTCATCGCGGCGGCGGCCGCGATGGGCGGTTTCCTCTTCGGCTACGACAGTGCCGTGATCAACGGCGCCGTCGAGGCGATCCGGAGCCGCTACGACGTCGGCTCCGCGGCCCTGGCGCAGGTCATCGCCATCGCGTTGATCGGCTGTGCCATCGGCGCCGCCACCGCGGGACGCATGGCCGACCGTATCGGCCGTATCCGCTGTATGCAGATCTCCGCGGTGCTGTTCACCATCAGCGCCGTCGGCTCCGCGCTGCCCTTCGCGCTGTACGACCTCGCCTTCTGGCGGATCGTCGGCGGCTTCGCCATCGGCATGGCCTCCGTCATCGGCCCCGCCTACATCGCCGAGGTCGCCCCGGCCGCGTACCGGGGACGGCTCGGCTCCTTCCAGCAGGCCGCGATCGTCGTCGGTATCGCCATCTCGCAGCTGGTCAACTGGGGCATCCTGAACGCGGCGGGCGGCGACCAGCGCGGCGAGCTGCTGGGCGTCGAGGCCTGGCAGGTCATGCTCGGTGTGATGGTCGTACCGGCGGTGCTCTACGGGCTGCTGTCCCTCGCGATCCCCGAGTCGCCGCGCTTCCTGATCTCCGCAGGCCGCGACGAGCGCGCCCGTGAGGTGCTGCGCGAGGTCGAGGGCGACCATATCGACCTGGACGCCCGGGTCGCCGAGATCGAGCGGGCCATGAAGAGGGAGCACCAGTCGGTCTTCAAGGACCTGCTCGGCGGCACCTTCTTCTTCAAGCCGATCGTCTGGATCGGTATCGGCCTCTCGGTCTTCCAGCAGTTCGTCGGCATCAACGTCGCGTTCTACTACTCCTCGACGCTCTGGCAGTCGGTCGGCGTCGACCCGACGGACTCGTTCCTCTACTCGTTCACCACGTCGATCATCAACATCGTCGGCACCGTGATCGCCATGATCTTCGTCGACCGGGTCGGCCGCCGGCCCCTCGCGCTCATCGGTTCCGTGGGCATGGCCCTCGGGCTCGCCCTGGAGGCCTGGGCCTTCTCCTACGACCTGGTCGACGGCAAGCTGCCCGCCACGCAGGGCTGGGTCGCCCTGGTCGCCGCCCATGTGTTCGTGCTCTTCTTCGCCCTGTCCTGGGGTGTCGTGGTCTGGGTCTTCCTGGGCGAGATGTTCCCGAACAGGCTCCGCGCCGCCGCCCTCGGTGTGGCCGCCGCCGCGCAGTGGATCGCCAACTGGGCCATCACCGCGAGCTTCCCGTCCCTGGCCGACTGGAACCTCTCCGCCACCTACGTGATCTACACGATCTTCGCGGTGCTCTCGATCCCGTTCGTGCTCCGGTTCGTCAAGGAGACGAAGGGCAAGACGCTGGAGGAGATGGGCTGAGCCCGTCACCCCCGCACGACTCGGGGAGAAGGGCCAAGTCCCCGCTGCCCTTCTCCCCGTATCCGCCGCCGCTTCAGGCTCGGCCTCTGCCCGAGCCGGAAGCGGCTTTCGGTCGGTGCGTCAGGACGCCGGCCGCGGCGCCACCCGCTCCGCGAACAGCCGCAGACTCCGCCACCCCTCCTCCACCGGCATCCCGCCGGCCAGCGGATGCAGCACGTAGCTGTCCAGCCCCTGCGCCAGGCACTCCTCGGGCGTCAGTATCCGGTACACGCCCTCGTCGCGCAGCTCCTCGACCGTCGTGGCTCCCGACTTCACGGCGGACCGTATGTCGCCGGACTGCCAGGAGGCGTACGTCCGGGCCTCGTGCAGGAAGTGGTGGCCGTACTCGGCCCATGCCCGGTCCGGGTCCTCGGTGATGTGCAGCAGCGGGGTCTCGGCGGCCGGCATCATCGTCCAGCCCTCGGTGCCGTACTCGACGAGCCGCTCCTTGTAGTAGGCCTCCAGCTCGGGCAGGTGCGCGCTGGGGAACAGGGGAAGCCCGAGACGGGCCGCCCGTCTGGCCGCCGCCTTCGACGAGCCGCCCACCAGGAGCAGCGGATGCGGGTCGGTAAAGGGGCGCGGAGTGACCCGTACCGTGCGCCCCCGGTAGGTGAACTCCTCCCCGGTCCAGGCCTTCAGGAGCGTCTCCAGCAGCTCGTCCTGGAGCCTGCCGCGGCGCTTCCAGTCGGTGCCGAACTGGGCGTACTCCTCGGGCCGGTAACCGATGCCGGCGACCGTGACCAGCCGTCCGCCGCTCAGCAGATCGAGTACGGCGATGTCCTCGGCGAGCCTCAAGGGGTCGTGCAACGGGCCGATCACCGCCGAGACCGTCACCGCGATCCGGCGCGTCGCCCCGAACACGGCCCCCGCGAAGGCGAACGGCGAGGGCAGCCAGTTGTTCGCGACGCCGTGGTGCTCCTCGGTCTGGACGGTGGTGATGCCGTGGGCGTCGGCGTACGCGGCCATCTCGATCGCGGCCTGGTAGCGGGCGCGGAGCTCGGCGGGGGTGGCATCGGGGGCGACCAGGTTGAAACGTACGACGGTGACGGGCATGGGGGTCCCTTCCGGCGGGTGTGCCGGGGGAGATTAGCTGACGATGTGTCAGATCGCCAGGGGTGTGGAGCGGGGGCCGGGCGGCCTACCGGGACCGGACGCGTCAGGGGGCGGTCGCGCATACTGGTGCGGTTATGGAAACCGTCATCCTTGCTGTAGTCATCGCCGTGGTCGTGCTCGGTGTGCTCGGTGGGCTCGTCGTCGGCAGCCGCAGGAAGAAGCCGCTGCCCCCGGCGCCCCCCACGACACCCGACCTCACCGCCCCTCCGGCCGAGCCGCATGTCGGCGACGAGGCCGAGACGCCGCGCGACGAACCGCGCCGCACCATAGAGGAGGTGGATCTCCCGGGCGCCGACGCCTCGTCCGTCGCCGTCGAGGAACCGCCCTCCGCTCCCGCCGTCGAGGTGCCGGAGCCCACCGCCGGTCGGCTGGTCCGGCTGCGCACCCGGCTCTCCCGGTCACAGAACGCGCTCGGCAAGGGGCTGCTCACGCTCCTCGCGCGCGAGCACCTCGACGACGAGACCTGGGAGGAGGTCGAGGACACCCTCCTCACCGCCGACGTGGGCGTCCAGCCCACCCAGGACCTGGTCGAGAGGTTGCGCGAGCGGGTGAAGGTGCTTGGTACCCGTACGCCCGCCGAGCTGCGCGGGCTGCTGCGCGAGGAGCTGCTCCAGATCCTCGTACCCGAGTTCGACCGGACGGTGAAGACCGACTCGAACCTCGACACCCCGGGCATCGTGATGGTCGTCGGCGTCAACGGCACCGGCAAGACCACCACCACCGGCAAGCTCGCGCGTGTGCTCGTCGCCGACGGGAAGAACGTCGTTCTCGGCGCCGCCGACACCTTCCGGGCCGCCGCCGCCGACCAGCTCCAGACCTGGGGCGACCGCGTCGGGGCCCGTACCGTGCGCGGTCCCGAGGGCGGTGACCCCGCGTCGATCGCCTTCGACGCGGTCAAGGAGGGCATCGAGGCCGGCGCCGACGTCGTCCTGATCGACACCGCCGGGCGGCTGCACACCAAGACCGGGCTCATGGACGAGCTCGGCAAGGTCAAGCGCGTCGTCGAGAAGCACGCCCCGCTGGACGAGGTGCTGCTCGTGCTGGACGCCACGACCGGGCAGAACGGGCTGGTCCAGGCCCGCGTCTTCGCCGAGGTCGTCGACATCACCGGCATCGTGCTCACCAAGCTCGACGGCACCGCCAAGGGCGGCATCGTCATCGCCGTACAGCGCGAACTGGGCGTGCCGGTGAAGCTGATCGGGCTCGGTGAGGGGGCCGACGATCTGGCTCCGTTCGAGCCGGAGGCGTTCGTTGACGCACTTATCGGGGAGTGATCATCACCTCCGAAATTTCGGAAGTGGTTCGAAGCGTCCGTCTCCATGGAGCAGTTGGGGACGGACGCTTCGGCGTATGGCCCTGCCGATGAGCCCGCGAGCCTAAGCCCGCGACCGGTGCGCGACGTAAGCCAGCGTTCCCAGCAGCAGCCTGGCCGCCGGGGGCTTCGTCGCCGTGTCCAGGGCGGGCGGGCGCAGCCAGGTGACCGGGCCGAGGCCGCCCCGGTCGGACGGGGGCGCCGTGAGGTACGTACCGGCGCCCCGGCCGTGCAGGTCGAGTGTCGCGTCGTCCCAGCCCATGCGGTAGAGCAGTGCGGGGAGTTCGGCGGCGGCGCCGGGGGCGACGAAGAACTGGGCGCGGCCTTCGGGGGTGGCGGTGACCGGGCCGAGGGGCAGGCCCATGCGCTCCAGCCGGACCAGGGCGTGCCGGCCGGCCGGTTCGGCGACCTCGATCACGTCGAAGGCGCGGCCCACGGGGAGCATGACCGAGGCGCCGGGGAACTGGCCCCAGGTGTCCGTGACTTCGCCGAGTGTGGCGCCGGCCTCGACCCGGGGTGCGAAGCTCAGGGGGTGGGCGCCGGGAGCGGGGCAGTCGGTCAGGCCGCAGGAGCAGGCGCCGCCCGCCGCGCGGGCACCGGCGACCACGTCCCAGCCCCAGAGACCGGTGTACTCGGCCACGGCGGTGCACTCCGACGACCGGCCGCGGCGGCGCGTGCCGGGCCGGATCTCGCGGATGCCCCGGCTGCTGCCGATCGTGAAGCCCATGCCCCCTCCAACGGGTCCGACGCACCGGTGGTTACGAACTGCGAGCAGAACGTGACCCTGCGTTTCCGACTGTCCGCACCCCTGCCCGCCATCACCTGTTCCAGTCGGCGCCCAGAAGCGCTTCGGGTGGTGCGCTCGGCGGCGTGCGCCCTCGCGCGCATCGCTCCGCCCACTCCCGACCGTCCACTGTCAAGTCAATCCTGTGTAGGTGCCCGTGAGTTCATTCGAAGGGGTGGCGAATGGTGGCGTTTCCTGGATCGCCATGGCCGGAGGCGTGATCGTAGGATTACTTTGAGTGCACGAGGCCTGAGGGCACATGCGCTTGTGGGTATGCCGGAGGCAAGTCGACTTCCCGTTCGAAGGGTGAGAACTGCCGGACGCGGAGCCTATTTACCGGCATTCTGATAGGGCTTGGCGCACTCGGCGACAAGTGGTCTCAGGGATGGGGGCGTTCCAGTGGGCGGCAACGGCGGAAGCGCGACGACCGCGGCTAGCACCGAGAAGCGCCCGAACGAGCTGCTCGGCTCGTGGTTCGTGCGCAGCGGCTGGTCGAAGGGCGAGCTGGCGCGCCAAGTGAACCGCCGGGCACGCCAGTTGGGTGCCAACCACATCTCGACGGACACCTCGCGGGTCCGGCGCTGGCTGGACGGGGAGAACCCGCGCGAGCCGATCCCGCGCATCCTGTCCGAGCTGTTCTCCGAGCGCTTCGGCTGCGTCGTCTCCATCGAGGACCTGGGGCTGCGCACCGCCCGGCAGTCGCCGTCCGCGTCCGGCGTCGACCTGCCCTGGACGGCCCCCCAGACCGTGGCCCTGCTCAGCGAGTTCTCACGCAGCGACCTGATGCTGGCGCGCCGCGGCTTCCTGGGCACCGCGCTGTCCCTCGCCGCCGGCCCCACCCTCATCGAGCCCATGCAGCGCTGGCTCGTCCCGGTGCCACCCGCGCCGCCCGAGGAGCCCGAGCACCCGTCCGCCGCCCGCCGGGTCGGCCGTCTCTCCAAGCCCGAACTGGAGCTGCTGGAGTCCACCACCGCGATGTTCCGGCAGTGGGACGCGCAGTGCGGCGGCGGCCTGCGCCGCAAGGCCGTGGTCGGACAGCTGCACGAGGTGACGGACCTCCTCCAGGAGCCCCAGCCCGAGGCCACCACCCGCAAGCTGTTCAAGGTCGCCGCCGAGCTGGCCGAACTCGCCGGCTGGATGTCCTACGACGTGGGGCTCCAGCCGACCGCGCAGAAGTACTTCGTGCTGGCCCTGCATGCCGCCAAGGAGGCCGGCGACAAGCCGCTGGGCAGTTACGTCCTGTCGTCCATGAGCCGGCAGATGATCCACCTCGGACGGCCCGACGACGCCCTCGAACTGATCCATCTCGCCCAGTACGGCAGCCGTGACTGCGCCAGCCCCCGCACGCAGGCCATGCTGTATGCGATGGAGGCGCGCGCATACGCCAATATGGGGCAACCCGGAAAGTGCAAGCGGGCCGTGCGGATGGCCGAGGACACGTTCGCGGATGTACACGATTGGGACGAGCCCGATCCCGACTGGATCCGCTTCTTCTCCCAGGCCGAGCTGTACGGCGAGAACAGCCACTCGTTCCGTGACCTGGCCTATGTCGCGGGCCGCAGCCCCACCTACGCCTCGCTGGCCGAGCCGATGATGCGCGACGCCGTCGACCTGTTCGCGAAGGACACCGATCACCAGCGGTCGTACGCACTGAACCTGATCGGCATGGCCACCGTCCACCTCCTTCAGCGGGAGCCCGAGCGGGCGACGGTACTGGCCGCGGAGGCCATGGTCATCGCCAAGAAGGTGCGCTCCGAACGGGTCAGCACTCGTATCCGAAAGACCGTCGACACGGCCGTACGGGATTTCGGGGACCTCACCGAGGTCGTCGACCTGACCGACCTGCTCGCGGTCGAACTGCCCGAGACCGCCGAAGCGGTCTGACACCCCAGAACCCCGGCCGCGGCAGGCCCTCCCGACAGCCCGACTCGGCTCCCCCGCCAGGTCATCGGAAGGCCGGCCGCGGTCGGACTGTCTTTTGCGCCCAAACGGCGCCATTCTCGCGGAAGTGGCTGGTCGCGGTGGGGGGCGCCCGATCGGCGGTCGCGGTTGCCTTTGCCGAAGATTGCGTCACGATAACGATCACGGTGACCGAAATCCGGCAGTTCATTCAGGCGTAACACAGGCGGTGCCTTCGTCACGTCGCCGAAACATCGAGGGGCGTCGACCGAAACGGCGCTGCGTCAATGTCTGGCGCATAACCGGCCCACCCCTCAATCCGCTCAGGCTTCGCCCGCACGGGGCCGTACCAATGACGAGGAGACGCCGATGGCATCAGCCGCCATCACGCTAGCCGCAGAGGCTCCCAAGCTCTCTGCCGCGAACACCGGGTTCATGCTGATCTGTTCGGCCCTGGTGTTGCTCATGACCCCCGGTCTCGCCTTCTTCTACGGAGGCATGGTCCGGGTCAAGAGCACCCTGAACATGTTGATGATGAGCTTTATCAGCATCGGCATCGTCACCCTTCTGTGGGTGCTGTACGGCTTCTCCCTCGCGTTCGGCACCGACAAGGGCAGCCTCATCGGCTGGACCTCGGGCTGGGTCGGTCTCAGTGACATCGGCACGACCGATATCTGGGACGGCTACAACATCCCGATCCTGGCCTTCATGGTCTTCCAGATGATGTTCGCGATCATCACGCCCGCCCTGATCAGCGGTGCCCTCGCGGACCGCGTCAAGTTCTCGGCCTGGGCGCTGTTCGTCGCCCTGTGGGCCACCGTCGTGTACTTCCCCGTCGCCCACTGGGTGTGGGGCGCCGGCGGCTGGGCCTTCGAGCTCGGTGTCATCGACTTCGCCGGTGGTACGGCGGTCCACATCAACGCGGGTGCTGCGGCGCTCGGCGTGATCCTGGTCATCGGCAAGCGCGTCGGCTTCAAGAAGGACCCGATGCGCCCGCACAGCCTGCCGCTGGTCATGCTCGGCTCCGGCCTCCTGTGGTTCGGCTGGTTCGGCTTCAACGCCGGCTCCTGGCTGGGCAACGACGACGGCGTGGGCACGCTGATGTTCGTCAACACGCAGGTCGCCACCGCCGCCGCCATGCTCGCCTGGCTCATCTACGAGAAGATCCGTCACGGCGCGTTCACCACCCTGGGCGCCGCCTCCGGCGCTGTCGCGGGTCTGGTCGCCATCACCCCCTCGGGCGGCGCGGTCTCCCCGATCGGCGCGATCGCGGTCGGCGCCATCGCCGGTGTGCTGTGCGCCATGGCTGTCGGCCTCAAGTACAAGTTCGGTTACGACGACTCGCTCGACGTCGTCGGTGTCCACATGGTCGGCGGTGTCGTCGGCTCCCTGCTGATCGGCTTCTTCGCCAGCGGCAAGGGCCAGTCGGAGGTCGAGGGTCTCTTCTACGGCGGCGGCCTCGACCAGTTCTGGAAGCAGTGCGCCGGCGTCTTCGCCGTCCTCGGCTACTCCCTGGTCGTCTCCGCGGTCCTCGCCTTCCTCCTCGACAAGACGATCGGCATGCGCGTCCCCGAGGACGACGAGATCGCCGGCATCGACCAGGCCGAGCACGCCGAGACCGCATACGACTTCAGCGGCGCCGGTGGCGGCGCGGCCCGTACGTCCGTCACGGCGGCCGTCGGTGGCGAGAGCAAGAAGGTGGACGCATGAAGCTCATCACCGCCGTTGTGAAGCCCCACCGGCTCGACGAGATCAAGGAGGCCCTCCAGGCCTTCGGGGTCCACGGTCTGACGGTCACCGAAGCGAGCGGCTACGGTCGTCAGCGGGGCCACACCGAGGTCTACCGGGGCGCCGAGTACACGGTCGACCTGGTTCCCAAGATCCGTATCGAGGTCCTCGCCGAGGACGACGACGCCGAGGGTCTGATCGACGTCATCGTCAAGGCGGCCCGGACCGGCAAGATCGGTGACGGCAAGGTCTGGTCCCTCCCGGTCGAGACGGCCGTCAGGGTCCGGACCGGCGAGCGCGGCCCGGACGCGCTCTGAGGCAGCAAAGAAGAACAGGAGTCGCTGGGTGACGAGTACGGACGTGCGTAAGGATGCAGAGGACTCGGGACCCAGCGGCTATGCGGCGGCCCGGCTGCGCCTCCTCACTGAGGAGGCGCGGTCCGGGCCGCCGCGCCGTGCGGCTCTGGCCGAACTGACGGACGACTGGCTGAGCGGCCTCTTCACGGCCGGTGCCGAGGAACTGCGCGGAGTCTCCCTGGTCGCCGTCGGCGGCTACGGCAGAGGCGAGCTCTCCCCACGCAGCGACCTGGACCTGCTTCTCCTGCACGACGGCAGCGACTCCGCCGCCGTCGCCGCCCTCGCCGACCGCCTCTGGTACCCCGTCTGGGACCTGGGCCTCGCCCTGGACCACTCGGTCCGGACCCCGTCCGAGGCCCGCAAGGTGTCGGGCGAGGACCTCAAGGTGCAGCTGGGCCTGCTGGACGCCCGCCACCTGGCCGGCGACCTCGGTCTCACAGCCGGCCTGCGCACCGCCGTCCTCGCCGACTGGCGCAACCAGGCCCCCAAGAAGCTCCCCGAACTCCAGGAACTCTGCGCCGAACGGGCCGAACGCCAGGGCGAACTGCAGTACCTCCTCGAACCCGACCTCAAGGAGGCCCGCGGTGGCCTGCGCGACGCCACCGCCCTGCGCGCGGTCGCGGCCTCCTGGCTGGCCGACGCCCCCCGTGAGGGCCTCGCCGACGCGCGCCGCCGCCTCCTGGACGTCCGGGACGCCCTCCACCTGGCGACGGGCCGTGCGACCGACCGCCTCGCGCTCCAGGAACAGGACCAGGTAGCCGCCGAACTCGGACTCCTCGACGCCGACACCCTCCTGCGACAGGTGTACGAGGCGGCACGCGTCGTGTCGTACGCGAGTGACGTGACCTGGCGCGAGGTGGGGCGCGTGCTGCGATCGCGCGCCGTGCGCCCGCGCCTGCGCGCCATGCTGGGCGGCGGCAAACCGGCGCCGGAACGTTCCCCCTTGGCCGAGGGCGTCGTCGAGCAGGACGGCGAGGTGGTCCTCGCCCGCGCCGCGCGCCCCGACCGCGACCCCGTACTCCCGCTGCGCGCCGCCGCCGCGGCCGCGCAGGCGGGCCTTCCGATGTCCCTGCACGCGGTCCGCCGCATGGCGGCTGTGGCACGGCCGCTGCCGACCCCGTGGCCGGCCGAGGCGCGCGAACAACTGGTCACGCTGCTGGGCTCGGGCCGCCCGACCATCGAGGTCTGGGAGGCGCTGGAGGCCGAAGGCCTGATCACCCACTTCCTCCCCGACTGGGAGCGGGTCCGCTGCCGCCCGCAGCGCAACGCCGTCCACATCTGGACGGTCGACCGCCACCTGATCGAAACGGCCGTCCGGGCCTCCGAGTTCACCCGCCGCGTCAGCCGCCCCGACCTCCTCCTCGTCTCGGCGCTCCTCCACGACATCGGCAAGGGCTGGCCCGGCGACCACTCCGTGGCGGGCGAGATCATCGCCAAGGACGTGGCCGCCCGCATCGGCTTCGACCGCGCCGACGTGGCGGTCCTGGCCACCCTCGTACGTCACCATCTGCTGCTCGTCGACACCGCCACCCGGCGTGACTTGGAGGACCCGGCCACCGTCCGCTCGGTCGCCGAGGCCGTCGGCACACAGAGCACCCTCGAACTGCTCCACGCACTCACCGAGTCCGACGCGCTGGCGACGGGCCCGGCCGCCTGGTCGTCCTGGCGCGGCTCACTCGTCGCCGACCTGGTGAAACGGGTCGGTGCCGTGCTCGCCGGGGACGCCCCCGAGGAGCCCGAGGCCGCCGCGCCCACCGCCGAGCAGGAACGGCTCGCCATAGAGGCGTTCCGCACGGGCGGCCCGGTGCTGTCGCTGCGTGCCCAGACGGAATCCCCGGCGGAGGCGTCGGCGGAGGGGGCCCCGGCGCCGGAGGCGGGCGAACCCGAACCTCTGGGCGTCGAACTCCTGATCGCCGTCCCGGACCAGCCCGGTGTGCTGCCCGCGGTGGCCGGAGTCCTCGCCATGCACCGGCTGACCGTGCGCACGGCGGAACTGCGCGCACTGGACCTCCCCGACGGCGTCGAGGGCGCGGTCCTGCTCCTGGACTGGCGCGTCGCCGCCGAGTACGGCTCCCTGCCCCAGGCGGCCCGACTGCGCGCCGACCTCGTACGGGCCCTGGACGGCTCCCTGGACATCACGGGCCGCCTGGCCGAGCGCGACGCGGCGTACCCGCGCCGCCGGGGCGTGGTGGCGCCGGCGGCCCGGGTGACCGTACATCCGGCCGCGTCCCGGCTGGCCACGGTGATCGAGGTGCGCGCGCAGGACGCCCCGGGGCTGCTGCACCGCCTCGGGCGGGCCCTGGAGGACGCGGCGGTGCGGGTGCGGAGCATGCACGTCAGCACGCTCGGTTCGAACGCCGTGGACGCCTTCTACGTGACCAACGCCAAGGGCGTGCCCCTGCCAGCGGGCGAGGTGTCCACGGTGGCACGGAAGCTGGAGGAGATGCTGCGCGGGTGACCACCGGCGCGGGATTTCCGTCCCCGCCTGCCGAATACGCAGGCGGGGACGATTTGCTTGCGGGGCCGGATACCCTGGAGAACAGCCCACTCTGCCCCCTACTCCGAGGACCGACGCCGCCGTGTTCGATACTCTCTCCGACCGCTTGTCAGCGACTTTCAAGAACCTGCGCGGCAAGGGGCGCCTGAGCGAGGCGGACATCGACGCCACGGCCCGCGAGATCCGTATCGCGCTCCTCGAAGCCGACGTGGCCCTGCCCGTCGTGCGGACGTTCATCAAGAACGTCAAGGAACGCGCCCTCGGGTCCGACGTCTCCAAGGCACTGAACCCCGCCCAGCAGGTCCTGAAGATCGTGAACGAGGAACTCGTCACGATCCTCGGCGGTGAGACGCGCCGGCTGCGCTTCGCCAAGAACCCCCCGACCGTCATCATGCTGGCCGGTCTCCAGGGTGCCGGTAAGACCACCCTCGCGGGCAAGCTGGGCAAGTGGCTCAAGGACCAGGGGCACTCGCCCCTCCTCGTCGCCGCCGACCTCCAGCGCCCCAACGCCGTCAACCAGCTCAGTGTCGTCGCCGAGCGCGCCGGGGTCGCGGTCTACGCGCCCGAGCCGGGCAACGGGGTCGGGGACCCGGTCAAGGTCGCCAAGGACTCCATGGAGTTCGCGAAGACCAAGGTCCACGACATCGTGATCGTGGACACCGCCGGCCGCCTCGGTATCGACGCCGAGCTGATGCGGCAGGCCGCCGACATCCGGGACGCGGTCTCGCCCGACGAGATCCTCTTCGTCGTCGACGCGATGATCGGCCAGGACGCCGTCAACACGGCCGAGGCATTCCGGGACGGCGTCGGCTTCGACGGTGTCGTCCTGTCGAAGCTCGACGGTGACGCCCGCGGTGGTGCCGCGCTCTCCATCGCGTCGGTGACCGGCAAGCCGATCATGTTCGCGTCGAACGGCGAGAAGCTCGACGACTTCGACGCGTTCCACCCTGACCGGATGGCCTCCCGCATCCTCGACATGGGTGACCTGCTCACCCTGATCGAGCAGGCGGAGAAGACGTTCAGCCAGGAAGAAGCCGAGGCGATGGCCTCCAAGCTGGCGTCCAAGAAGGGCCAGGACTTCACCCTGGACGACTTCCTGGCCCAGATGGAGCAGGTCAGGAAGATGGGGTCGATCTCCAAACTCCTCGGCATGCTGCCCGGCATGGGTCAGATCAAGGACCAGATCAACAACCTCGACGAGCGCGATGTGGACCGTACGGCGGCCATCATCAAGTCGATGACCCCGGCCGAGCGCCACGAGCCGACGATCATCAACGGCTCGCGTCGCGCCCGTATCGCCAAGGGCTCCGGTGTCGACGTCAGCGCGGTCAAGGGCCTGGTCGAGCGGTTCTTCGAGGCCCGCAAGATGATGTCCCGCATGGCCCAGGGCGGCGGCATGCCGGGAATGCCCGGGATCCCGGGCATGGGCGGCGGCCCCGGCCGGTCGAAGAAGCAGCCCAAGCAGGCCAAGGGCAAGCAGCGTTCCGGCAACCCGATGAAGCGCAAGCAGCAGGAGCAGGAGGAGGCCGCCCGCAGGGCCGCCGGTGCCCAGGGAGCCCCGGGCGGCGCCTTCGGCCTGCCGGGCCAGCAGGCCCCCCAGGACTTCGAACTGCCGGACGAGTTCAAGAAGTTCATGGGCTGACAATCGCCACGTCGTGCAGGGCGCCCCTCACCGTGGGGGCGCCCTCGCGCGTTCCCGGGGCAGGGTCGGCTCTCAGGCGGATCTCACGCCGTCAATGCGATGAGGTACCGGAAGACGTTCGGCATCCAGATCGTCCCGTCCCGCCGCTGGTGCGGATGCAGCGCCTCCGCCAGCTCCTTGTCCACCTGCTCCTGGCCGGTCGCCGTGATCGCCGCGTCGAACAGCCCCGTCGACAGCAGCCCTCGCACCGCGCTGCCCAGGTTCGCGTACCCGAACGGGCACGCCACCCGCCCGGAGCCGTCCGGGCGCAGGCCCGCCCGCTGGGCGACCTCCTCCAGGTCGTCGCGGAGCGAGGGGCGCCAACTGCCCGCGACGCGCAGCGGGTCGGCGAGCCGGGCCGCGACCCGCAGTACGGCCGAGGTGGCGCAGCGCTCCGGTGGCCCCCAGCCCACCAGTACCACCGGCGTCCCTCGCCCGACCGACGGCACGGCCGCCGCGAGGGTCTCGACGAGTCCCTCGGAGTCGCCCGCCAGACAGCCGATCGGCTCGAACGCGGTCACCAGGGTGTAGGGAGGCGAATCCGCCTCCTCAGGGAGGCTCGTCACGAGCCGGGCGTCGCCCCGCGCGCGCGTGCGCCCCGGTTCGGGCAGTAAACGCTCCCGCGCGAGGCCCAGCCGCTGCGGTGACGATGTCTCGACACCGGTGACGGCCGCACCTCTCGACGCCGCCATCAACAGGGCCAGGCCCGAGCCGCAGCCGAGGCCGAGCATCCGGGTGCCGCTGCCCACTTCCAGCCGCTCGTAGACGGTCTCGTAGAGCGGTACGAACATGCGCTCCTGGATCTCCGACCAGTCACGCGCGCGTGTGCACAGGTCCACGCGGGTCGCCCGACCCGTGTGAGGCAGGTGCTGCCGCACGAGCGTAGGTGTCATCGAAAGCGCCCCAATCCGCCGAGAGTTGCCGCTGTTCCCGATGTGGTGGCCCCCGTGCAGTGCGCGATCGCACTTCCCCCGTATGCCAGGTAACTCCGCCCTCGACCCGCCGTCCAGGGGTTGTCGGGCCGAGGTTGTGTGCTCGCTGTGCTCACGAAAAGAATTCACATGCCGGCAACGTGGGCCCGTAGCATCGCGCCATGGCAAAGGCACCCGTACTCACGCCGCAGGCAATTGACTTCCCTCGCTGGTACCAGGATCTGGTCGGCAAAGCGGAGTTGGCCGACAACGGTCCGGTGCGGGGCACGATGGTCATCCGACCGTACGGGTACGGGCTGTGGGAGCGGATGCAGGCCGAGATGGACGCGCGGATCAAGGAGACGGGCGCGCAGAACGCCTACTTCCCCCTGCTGATCCCGCAGTCGTACTTCGCCAGGGAGGCGGAGCACGTCGAGGGCTTCGCACCCGAGCTGGCCGTGGTCACGCACGGCGGTGGCAAGGAACTCGAAGAGCCCGCGGTGGTCCGCCCCACCTCCGAGATGATCATCAACGACTACTTCTCCAAATGGGTGCAGAGCTACCGCGATCTGCCCCTGTTGATCAACCAGTGGGCGAACGTGGTTCGTTGGGAGCTGCGCCCCAGGCTCTTCCTCCGTACGGCGGAGTTCCTGTGGCAGGAGGGACACACCGCGCACGCCACTCACGACGACGCCCGTGACTTCGCCGCGCACATCCACCGCGACGTCTACGAGGACTTCATGGTGAACGTCCTGGCGATGGACACCGTTCCCGGCCGCAAGACGGTCAAGGAGCGCTTCGCGGGCGCCATCAACACCCTCACGCTCGAAGGCATGATGGGCGACGGCAAGGCCCTCCAGATGGCCACCAGCCACGAGTTGGGCCAGAACTTCGCGAAGGCGTTCAACACCCGCTACCTGTCGAGGGAAGGCAGGCAGGAGCTCGTCTGGCAGACGTCCTGGGGCTCGACGACCCGCATGATCGGCGCCCTGGTGATGGCACACGGCGACGACAACGGCCTGCGGGTCCCGCCGCGCCTCGCGGCGATCCAGGCCGTCGTCCTCGCGATCAAGGGCGACGAAGCGGTTCTGGCCAAGGTCCGTGAGATCGGCGACCGGTTGAAGGCGGCGGGAGTACGCGTGCACGTGGACGACCGCACGGATGTGCCCTTCGGCCGCCGCGCCGTCGACTGGGAGCTCAAGGGCGTGCCCGTACGTGTCGAGGTCGGCCCCCGCGACCTGGAGAACGGCACGGTGATGCTCGCCCGCCGCATCCCGGGCGGCAAGGAGCCGGTGGCCCTCGACGCGCTCGTACGGCTGTTGCCCACCGTCCTCGAAGAGGACCAGGCGCTGCTGCTGGCCCAGTCGCGTGAGCGCCGGGAGTCCCGTACCTCGGACGTGTCGACGTTCGCGGAGGCCGTCGAGGCGGCGACCGGGGGTGGCTGGGCGCGCATCCCGTGGGCGGTGCTCGGCGCGAAGGGCGAGGCAGCGCTCGGCGAGCACGGGGTGACCGTACGGTGTCTGGTCGCCGCGGACGGGTCGGTCCCCGACGCGGATGACGCACCCGGTAACGTCGCCATCGTCGCCCGCGCCTACTGAGGCAGGGGCGAGAGCGACCGAAACGCCCCTTGCGCAACGGCCGACCACAGGTACCCCGGCGTGCGGACGACGTCTACGCGCCGGGTCGTACGTGGGGCTACGCACCGGCTTGGTATGAGCTGTGAGGCTTCTCCGCAGATCAGCGCACCCGCCCTCGTCAGGACGCATCAGCGGCAACTGACGGGTACGTGCAAATTATTTGGGATGGCCCGGAATCGGAACACAGCGGCACTCAGGCTCGTTGTCATTACGTGAGCACGACACAGACACCACCTGTTCTCGCCGCAGAGCTGGCGCAGGCGTGGGCCGACATTCAGCGGTACCACCCCGAGCTGCCCGATCTTGCCGCGCCCGAGTCCCTGATCGGAGAGTCGTCGTCCGCCTGCGGACACGCGCTCTCCTTCGAGCGACTGCTGCATGAGGCAGTCCATGGCATCGCAGCCGCCCGCGGAGTCCGCGACACCTCCCGGGCCGGCCGATACCACAACCGCAGATTCCTCGCGATCGCCGAGGAGCTGGGCCTGGACCACCCGGAGGAACCGCATCCCAGCAGCGGTTTCTCGCTGGTCACGCTCAACCCCGAGGCCAAGCGTCGATACCGGCCCACCATGGAGCGGCTGCAGCGTGCCCTGAAGGCGCACACGGTCGCCACCACCTCCGACACGACCCGCACCTTCCGGGGTCCGGCCGCCCGCCACGGTTCCTCCGGGGGAGGGGTGCGCGTGAAGGCCGTCTGCGACTGCGGTCGCAACGTGCGCGTCGTCCCGTCGGTGCTGGCGCAGGCTCCGATCGTGTGCGGCGGCTGCGGCAAGCCGTTCCGCATCCCCGAGATCGTGGGCGCGGGCGCCGCCTGAGGCTCCGTCCCGTCGCGTGATCGAGCCCGGCATCTCGTGGGTGCCGGATGAACACGTGGGGGAGCGCGCGAGCCGCGTGCGCAAGCGCCTGTATGGGCACCCGGACCGCCGGGTGCCCGTACAGGCATGGGGAAGCAGCGCCCGGGTTCGGCGCGACCCGCCGGGTGTGGCAGAATGGCCAGCTGTACTCGACAGCCGCACAGGAACCCTCTCGCCTCCGGCTGACGCGTCCATCGGGCACTCGGGTACCGCAACCCCACGCGGCAATCTCGCCGTGCCCAACCACGTCCAATTCAGGAGAACCCACTCCCGTGGCAGTCAAGATCAAGCTGAAGCGTCTGGGCAAGATCCGTTCGCCTCACTACCGCATCGTCGTCGCCGACTCCCGTACCCGCCGTGACGGCCGGGCCATCGAGGAGATCGGCCTGTACCACCCGGTGCAGAACCCCTCGCGCATCGAGGTCGACACCGAGCGTGCGCAGTACTGGCTGGGTGTCGGCGCGCAGCCGACCGAGCCGGTTCTCGCCATCCTCAAGCTGACCGGCGACTGGCAGAAGTTCAAGGGCCTGCCCGCCCCGGCTCCGCTGCTCGTGGCCGCTCCGAAGCCCTCGCGTCCGTTGTTCGAGGCCCTGGGCGGCGACAACGAGGGCAAGGGTGAGGCCATCACCCAGAAGAAGAAGGCCGAGAAGAAGGACGAGGCTGCGGCCGACTCCTCTGCGGCTGCGCCGACCGAGGCCTGAGCATGCTCGAGGAGGCTCTCGAGCACCTCGTGAAGGGCATCGTCGACAACCCCGACGAAGTGCAGGTCGCCTCGCGTGATCTGCGTCGCGGGCGCGTTCTGGAGGTCAGGGTTCACCCCGACGACCTCGGAAAGGTGATCGGCCGCAACGGCCGCACCGCACGTGCCCTGCGCACCGTCGTGGGTGCCATCGGCGGACGCGGTGTCCGTGTCGACCTCGTCGACGTGGACCAGGTTCGCTGATCACCACGTAGCACCGGCTCGGGCCGGGGAGGGCCACTTGGGCCGTCCCCGGCCCGTAGTCGTCTGCGGAGCAATGCCGTAGGCACACGACAGGAGATTCCAGAAAGTGCAGCTCGTAGTCGCGCGTGTGGGCCGCGCCCACGGCATCAAGGGCGAGGTAACCGTCGAGGTACGTACCGACGAGCCGGAGCTCCGGCTCCCGCCCGGCGCCGTCCTGGCCACCGACCCGGCCTCGGCGGGCCCGCTGACCATCGAAACAGGCCGTGTCCACAGCGGCCGGCTCCTGCTGCGCTTCGAGGGCGTGCACGATCGGACCGGCGCCGAGGCGCTGCGCAACACCCTGCTGATCGCCGACGTCGACCCCGAGGAAATGCCCGAGGGCGAGGACGAGTACTACGACCACCAGCTGATGGACCTGGACGTCGTCCTGGTCGACGGCACCGAGGTCGGGCGCATCACCGAGATCTCGCACCTGCCCTCCCAGGACCTGTTCGTCGTGGAACGCCCCGACGGCAGCGAGGTGTACATCCCGTTCGTCGAGGAGATCGTGGTGGAGATCGACCTGGAGGAGCAGCGCGCGGTCATCGACCCGCCGCCCGGCCTGATCGACGACCAGACCGCCCCCGACGAAGTCGCTGACGGGCACAGTGCCTCGCCGCGAGAAGAGTCGTAATGCGTCTCGACGTCGTCACGATCTTCCCCGAGTACCTCGAACCCCTGAACGTCTCGCTCGTCGGCAAGGCACGCGCGCGTGGGCAGCTGAACGTGCACGTGCACGAGCTTCGGGACTGGACGTACGACCGCCACAACAAGGTCGACGACACTCCCTACGGCGGCGGCCCGGGAATGGTCATGAAGACCGACCCTTGGGGCGACGCGCTGGACGACGTACTGGCCGACGGATACGAGACCGGCTCGGGGACACCCGCGCTGGTCGTGCCCACGCCCAGTGGCCGTCCATTCACCCAGGCGCTCGCCGTCGAACTGTCCGAGCGGCCGTGGCTCGTCTTCACGCCGGCGCGTTACGAGGGCATCGACCGGCGTGTCATCGACGAGTACGCCACCCGGATGCCCGTGTACGAGGTGTCCATCGGCGACTACGTCCTCGCCGGCGGCGAGGCGGCCGTACTGGTGATCACGGAGGCCGTCGCGCGGCTGTTGCCCGGGGTCCTCGGGAACGCCGAGTCGCACCAGGACGACTCCTTCGCACCGGGCGCGATGGCGAACCTCCTGGAGGGGCCGATCTACACCAAGCCGCCCCAGTGGCGAGGCCGGGAGATCCCGGACGTGCTGCTCAGCGGCCACCACGGAAAGATCGCACGGTGGCGCCGCGACGAGGCACTGCGTCGTACGGCGGCCAACCGGCCCGATCTGATCGAGCGGTGCGAGGCGTCGGCCTTCGACAAGAAGGACCGCGAGATGCTCTCCATCATGGGGTGGGCCCCCTCCGCCGACGGCCGATTTTGGCGCAGACCCGAGGGCGTGGAAGAATAGGTCGCTGTTGTGCGTCGTCCGGCGTGCGCCCCTGCCACGGGGGGACACGACGCCCGCCCCGGCACGGACAGCATTCCTCCGTAAATCAAGCTCCCGTTGATGACCTGTGGCATCAACGAAGAAAGCAGACGAAATGTCTCACCTGCTCGACTCCGTCGACTCCGCGTCGCTGCGCACCGACATCCCGGCCTTCCGCCCGGGTGACACCGTCAACGTCCACGTCCGCGTCATCGAGGGCAACCGCTCCCGTGTGCAGCAGTTCAAGGGCGTAGTCATCCGCCGTCAGGGCGCCGGTGTCCGCGAGACCTTCACGGTCCGCAAGGTCTCGTTCTCCGTCGGCGTGGAGCGCACCTTCCCGGTGCACACCCCGATCGTCGAGAAGATCGAGCTGGTCACGCGTGGTGACGTGCGTCGCGCGAAGCTGTACTACCTCCGTGAGCTGCGCGGCAAGGCCGCGAAGATCAAGGAGAAGCGCGACAACTGAGCTGTCGGCGAGCCCGATATAAAGAAGGCTCACATCGGGGCCGGATAGCATCCTGCCCCGATGAACACCGAAGCACAGCAGACGGAGCGCGACCGCTCCTCCCGCCCCGCTCGATCCGAGAAGATTTCGGACACCGAGGGGCCGGAGGACCGGTCGCGTTTTGCGTTGGTGTCCCGGGCGGCGGAGTGGCTGCCGGGTGGGCGGATCACCCTGACCCTGCTGGTCTGCCTGCTTTTTCTGCTCCTCTTCAGCAGGTTCGTTGTCCAGCCGTTCGAAATTCCCAGCCGCTCGATGGAGGGCGGATTGAGGATCGGGGACCGCGTTCTCGTAAATAAGTTCGCGTACCGTTTCGGTGCCGAGCCGCAGCGCGGTGACGTCGTCGTGTTCGACGGAACCGGCTACTTCGGGCACGCCGACTACATCAAGCGCGTTGTGGGTGTGGGGAGAGACCACGTGGTCTGCTGCGACAAGGAGGGGAGAATCGAGGTGAACGGCCGGTCGGTCGACGAGTCGACGTTCCTTTACCCCGGTGACAGCCCGTCCACGGTGTCCTTCGACGTCGTGGTGCCCGAGGGGGGCCTCTTCGTCATGGGGGACCACCGCAGCGACTCCAGGGACTCCAGGGACCACCTGGGTTCGCCGGGCGGAGGGATGGTCCCCGTCGGGAGGGTGATCGGGCGGGCCGACTGGATCGCCTGGCCCCGCGAGCACTGGACCCGCCTGAACCGGCCCGGCGCGTACGAGCGTGTACCCGCTCCGGCGGCGACCGCGCTCGGCAAGTCGGACGGTGTCCATGGGTAACCGCGGCAAACCGCGCGGTGCGCCCAGCACCGTCGCCGACCAACTGCTGCCCACCGGCTCCCGTCGGGCGTCCGGTGCCGCCGCGCGGCCGGGCCGGGCCGAGCGGCGCAAACTCCAGCGCAAGGTCAAGGCGCGCAGACGGCGCTCGGCCGTCAAGGAGATACCCCTCCTGGTGGGCGTCGCGGTTCTCATCGCCCTGGTCCTGAAGACGTTCCTCGTGCAGGCGTTCGTGATCCCGTCGGGCTCGATGGAGAACACGATCCAGATCGGTGACCGCGTTCTCGTGGACAAGTTCACGCCCTGGTTCGGCTCCAAGCCCCAGCGCGGTGACGTCGTCGTCTTCAAGGACCCCGGCGGCTGGCTCGACGACGAGCCGACCACCGCGAAGGGTGAGGACCCCATCGTCGTCAAGCAGGTCAAGCAGGGTCTCACCTTCATCGGTCTGCTGCCCTCGGACAACGAGAAGGACCTCATCAAACGCGTCGTCGCCGTCGGCGGCGACACCGTCAAGTGCTGCGACGCCCAGGGCCGCGTGACGGTCAACGGCATGCCGCTCAACGAGACGACCTACATCCATCCAGGCAACAAACCGTCGTCGTTCACCTTCGAGGTGAAGGTCCCCGAGGGGCGCCTGTTCGTCATGGGCGACCACCGGGCCAACTCCGCCGACTCCCGCTACCACCGTACCGAGGCGTACAGCGGCACCGTGGCCGAGAGCTCCGTCGTGGGCCGGGCCATGGTCATCGCCTGGCCGTTCGGCCACTGGACCCGTCTGCAGGAGCCGAACACGTTCTCCACGGTGCCGGGTGGGTCGGCCTCCGCCCTCGGCTCGTCGCATAGGGTGGCTTCCGCGGATCGGTATGGATCGATCCCGCTCCCGACCCCTGCGGAACTCCCGCTCGTTATGGGAGTGGTGGGCCTGCGTCGCTTCCGGCGTGGGCGGTGGTTCGGAGTGAGGAGTGGATGTGGGGGATTTGGCGGTCGGCGCACGGTCCGGACAGGACGGTCCCGAGGAACAGCGCCCCGCGGAGCCGGGTTCACCGCCCGCAGAGGACGCTGTTCCCGCCGAGAGTGACCCCGGGGCCCCAGGGCTCTCGGGGAGTGGCTCGGGGGACTCCGGGGACGACACGGCGCAGGACCTTGAAGAGCCCGGCCACAAGCCCAGGAAGCAGCGCTCCTTCTGGAAGGAGTTGCCGCTGCTCATCGGCATCGCGCTGGTACTCGCGCTGCTGATCAAGACCTTCCTGGTCCAGGCGTTCTCCATCCCCTCCGACTCCATGCAGCACACGCTGGAGCAGGGCGACCGGGTGCTGGTCGACAAGCTGACCCCGTGGTTCGGCTCCGAGCCCGAGCGCGGTGAGGTCGTCGTCTTCCACGACCCCGCCGACTGGCTGGCCGGCGAGCCGACCGTCGAACCGAACCCCGTGCAGCGGGTCCTCGGCTGGATCGGCCTGATGCCGTCCGCCAACGAGAAGGACCTCATCAAGCGGGTCATCGGCGTCGCGGGCGACACCGTCGAGTGCAAGGGCACGGGCCCGCTGAAGGTCAACGGCCAGCCGCTCAACGACGCGTCGTTCGTCTACTCGGGAAACACCCCGTGCAGCGTCGACGACCAGGGCGGCCAGTTCAAGGTGACGGTACCCAAGGGCAAAATCTGGGTCATGGGTGACCACCGGCAGAACTCCCTCGACTCCCGGTATCACCAGGAGGACAAGAACCAGGGCTTCGTCCCCGTGGGCAACGTCGTCGGTCGCGCCATCGTGGTCGCCTGGCCGCCCACCCGCTGGAACACGCTGCCGATTCCCGACACCTTCGACCAGAACCTGAGCGCCGCCGCACCGGGCGCGCTTGGTCTCGCGGGCGCCGTCCCGCTGGTCCTGTGGCGCAGGCGCCGGGCGGCCGGTCGTACGACCACTCCCATTACCGTCGGAAACTCCGGTGTTCCCGGGTCCGGGACCGCCGGGTAGGGTGCCGTCCCAGGCCGCGATCTGGGAGACCACTGGGATGAGCAGTACGACGACACGTACGGACGAGGGCCGCGGACGGCTCGGCAGCAAGCTGTCGGGACTGGCCGTGGCCCTCGGCTGTGTCCTCTTCCTCGGCGGCTTCGTCTGGGGCGCGATCCTCTACCGGCCCTACACCGTGCCGACGGACTCCATGTCACCCACCATCGTGGCCGGCGACCGGGTGCTGGCCCAGCGGATCGACGGCGGCGACATCAAACGCGGTGACGTCGTGGTCTTCAGACAGGAGAGCTGGGGCGACATGCCCCTGGTCAAGCGGGTCGTGGCCGTGGGCGGGGACACGGTCTCCTGCTGCACGGACGGCAAGCTGGTCGTCAACGGCAAGCAGATCCAGGAGCCCTACCTGCGCAAGGGCCAGGTGGCCGAGCTGACCGCCATCCCGTCGGTCACGGTCCCCGCGGGGCGGCTGTTCCTGCTCGGCGACGAGCGCACCGGGTCCCTGGACTCCACGGCCCACCTCACGGAGGCCTTCAACGGCACGGTGCCGCGCAGCGGAGTGGACGCACGTGTCGACGCCGTGGTGTGGCCCATGAACGGCATGCTGGCCCGCCCCACGGGCTTCGAGCCTGTGGGTGCCCTGTCGACGCCGGGTCCGCTGCGGCTGATCACCTTCGCGATCATCGCGGGCGGGGTGCTCGTCCTGGGTGGTGGCGCCTACGGGCCGATCGCCAACCTGGCGGCCAAGCGGCGCGTCCGCGCGGTGGCGGAGCCGGTCGGTGCCCGCTGAGCCGGTGGGCGCCGCGGACGACTCCCGCACCGGCGGAACCCGCAGGGTGTCCCGAGTGGTGCTCCTCGATCCCCAGGACCGGATTCTGCTGCTGCACGGGCACGAGCCGGACGATCCGACGGTCAGCTGGTGGTTCACTCCCGGTGGCGGCCTGGAGGGCGACGAGACCCGCGAGGAGGCCGCGCTGCGGGAACTCGCGGAGGAGACAGGCATCACCGAGGTCGAACTCGGTCCGATGCTGTGGCGGCGCAGCTGCTCCTTCCCCTTCGCGGGACGCCGCTGGGACCAGGACGAGTGGTACTACCTGGCCCGTACGGACCGGACGGAGACCCGGGCCACGGGCCAGACCGAGCTGGAACGGCGCAGTGTCGCCGGAGCACGCTGATGGACGTGCCAGGAACTGACCCAGGCACATGAGACGGTGTATCCGACCAGACTCGCCGAGCTCCTGCGCAAGGTGCTCGACGAAGGTCCCCCGCCCATGCCCGAGGTCCTCGACACGGAAATCGTCTAGAGAATCGCGGTACTGGCGCACAATGGGGGGACGCACGGCTGAAGGGGAACATGCCATGAGCGCCGAGGACCTCGAGAAGTACGAGACCGAGATGGAGCTGAAGCTCTACCGGGAGTACCGCGATGTCGTCGGTCTGTTCAAATACGTGATCGAGACCGAACGGCGCTTCTACCTCACCAATGACTACGAGATGCAGGTGCACTCGGTCCAGGGTGAGGTGTTCTTCGAGGTGTCCATGGCGGACGCCTGGGTGTGGGACATGTACCGGCCGGCCCGGTTCGTGAAGCAGGTGCGGGTGCTCACGTTCAAGGACGTGAACATCGAGGAGCTGAACAAGAGCGATCTGGAGCTCCCGGGCGGCTGACCGTCACTCGTGCGGGTGGCGGAGTTATCCACAATGCCGAGGTTGTCCACCAAGATCCAATAGCTCGCTGAACTGTCCGCATTGTTGGCGCCGGAGGTGGTGCCGACATGAACACACGCCATGCACAAGGCGGCGGACAGGGCCCGGCGCGAGGCAACGCGCAGCGCGGCGCGCTGGGCAGGTACGGCGAGGAACTGGCCGCGCGACGGCTGACCGAGGCCGGAATGACGGTCCTGGACCGCAACTGGCGCGCCGGCCGGACCGGTGAGATCGACATCGTGGCCCGGGACGGCGACGCACTCGTCGTATGCGAGGTCAAGACCCGCAGGGCGGCCGGTCCCGCGGGTGTCTTCCAGCACCCGATGGCGGCCGTCACACCGGCCAAGGCCGAGCGGCTGCGGGGTCTCGCCGAACGCTGGGTCCAGGAACACGGGGGAGCACCACCCGGCGGCGTCCGCATCGACCTGGTCGGTGTTCTGCTGCCCGAGCGCGGCGCACCCGTGGTGGAACACGCGCGGGGGGTGGCGTGATGGGATTCGCCCGTACGTGTTCGGTGGCGCTGGTGGGTGTCGAGGGCGTGGTCGTCGAGGTCCAGGCGGATCTCGAACCCGGCGTCGCCGCGTTCACCCTGGTGGGACTGCCCGACAAGAGCCTGACGGAGAGCAAGGACCGGGTCCGCGCGGCGGTCGTCAACTCCGGAGCCGCGTGGCCGCAGAAGAAGCTCACGGTGGGGCTCAGTCCGGCCTCGGTGCCCAAGAGCGGCAGCGGGTTCGACCTCGCCATCGCGGCAGCCGTCCTCGGGGCCGCCGAGCGGATCGACCCCCGGGTCCTCGCCGACATCGTGATGATCGGCGAACTGGGCCTCGACGGCCGGGTGCGACCGGTCCGGGGCATCCTGCCGGCGGTGCTGGCGGCGGCCGACTCGGGATACGAACAGGTGGTCGTGCCGGAGTGCGCAGCCGCCGAAGCCGCGCTGGTCCCCGGGGTGTCGGTGCTCGGCGTGCGCAGCCTGCGGCAGCTGATCGCCGTACTCACCGACGAGCCCGTACCGGAGGAGGAACCGGACGATCACGGCCGCCCCGACCCGCTCATGGCGGGCCTGCGGATGCCGGGTACCGGGGCGGCCACGGGTATGCACAGGGTGGGCGCCGGTCAGTACGACAACGGCCACGACCTGGCCGACGTCGTGGGCCAGCACTCGGCACGCACGGCGATGGAGGTGGCCGCGGCGGGCGGCCACCACGTCTTCCTGGAAGGTCCACCGGGGGCCGGCAAGACGATGCTCGCCGAGCGGCTGCCCGCCGTCCTGCCCCGGCTCACCCGGCAGGAGTCGCTGGAGGTCACCGCCGTCCACTCGGTCGCGGGCCTGCTGCCACCGGGCAAACCCCTGATCGACACGGCGCCCTACTGCGCCCCGCACCACTCGGCCACCATGCAGGCACTCGTCGGGGGCGGACAGGGCGTGGCGCGGCCCGGAGCCGTCTCGCTGGCTCACCGAGGAATCCTCTTTCTGGACGAGACCCCGGAGTTCGGCAGCCAGGTGCTGGACGCCCTGCGACAGCCCCTGGAGGCCGGGCATGTGGTGATCGCGCGGAGCGCCGGGGTGGTGCGGTTCCCGGCCAGGTTCCTGATGGTCCTCGCGGCCAACCCGTGCCCGTGCGGCCGCTTCTCCCAGCGGGACACCCTCTGCGAGTGCCCGCCCTCCGTGATCCGGCGCTACCAGTCCCGGCTCTCCGGGCCACTGCTCGACCGGGTCGACCTGCGGGTCGAGGTGGACCGGGTCACGCGATCCCAGCTCGTCGAACGCGGGGCGCGGGGCGAGTCCACGGAGACGGTCGCCGAGCGGGTGCGCGCGGCCCGGGAGCGGGCGTCGGCGCGGCTCGTGGGGACCCCGTGGCGGACCAACAGCGAGGTACCGGGACGCGAGCTGCGCAGCCGCTGGCACGCCGTACCCGGCGCCATGGAGGAGGCCGAGCGGAATCTGGAACGGGGAGTGCTCACCGCGCGCGGGATCGACCGTGTCCTGCGGGTCGCCTGGACCGTCGCGGACCTCGTCGGTCATGACCGGCCCGACGCGATGGACGTCGCCCTGGCGCTGCAGCTGCGAACGGGAGTGCCTCGTGGGGTGCCGATGGCGATCGGGGCGATGACATGACGTGGGGCGCGACCGGCGGGGGGCCGAGTGATGAGCAGGGCGGCCGAGCGGCTGCCGAGGGGCTCGCCAGGGTCCTCCTCACCCGGGTCGTCGAGCCGGGTGACGAGGTCGCCGGGAGATGGCTCAGGGAGCGCGGCGCTGTCGAGGTGGTACGGCGGCTCAGGGACGGCGGGCCCATGCTGACCGGGGTCACGGGGACCAGATGGTCGGGGCTGTGCGCGCGGGCCGCTCAGGCCGAGCCCGAGCGGGATCTCGCCGTCGCACGGGCGGCGGGGGTGCGGTTCCTGTGGCCCGGTGAGCCGGAGTGGCCGGCCCAGCTCGACGACCTCGGCGACGCGCGGCCCACGGGACTGTGGGTGCGCGGGCTGCCCAGCCTGCGGATGTGGGCGCTGCGCTCGGTCGCCGTGGTGGGGGCCCGGGCGTGCACCGAGTACGGCGCCCACATGGCGGCCACGCTCGCCGCCGGGCTCGCGGAGCGTGGATGGGTGGTGGTGTCGGGCGGTGCCTACGGGGTCGACGGAGCCGCACACCGGGGTGCGCTCGGTGCGGGTGGGGCCACAGTCGCCGTACTGGCCTGCGGGGTCGACCGGCCCTATCCGCGCGGGCACACCCAGTTGATCACCAGAATCGCCGAACAAGGCCTGGTGGTGGGTGAGTTGCCGCCCGGTGACCATCCGACGCAGAGCAGGTTCGTGCTGCGCAACCGGGTGATCGCGGCTCTCACCAGGGGAACCGTGGTGGTCGAGGCCGCGTACCGCAGCGGCTCGCTCGTCACGGCACGGGCGGCGCAGCGGCTGGGGAGGTTCACGATGGGGGTGCCGGGGCCCGCCACCAGTGGGCTCTCCGCGGGTGTGCACGAACTTCTGCGCGGCGAGGCGATGCTGGTCACCGACGCCGCGGAAGTCGCCGAACTGGTCGGGGACATGGGCGAGCTGGCGCCGGACCGGCGGGGGCCGGTGCTTCCGCGTGACCTGCTGGAACCGGCGGCACGACGTGTCCTGGCCGTACTGCCCGCCACCGCGACGGCGACGGTGGACGACATCGCGCTGAGCGCTTCGACGACGAAGGACGACGCGGTCGCCAGACTGTACGAGCTCCGATCACTTGGTTACGTCGAACGACACGACGACGGCTGGAAGTTGACACGCCAGGCGATGATCTCCGTCCGGCCAGGCGGGGACGCGTGCTGACCGAGCGTGTTCGGCCGTCCGAGGGACGCCCTAAGCCCTTGGGAATTCCCGCAGTTGATCCGCTCCGATGGTCACACAGGGCGACGGGCCTGGCCCTGGAGGGCGTCCAGCGGAACGTATCTGCGTACGCCCCACCCCCTCGACCTCGCACACTGCGACACCTCAGTCACGCTACGCTCACGTGGATTCCGGCGCAGACCGGCAGTCGGAGAGGCAATTCGACCAGACGGGTAATTCGACATCAGACCGCAACAGACCGACGGCCCACCCAGGCACCCATCCAGGCACCACCGGTTCACGGCAGAACGGCACTAGGCGACGTATGCCCCAGCACACCTCCGGGTCCGACAGGGCGGCGGCCCCACCCGCGGCCCGCGACGGCGGTAACGTGCGCCCGCCCGCTCCCTCGACGCTCGACGAGCTGTGGCGTTCGTACAAGACGACGGGCGACGAGCGGCTGCGGGAGCAGTTGATCCTGCACTACTCGCCGCTCGTGAAGTACGTCGCCGGGCGGGTGAGCGTCGGGCTGCCGCCCAACGTCGAGCAGGCGGACTTCGTCTCCTCCGGGGTGTTCGGACTGATCGACGCGATCGAGAAGTTCGACATCGAGCGGGAGATCAAGTTCGAGACGTACGCGATCACGCGCATCCGGGGCGCCATGATCGACGAACTGAGGGCGCTGGACTGGATTCCGCGGTCAGTGCGGCAGAAGGCGCGGAACGTGGAGCGGGCGTACGCGACGCTTGAGGCGCGTCTGCGGCGGACGCCGTCGGAGAGTGAGGTGGCCGCCGAGCTGGGCATCGCGGTCGACGAACTCCACGCGGTGTTCAGCCAGTTGTCGCTGGCGAACGTGGTGGCGCTGGAGGAACTGCTACATGCCGGGGGCGAGGGCGGGGACCGGCTGAGCCTCATGGACACGCTGGAGGACACCGCCGCCGACAACCCGGTCGAGGTGGCCGAGGGCCGGGAGCTGCGGCGGTTCCTCGCGCGGGCGATCAACACGCTGCCCGAACGGGAGAAGACCGTGGTGACGCTGTACTACTACGAGGGGCTCACCCTCGCGGAGATCGGCAACGTGCTGGGCGTGACCGAGAGCAGGGTCAGTCAGATCCACACCAAGTCGGTCCTGCAACTGCGCGCGAAACTGGCGAGCTTCGGTCGCTGACCTGACCTGGTCAGGTGGCCCGGGTGACCGGAGCATCTCCCCTGCGGGGCGGTCCGTCCGTACAGTGGTTGACGTGCCAAGGATTCGAGCGGCCTCCGTGGCCGAGCACCGATCGATGCAGCGAGCCGCCCTGCTGGACGCGGCGAGGTCCCTGTTGTCCGAGGGCGGGACGGAGGCGCTGACCTTCCCTGCCCTGGCCGAGCGGACCGGGCTCGCGCGGTCGTCCGTCTACGAGTACTTCCGGTCGCGGGCGTCCGTCGTCGAGGAACTGTGCGCGGTCGACTTCCCGGTCTGGGCGGCCGAGGTCGAGGCGGCGATGGCCGCGGCCGAGGGGCCCGAGGGCAAGGTCGAGGCCTATGTCCGCCGGCAACTCGCCCTGGTGGGTGACCGCCGGCACCGGGCCGTGGTCGCGATCTCGGCGAGCGAGCTGGACGCCGAGGCCCGGGAGCGGATCCGGGCGGCACACGGGGCGCTCGTCGCGATGGTGGTCGAAGCGCTGCGGGACATCGGGCACGAGCAGCCCCGGATGGCCGCGATGCTGCTGCAGGGGATCGTGGACGCGGCTGTGCGGCGGATCGAGTTCGGGATGACGGAAGATCCCGAGACGATCGCGGACGCGGCTGTGGCGATGGCGTTGCGGGGCGTACGGGGCTGAACCGGCTCCGTGGGTCGGTGCGGGCCCGGTGGCCGGGCCGGGCCGCGTGCGTCTGTCTACGGCTGGGCGGGCAGCGGTACGCCCAGTACCGGCAGGAGGCGGGCCGGGCCCCTGTGCAGCAGCCATGGGGGCAGCAGGGTCAGCGGGTCCAGATAGGTGTCGCCTCTCAGCAGGCCCCAGTGCACGCATGTCGTCGCGCAGTGGCCGCTCCCGACCTCCACCGTGCCCACCACCTCGCCCGCCGTCACCTCCGCGCCCTTCTCCACGGCGGCCGTCACCGGTTCGTACGTCGTGCGCAGGGGTGGGGCGCCCGTGCCCGACAACTCCACCGAGACGACTCCCCGCCCCGCCACCCGGCCCGCGAAGTGCACGCGGCCCGCGGCCACCGCGCGAACCGGGGCGCCGAGGGCCGCCGCCAGGTCCACGCCCCGGTGACCCCTGGCGTAGGGCGACGGGGGAGGCTCCCAGGCGCGTAGGACCAGAGGGCGGATGCCCACCGGCCAGGCGCGGGCGATCGCGGGCGCCGCAGGGGCGTCGGGCGTGCGGGGTTCCGTCGGCGGGGCCGCCCCGGCCCCGAGCGCTGTCGACGCCGTCAGTGCCAGCGCCAGCGCCAGTGCCGGGGGCAGTGTCCGGGGCAGCAGCACGCCAGAGCCTCGACGTCCTTCTCGGCCTCCTCGACGCGTTCCTCGATTCGTTCGCATGGACGGAGCGTCGCGCGATTCGGGACGGTATGGGCCGGCCTGTGGAGTACTGACCGGTTGTGGATATCGGCGTCACCCGAGGCCTCGCGGTTCCCGTACACTTCCTTTGGCGATCCGGGTGACCGGGTCGACTTCGCACGCCCCGACATCAGGCCCGTACAAGGCCGGTGTCAGCGCCCCTCGGTCCCTCGTGGCAAGGCGCAATCGGGCGTCAGGCGCGAGTGCCGACCGGCACTCGCGGCACAACCGAGAAACACAAGGAGAACGGCCATGGCCGTCGTCACGATGCGGGAGCTGCTGGAAAGCGGCGTCCACTTCGGTCACCAGACCCGTCGTTGGAACCCGAAGATGAAGCGCTTCATCTTCACGGAGCGCAACGGCATCTACATCATCGACCTGCTCCAGTCGCTGTCGTACATCGACCGCGCCTACGAGTTCGTCAAGGAGACCGTCGCCCACGGTGGCACGGTCATGTTCGTCGGCACGAAGAAGCAGGCGCAGGAGGCGATCGCCGAGCAGGCGACCCGCGTCGGCATGCCCTACGTGAACCAGCGCTGGCTGGGCGGCATGCTCACCAACTTCTCGACCGTCTACAAGCGTCTGCAGCGCCTCAAGGAACTTGAGCAGATCGACTTCGAGGACGTCGCGGCGTCGGGTCTCACCAAGAAGGAGCTTCTCGTGCTCTCGCGCGAGAAGGCCAAGCTGGAGAAGACCCTCGGTGGTATCCGCGAGATGTCCAAGGTGCCCAGCGCCGTCTGGATCGTGGACACCAAGAAGGAGCACATCGCGGTCGGTGAGGCCCGGAAGCTCAACATCCCGGTCGTCGCGATCCTCGACACCAACTGCGACCCCGACGAGGTCGACTACAAGATCCCGGGCAACGACGACGCGATCCGCTCCGTCACCCTGCTCACCCGCGTGATCGCCGACGCTGTCGCCGAGGGCCTCATGTCCCGCTCCGGCGTCAACACCGGTGACAAGGGCGAGAAGGCCGTCGCCGAACCCCTCGCCGAGTGGGAGCGCGACCTCCTCGAGGGCGAGAAGAAGGCCGACGACGCCGAGGCGCCCGCCGCTGAGGCCGCTGCTGCCGAAGCCCCCGCCGAGGCTCCGGCTGAGGCCGCTGCCGAGGTCGCCGCTGAGGCCCCCGTCGAGGCGCCCGCTGCCGAGGCTCCGGCCGAGGCTGCCGAGCAGGCCTGACCCTCACCCCTTTCGGGTTGTCGACGGCGGGGGCACCTCCATGGGGCCCCCGCCGTTCGATCCGCAGATCTTTCAGACTTCGAGAGAGACTCCGAGAATCATGGCGAACTACACCGCCGCCGACGTCAAGAAGCTCCGTGAGCTCACCGGCGCCGGCATGATGGACTGTAAGAAGGCGCTGGACGAGGCCGAGGGCGATGTCGACAAGGCCGTAGAGGCCCTGCGTATCAAGGGCCAGAAGGGCGTCGCCAAGCGCGAGGGCCGTTCCGCGGAGAACGGCGCGGTCGTCTCGATCATCGCCGACGACAACACCTCCGGTGTCCTCGTCGAGCTGAAGTGCGAGACGGACTTCGTCGCCAAGGGCGAGAAGTTCCAGGCTGCCGCGAACGCGCTCGCCGAGCACGTCGCCAAGACCTCCCCGGCCGACCTTGAGGCGCTGCTCGCCTCCGAGATCGAGTCCGGCAAGACGGTCCAGGCGTACGTCGACGAGGCCAACGCCAACCTGGGCGAGAAGATCGTCCTGGACCGCTTCGCGCAGTACGCCGACGGTTTCGTGCTGGCGTACATGCACCGCACGATGCCCGACCTGCCCCCGCAGATCGGTGTCCTCGTCGAGCTGGACAAGCCCAACGCCGAGGTCGCCAAGGGTATCGCCCAGCACATCGCCGCCTTCGCGCCGAAGTACCTCTCCAAGGAGGACGTGCCGGCCGAGGTCGTCGAGACCGAGCGCCGTGTCGCCGAGGAGACCACGCGCGCCGAGGGCAAGCCCGAGGCCGCGCTGCCGAAGATCGTCGAGGGGCGTATCAACGGCTTCTTCAAGGACGCCACGCTGCTGGGCCAGCCGTACGCGCTGGACAACAAGAAGTCCGTCCAGAAGGTCCTGGACGAGGCCGGTGTCACCCTGAAGCGCTTCACGCGCATCAAGGTCGGCATCTGAGTCCGTACCGCGATCGACGCGCGGCCCGCGTAGGCATACCTATAGGGTCGATGACAGTCGCGCGCGTACGCCGCCGTGCACGCGCGCGTGGCGGACGACAGCAGATCTGACGAGGAGGCCATTGCCGAGCATGGGATGCGACGACACCCCACCGGCAATGGCCTCCTTCGTATGTGTGACACGTGAAGAGGCGAGATCTCGATGACCACCAAGGCCCAGAAGAGCGACGACGGCAAAGTGCGTGGACGGTTCATGCTGAAGTTGTCCGGAGAGGCCTTCTCCGGTGGCGGTGGCCTGGGCGTCGACCCCGACGTGGTGCACAAGATCGCCCGCGAGATCGCGGCCGTCGTGCGCGACGGCTCCCAGATCGCCGTCGTCATCGGCGGCGGCAACTTCTTTCGCGGTGCGGAACTCCAGCAGCGCGGCATGGACCGGGCGCGCTCGGACTACATGGGCATGCTCGGCACCGTCATGAACTGCCTCGCTCTCCAGGACTTCCTGGAGAAGGAGGGCATCGACAGCCGGGTCCAGACCGCCATCACCATGGGCCAGGTCGCCGAGCCGTACATTCCGCTGCGCGCCGTACGACACCTGGAGAAGGGCCGTGTGGTCATCTTCGGTGCCGGTATGGGCATGCCGTACTTCTCCACCGACACGACCGCCGCACAGCGAGCCCTGGAGATCGACGCCGAGGCTCTGCTGATGGGCAAGAACGGCGTGGACGGGGTCTACGACTCCGACCCGAAGGCCAATCCCGAGGCCGTCAAGTTCGACTCGCTCGGCTACGGCGAGGTCATCACCCGGGACCTCAAGGTCGCCGACATGACCGCGATCACGCTGTGCCGTGACAACAAGCTCCCGATCCTGGTCTTCGAGCTTCTGGCCGAGGGCAATATCGCCCGGGCCGTCAAGGGTGAGAAGATCGGCACACTCGTCGGTGAACAGGGCAGTCGGGACTGACCGGGTATCAGCCCTGCCCGGGGACGGACCCTGAGCAGGGGATGGACAATGTCCTGCCGGTCGGGAACCGTGCAGGAAGAAGACGCGACGCAGCCGGCCGCCGACCTGACCGAGACCAGCGGCCGGGCCTACTCAAGACACGCAGGAGCAAGTGGTGATCGAAGAGACCCTCCTCGAGGCCGAGGAGAAGATGGAGAAGGCCGTCGTGGTCGCCAAGGAGGACTTCGCCGCGATCCGCACCGGCCGTGCGCACCCGGCGATGTTCAACAAGATCGTGGCCGACTACTACGGCGCGTTGACGCCGATCAACCAGCTGGCCTCTTTCTCCGTACCCGAACCGCGGATGGCCGTGGTGACCCCGTTCGACAAGACCGCGATGCGCAACATCGAACAGGCGATCCGCGACTCCGACCTCGGCGTCAACCCGAGCAACGACGGAAACATCATCCGCGTGGTGTTCCCCGAGCTCACCCAGGAGCGCCGCAAGGACTACATCAAGGTGGCCCGGACCAAGGCCGAGGACTCCAAGATCTCGATCCGGTCCATCCGCCGCAAGGCCAAGGACACCATCGACAAGTTCGTCAAGGACGGCGAGGTCGGCGAGGACGAGGGCCGTCGCGCGGAGAAGGAGCTCGACGACACCACCGCGAAGTACGTCGCGCAGGTGGACGAGCTCCTCAAGCACAAGGAAGCGGAGCTTCTCGAAGTCTGATGAACGACTCTTCCTGGGGGGCGCCGCCCCACGCCGGGTACTGGGGGCCGTCCGACGGAGGGCCTGTCCAGGGGGCTGCCCCGGCGGGTCCCGCGTACGATGCGCAGCACGCGCAGCAGACTCGGCCCATGCCCATCGTGCCCGACGTACCCGCACATGGCGGAGACCAGGATGACGACCGGGGGGCCGCTCGGCCGGGCGGCCCCTTGTTCCGCGACGAGATGCCGCAGGCGCAGCCCTACGGGGCGGCGCCGCAGAAGCCGGATTCCATGCCCACGCCCGACGACGCCCAGCAGCCCGCCCCCGTCCCGCAGAAGAAGAGCGCGGGCCGGGACCTCGGCGCGGCCATAGGTGTCGGCGTCGGGCTCGGTGTGGTGATCATCGCGTCGCTGTTCGTCGTCAAGGCCGCGTTCGTCGGCGTGATCGCGGTCGCCGTCGTGGTCGGTCTGTGGGAACTGACGTCCCGGCTCCAGGAGCGCAAGGGCATCAGGGCACCCCTGGTGCCGCTCGCGCTCGGCGGGGCCGCGATGGTCGTCGCCGGTTACGTCCGGGGTCCCGAGGGCGCGTGGGTCGCGATGGCGCTCACCGCGCTCGCGGTCCTGGTCTGGCGTATGACGGAACCTCCCGAGGGCTACCTCAAGGACGTCACGGCGGGCGTCTTCGCGGCTTTCTACGTCCCGTTCCTGGCGACGTTCGTCGCGATGATGCTCACCGCCGACGACGGCGCACAGCGCGTCATGACGTTCCTGCTCCTCACGGTCGTCAGCGACACCGGTGCGTACGCGATCGGCTGGCGATTCGGCAAGCACAAGCTCGCCCCGCGCATCAGCCCCGGCAAGACCCGGGAGGGTCTGTTCGGCGCTGTCGCGTTCGCGATGGTGGCGGGCGCACTGTTGATGGAGTACGCCATCGACGACGGCACCTGGTGGCAGGGACTGTTGCTCGGTCTCGCGGTCGCGGTGAGCGCCACACTCGGCGACCTCGGCGAGTCCATGATCAAGCGGGACCTGGGCATCAAGGACATGGGCACGCTGTTGCCCGGGCACGGCGGCATCATGGACCGGCTGGACTCGCTGCTTCCCACCGCTCCTGTGGTGTGGTTGCTGTTCGTCGCCTTCGTGGGCTGAGGGCGGCCGGAATGTTCCAGTACAGTCCGGATCTCCTGTGAAGAACCCACGTCGGCCCGAAACCACCCCTTTCGAACCTAAGATCGACTTCAGTGCGGTCGATCCGTCCGGAAGGGGTGGCGTGCATGTGGGGGCGTAGTCGGGCCAGACGCCAGCGGCAGGTCGAGGGGCTGGCCGCTGTCGCCGGCCCCGTCGAGGCGGCCGACGCCGCTCAGCAGGCCCTGCTGGAGCTCCGCCGTACGTTGCGGGGGGAGCTGACACGGATCGAGGCGTTGCTCGACAAGGGCGACGGCCTTCCCTCGGACACGATCCGCGAGCAGACGCTCGGGGCGGTAGGTGTCTTCGCCGACCTGGACGGCGTCCTGCGGCACTACGACGAGATCCGTACCGGGACCGTCGCGGCGGCCGAGAACGGTGTCGAGGCGGCCGGACCCTGGCTGGCGGCGCTCGGGGAACACACCAGGTCAATGACCGAGTTGGGAGAGACGTTCGCCGGATTCGGCGAGTCCTTCGCGTATCTCCGCGAACGCACCGAACGGCTGCGCACCGACCTGGCCCCCCTGCGCGAGGGTGTTCACGCGGCCCTGCGCGCCGCCCAGGGCGAGCTCACCGCTGCCGAGGGCGCCGACGGCTGGCCCGGCTGGCAGGCGGGCCTCACCGCCCTGGGTGACCGGCTGACCGAACTGGACGCAGGCCGTGTCACCCCGACGGCCCGGCAGAAGGTCAGCGACCGCTATCGCGAACTGGAGCGAGAGGTGGAGCAGCTCCGGGGGGCGATGGCCGCAGCGCCTCGGTGAGGCTGCGGAAACCCCGCTGAGCTGGTCTTTGTGCCCTTTCATGGACGTTGTCCACAGGGCGGCGAGGGGGTGTCCGGATGTCTGCGACACTGGTATGGCCATGCCTAAGCCCGGAGAACTCACATTCATCGCCCCGCGCGGAGCCCAGAAGCCGCCGCGGCATCTTGCCGATCTCACGCCTGCCGAGCGTAAAGAGGCCGTTGCCGCGATCGGTGAGAAGCCGTTTCGTGCCAAGCAGCTCTCGCAGCACTACTTCGCGCGGTTCGCGCACGACCCGGCCGAGTGGACGGACATCCCGGCCGCCTCGCGCGGCAAGCTCCAGGAGGCGTTGCTTCCGGAGCTGATGACGGTCGTCCGTCATCTGTCGACCGACCAGGACACCACCCGCAAGACGCTGTGGCGGATGTTCGACGGGACGCTCGTCGAGTCGGTGCTGATGCGGTACCCGGACCGGGTGACCATGTGCATCAGCTCGCAGGCCGGGTGCGGGATGAACTGCCCGTTCTGCGCGACCGGACAGGCCGGGCTGGACCGGAACCTGTCCACCGCCGAGATCGTGCACCAGATCGTGGACGGGATGCGTGCGCTGCGGGACGGGGAGATCCCCGGTGGCCCCGCGCGGCTCTCCAACATCGTCTTCATGGGCATGGGCGAGCCTCTCGCCAACTACAAGCGCGTCGTCGGCGCCATCCGCGCGCTGACCGACCCCGCGCCGGACGGCATGGGGCTGTCGCAGCGTGGGATCACCGTCTCGACCGTGGGGCTGGTACCGGCCATCAACCGGTTCTCCGACGAGGGCTTCAAGTGCCGGCTCGCCATCTCCCTGCACGCGCCCGACGACGAGCTGCGCGACACGCTCGTGCCCGTCAACACGCGCTGGAAGGTGCGGGAGGTTCTCGACGCCGGGTGGGAGTACGCGGCCAAGTCGGGGCGGCGGCTGTCCATCGAGTACGCGATGATCCGGGACATCAACGACCAGGCCTGGCGTGGTGACCGGCTCGGGCGGCTGCTCAGGGGCAAGCCCGTGCACGTCAACCTGATTCCGCTGAACCCGACTCCGGGGTCCAAGTGGACCGCCTCGCGGCCCGAGGACGAGAAGGCGTTCGTCGAGGCGATCGCCGCTCATGGCGTGCCCGTCACCGTTCGGGACACCCGGGGGCAGGAGATCGACGGGGCGTGCGGGCAGCTGGCGGCCACCGAGCGGTAGGCTTACGCCGTACCTACATATCTTCATATTCCGACAGGGGAGCGCCACAGCGCTGAGAGTGCGGGACAGCCCGCAGACCCTCTGAACCTCGCCCAGGTCATTCTGGGTAGGAAGTTCGGTCATCACTCAAGCTGTTGCGCCCTGCCCGGAACCCGTCATGGGGTCCGGGCAGGGCCGCGTCTCTTCCTGGTCATCCCAGGAGGAAAAATCCGGTGAGCATCACCAAGCAGGTCACGGCCCTTGCCGTCGGGCTCGGGCTCGGGCTCGTCACGCTGTCCGCGTGCGGGTCCGGGGACGGCGGCAGCGGTTCGGCGGCGGACTCCAAGACCGTCACCCTCGTCAGCCATGACTCGTGGGCCGTCTCGAAGGGTGTCCTCGCCGCCTTCGAGAAGCAGTCCGGGTACACCGTCAAGGTCCTCAAGGACGGCGACGCCGGCCAGGCCGTCAACAAGGCGATCCTGACCAAGGACAACCCGCAGGGCGATGTCTTCTTCGGCGTCGACAACACCCTGCTCTCCCGCGCGCTCGACAACGGGCTGTTCCAGTCGTACGAGGTGAAGGACGCCGACGCGATCCTGCCCGCGTACCGGACCGACGCGGACAAGCACCGGGTCACGCCGATCGACACCGGCGACATCTGCGTCAACTACGACAAGGCCTGGTTCAGCGAACACAAGCTGACCCCGCCCCAGTCCTTCGACGATCTGGTCAAGCCCGCCTACAAGGACCTCCTCGTCACCGAGAACGCCTCCACCTCCTCGCCCGGCCTCGGCTTTCTGCTCGGCAGCGCCGCCAGGTACGGGGACGACGGCTGGGCCGGCTACTGGACGAAGCTCAAGGCCAACGGCGTGAAGGTCGTCGACGGCTGGGAGCAGGCGTACAACGAGGAGTTCTCCGGGTCGGCCGGCGGCAAGAAGGCCAAGGGGGACCGGCCGCTCGTCGTCTCGTACGCCTCCTCGCCGCCCGCCGAGGTGATCTTCGCCGACCCGAAGCCGACCACCGCGCCGACCGGCGTCGCGACCGGCACCTGCTTCCGGCAGATCGAGTACGCCGGGCTGCTCAGCAACGCCGGGAACAGCGCGGGCGGCAAGGCGCTGCTCGACTTCCTGGTCGGCAGGACCTTCCAGGAGGACATGCCGCTCAACATGTTCGTGTATCCCGTACGGGAGGGCGCCAAGGTGCCCGCCGAGTTCACCGAGTTCGGGCCGCAGGCCAAGGACCCCGAGACGATGGACCCCGCGAAGATCGCCGAACACCGTGACCAGTGGGTCAAGTCGTGGACCTCGCTCGTACTGAAGTAGCGGAAGTAGCGGAAGTAGCGGAAGTAGCGGAAGTGGCGCCGGCGGTCGCGCGTCGGCGGGGCGCCGCTCTGCGGGGTGCCCTGCTGGTGCTGCCCGTCGTCTTCTTCGCGCTCTTCTTCGCCTATCCCGTCGCCGCGATCGTCGCGCGGGGCCTGCACGTCGACGGGGTCTGGCGGCTGGGGCAGGTGGGGGAGGTGCTGGGGGACTCCGGGATCCGGCATGTCCTCTGGTTCACCGTCTGGCAGGCGCTCGCGTCCACCGCGCTCACGCTGCTGGTCGCGCTCCCCGGCGCGTATGTCTTCGCACGCTTCGATTTCAGGGGCAAGCAGATTCTGCGGGCCGTGGTGACCGTGCCGTTCGTGCTGCCGACCGTCGTGGTCGGTACCGCCTTCCTGGCGCTGGTCGGGCGCGGCGGGCTGCTCGACGAGTTGTGGGGCGTACGGCTGGACACCACGGTGTGGGCGATCCTGCTCGCGCACGTCTTCTTCAACTACGCCGTCGTCGTGCGGACCGTCGGCGGGCTCTGGGCGCAGCTCGACCCGCGCCAGGAGGAGGCCGCGCGGGTGCTCGGCGCCTCACGGTTCGCGGCCTGGCGGCAGGTCACCCTGCCAGCCCTCGCGCCTGCCGTGGCCGCCGCCGCGCTCATGGTCTTCCTCTTCACCTTCACCTCCTTCGGGGTGGTGCAGATCCTCGGCGGCCCCACCTTCGCCACCCTCGAAGTGGAGATCTACCGGCAGACCTCGGAGATCTTCGACCTCGGTACGGCCGCCGTACTGACCATCGTCCAGTTCCTGGCGGTGGGCGCGGTTCTCGCCGTGCACGCCCGGACGGTACGGCGGCGGGAGAGCGTACTGCGGCTCGTGGCGCCGGAGACGACCGCCCGCCGACCGCGCGGCCGGGGCCAGTGGGCGCTGCTAGGCGGGGTGCTGGCGAGTATCGCTGTCCTGCTGGTGCTGCCGCTGGCCGTGCTTGTGCAGCGGTCGTTCGACACGCCCGGTGGTACGGGCCTCGGCTACTACCGGGCGCTCACCCACGACGACTCCGGCATCTTCCTCGTAGCGCCGATCGCCGCCATCGGGAACTCGCTCCAGTACGCCCTCGCCGCCACCGGAATCGCCGTCGCCGTCGGGTCGCTGGCGGCCGTGGCGCTGACCCGGCGCGATGCCGGGCGGCTCGTACGGGGGTTCGACGCGCTGTTGATGCTGCCGCTCGGAGTGTCGGCGGTGACCGTCGGATTCGGGTTCCTCATCGCGCTCGACGAGCCGCCGCTCGATCTGCGCGGCAGCTGGATCCTCGTACCGCTCGCGCAGGCGCTGGTCGGGGTGCCGTTCGTGGTGCGGACCATGCTGCCGGTGCTGCGTGCCGTGGACGGGCGGCTCAGGGAGGCGGCGGCCGTGCTCGGGGCATCGCCCTGGCGGGTCTGGCGCGAGGTCGATCTGCCGATCGTGCGGCGGGCGCTGCTGGTCGCGGCCGGGTTCGCGTTCGCCGTGTCGCTGGGCGAGTTCGGGGCGACCGTGTTCATCGCCCGGCCCGACAACCCGACCCTGCCGGTCGCCGTGGCCCGTCTGCTGGGTCGGCCCGGGGACCTCAACTACGGCCAGGCGATGGCCCTTTCGACGATCTTGATGATGGTGTGCGCGGTGGCCCTGCTCGTCCTGGAGCGGCTGCGGACCGACCGGACGGGAGAGTTCTGACCATGCTCAGTCTCGACGGAGCGACCGTACGGTTCGGGGCTCGGGCCGTGCTCGACGGCGTCGCCCTCGATGTCGACGAGCACGAGATCGTGTGCGTGCTCGGGCCCAGCGGCAGCGGAAAGTCGACGTTGCTGCGGGCGGTCGCCGGACTCCAACCCCTGGACGCGGGGCGGGTGTCGCTCGACGGCCGGGATCTCGCCGGGGTGCCCGCGCACAGGCGGGAGGTGGGCCTGATGTTCCAGGATCACCAGCTGTTCCCGCAGCGGGACGTCGGCGGCAACGTCGCCTTCGGGCTGCGCATGCACCACGTACCCAAGGGGCAACAAGGGGAGCGGGTGCGGGAGTTGCTGGACATGGTCGGGCTGCCGGGGGCCGCCGGACGGGCCGTCGCCGCGCTCTCCGGCGGGGAACAGCAGCGCGTCGCCCTCGCCCGTGCCCTCGCGCCGCGCCCCCGGCTGCTGATGCTCGACGAACCGCTCGGCCAGCTGGACCGCTCGCTGCGCGAGCGGCTCGTCGTCGAACTGAGGGAACTGTTCGGTCGGTTGGGCACCACCGTGCTCGCCGTCACCCACGACCAGGGCGAGGCCTTCGCCCTCGCCGACCGGGTGATCGTGATGCGTGACGGGCGAATCGCCCAGTCCGGTACCCCACTTGAGGTCTGGCAGCAGCCCGCCGACGAGTTCGTGGCACGCTTCCTCGGCTTCGACAACGTCGTCGAGGCCACGGTGAGCGGGCAGGTCGCCGACACCCCCTGGGGCAAGATTCCGGTCCCCGAGGGCGCTGAACAGGGGCCGCGCACACTGCTCGTACGGCCCGCCGGTGTACGTCTGGTGCCCGCCGAGGAGGGCCTGCGCTGCGCCGTGACCGCGCGTACCTTCCGGGGTACGCATGTCGCCGTACAGCTCCAGCCCGAGGGTGCGCCCCGGCTGGAGGCGGCGTGCGCGTTGCGTGAGGCGCCGGCGCCGGGGGACGAGGTCGGGGTGGCCTTCGACGCGGCCGAAATCGTCGTGCTGGGGTGAGGGGCCCGTTGTTCTCGCCCCCGCCGCCCCTACCCGTCCCTCCCCCAGAGGGGGGACCCCCACTGGGGGCTGCGCCCCCAGACCCCCGCTGTCGGCCCTGAAGGGGCCTCGTCCTCAAACGCCGGACGGGCTGGATGGTGCCGGCCGGCGCTGAAGAGGGTCCGACCGGCTGGAGAGGTTCCGCCTGGGCTGGGTGTAACCGCTGGTGTGTGCAAGTGGGCCGAGGCGGATGTCGAGGAGGATCGGGTGCCGCTGGTCGGCACCCTGCGTGCGGCCGGGCCCGACGTCGGCGTGTGGTCGTGGGCGCGTCGGATGGCCCACGAGGTCACCGTCCACCGCGCGGACGCGACGCTCGCCGCCGGGCTGCCGTACGAGGTCGCGGCCGACATCGCCGCCGACACTATCGACGAGTGGCCGCAGATCGTCGAGTTCGTGCAACGGGCCGATCCGGCCGATCCGGCGAACGAACTGCGCGGGCCGGGGCGCAGCATCCATCTGCATTCCACGGACAGCGAACCCGAGTTGAATGCCGAGTGGTTCGTCGAGCTCGCCGAGGACGGTCTCGTCTGGCGGCGTGATCATGAGAAGGCGACGGTCGCCCTGCGCGGCCCGCTCACCGACGTCATGCTCGCCTTCTACCGTCGACTGCCGCTGGACAGCCCGCGGTTGGAAATCCTCGGGGACCGTGAGCCGCTGGAGTTCTGGCTGGCGCGGGCCACCTTCGGCTGACGGCGACAGCGGAGTGGCCCGCCCCCTGATGGTGCTTTCCAGGAGACGGGCCACAACGTACAGCCGGGTACTGCGGATACGGCTAGCGGAGCGTCAGTTGCTGGACGCCCCACGACGGCGCAGGCCGAAGAAGACGGCGCCGCCGCCGACGGCGACCAGGGCAGCCGCGATACCGGCGATCACACCGGTGTTCGAGCTGGCGCCGGTCTCGGCGAGGTTGGAGCTACCGCCCGCGGGCGTCGGAACGCTGTCCGCGGGGGCGCCCGGGGTGCTCTCGTCGGCCGAGGGGGTCGGGGTGGCCGACTCCTCGGGCTCCGAGGCCGACGGGGTCGGCGTGGCGGACTCCTCCGGCTGCGAAGCCGACGGGGTCGGGGTCGGGGTCGGCGTCGGCTCCGTCTTGCAGGCCTCGTCCGGGGTGGTCACGCCGCCCTTGATGTCCTCGTCGAGGCGAGCGCGGTCGGCCTGGACGTGGACGCGGTACGTCGTGTTCGGCGCCCAGTCCTCCGAGAAGTCGACGGTGACGCCCTCACGGCTGCCGACGACGTCCTGGGTGCCGATGAGCTTCTCGCCCAGGTACACGGTGACTGTGGCGGGGGTGCCCGATGCGTCCTTGTCGGTGACGCTGATGACGCCCTTTTCGCCGTCGCACTTGGCGACGGCGGAGAACTCAGTGATGTTGCAGGCGAGCGCGTTGCCCGCGACGCCCAGCGCGAGCGCGGCCGAGGCGGAGGCAACACCGAGGATGCGCACGGTTCGCGCGGTACGGAAAGATATGGACACGGTTGCCCTTCACGGGATGCACAACTGAGGGGGGTGGAGGGAGTGAAGAGACCTCATCACCTCGTCACCCCCACGAGTCTCACAGGTTTATAAGCGCAGCATAAGGGCTGTCAATCTGTATGCAGGCTCCAGGCATCGGTCTTTGCCTACCCGTTAACCGCCGAGGCGTTTCAAAGCCTCCGGAGCGTCCTCAATCCGGTCGACCAGGGCGATTCGGTCCTCCATCGCCCGTTCCCGTGCCAGGGATTGGAGCAGTGGCCAGGCGGGCAGCCGCTCGGTCCAGTGGACGCGGTCCACCAGGACCATCGGCGTGGGCTCGCCGCGCGACTGGTAGTAGTTCGGGGTCGCGTTGTCGAAGATCTCCTGTACGGTCCCGGCGGCGCCCGGCAGGAAGACGATCCCGGCGTTCGAGCGGGCCAGCAGCCCGTCCTCACGGGTGGCGTTGGCGAAGTACTTGGCGATGTGCGAGGCGAAGGCGTTGGGCGGTTCGTGCCCGTAGAACCAGGTCGGGATGCCCACCGAGCCGGCCCCCTCGGGCCAGCGCGCGCGGACCTCGAAGGCCGCCCGCGCCCAGTCGGTGATGGAGGGTGTGAACGACGGCGCCCCTGCGAGGAGTCGGCACGCCTCGTCGAGCATGGCGTCCTCGAACGGGGCCGCGTACGCGCCGAGGTTCGCGGCCTCCATCGCGCCCGGGCCGCCGCCGGTGGCCACGGTGAACCCGGCGCGCGTCAGCTCGCGCCCCAGGCGCGCGGCACCGGCGTACTCCCGCGTGCCACGTGCCATCGCGTGACCCCCCATCACCCCCACCACCCGTGCCTGGCGCAGGAGTTCGTCGAGGGCGTCGGAGACGGCGTCGTCGTGGACGGAGCGCAGCATCGAGGCGAAGATGTCACCGTCGGCCTTGGTGCGCCGGAACCAGGCGTACCCGAGGGCGTCCGGGGTCCGCTCGTAGCCGTCGTCGAGCCCGGCGAACAACTCGTCCGGCGAGTAGAGATGGGCGCGGTACGGGTCGAAGGGCAGGTCCGGGACCGGCGGGAAGACCAGGGCGCCGTCCACGCGGATCTTCGCCGCCGCGTCCGGACGCATCGGGCAACCGAGGAAGACGGCGCCGACGGCGCTGCTGCTGAGCAGTTCCTTCGTACGGTCCGTCAGATCGACGGCCTGGACGCGGAACCCGGCGAGGGTGCCGCGGGCCGACACGACCGCGTCGAACTCCTGGAGCGTCTCGATCTCACGGTCGTCGTGGTGGGCCGCATGGGCGGGGCTCGTCTGCACCCGCCCATGTAAGCACGGGCACCGTCAGCCCTGGACGGCCGCCGGGTCCATCCACATGACCTCCCAGGTGTGGCCGTCGAGGTCGTCGAACGCGCGACCGTACATCTGGCCGTAGTCCTGCGCCTCGCGCGGCTCGGTGCCGCCCGCCGCGAGCGCTCCGTCGACCAGCTCGTCGACCTTGGCGCGGCTCTCGGCGCTCAGACAGATGAGGACCTCGCTGGTCTTCGTCGAGTCCGCGATCTCCTTCTTCGTGAAGTCGGCGTAGCGCGACCTGCTCAGCAGCATCGCGACGATGGTGTCGCTGATCACGACACAGGCGCAGTCGTCCGTCGTGAACTGCGGGTTGATCGTGTATCCGAGCTCGGTGAAGAACTTCTTCGAGGCGTCGACGTCGCTGACGGCCAGGTTCACGAAGATCATCTGCTGGTACTCGCTCATGAGGGTCTCTCCCGTCGGTGTGGTGCTGTTCGGTGGGGTAGACCCGCGGACTGTTCGGAACTCATCGGTGCGTACAGATTTTTTTCGTACGGGTTCTCAGGCGGTCAGCGGCAGCGCCGCCAACTCCGCGATCAGGAAGGTCAGCGGGGCGAACAGGGCGAGGAGGGCGGCGGCGCGCAGGCCCGCGGCGGTACGCAGGGTGGTGGCCGGTGCGCCCAGGCGGAGCAGGGCGGCGGTGGTGTCGGCGCGGGCGTGTCTGGCCTCGGCGGCGGCCGTGAGGAGCGTGGCGACGGCGCAGCCCACCACGACCAGGGCGCCCAGGGCGGTGAGAGGGCCGAGGGACGGGTCGTCGGCGGCGTCGTCGTACAACGCGGCCATGGCGTACGCGCCCGATGCCACGGCGCAGACGACGCCCAGGGGGCGGCCGATACGGGTCGCCTCCTCCATCAGGACGCGGCCGGCGAGCAGCCGGAGGGCGCCGGGGCGGACCGCCTGGAGGAGGCGACCGCAGAAATGGGTGAGGCCGGGTCCGGCCAGGGCGAGCCCCAGGGCAGTGAGGGCCCAGCCGACGAGTACGGCGGCGGGGCTGCCGGTGACTCCGCCGGGCATGGCGAGGCGGGTGTGGGGGGCGCGGGCGGCGTACGCCTCCACGGCGAGGCCGGCCGCGAGCACGGCGATGCCCCAGGGGAGGCCTCGGGGAGTGGGGCGTGGGGCGGGGAGCGCGTGCGGGTCGGTCGTGGCGAGGTCGGCGGGGTCGGCGGCCGGGCCGGTGTCCTGGTCCGAGGTTTCGGCGGTGCCGGGGGCCGGCTCCGAAGTGCCGGGCGCGCTGTCCGGAGCCGGACGGGGTGTGAGGCGCAGCTGGGCACCGAACCGTCCGTACGCGCCGAGCGTCTCCCGGGTGCTCCGGGCGCCCTCCGCTCCGAACCGGCCGTACCTCCGCAGGCGGGTGCCCTTGCCCGGTGCCGGGCGGGTGTCCGTCGGCCGCAGGGTAAGGGCGACCGAGACGGACGCCGCCACCGGGACCAGAGTCAGCAGCGTCAGGGCGGCCGGGAGGGGGAGCGGGCGGTCGGCGGCCAGGAAGTCCGCCGCGTCGCCGTCGAACGGCATGCCCGTCAGGTCGCCCCGCAGGTGGAGGAAGAGCAGCAGGGCCAGCATCGAACCCAGGGTGCAGGACAGGACCGTCGTCGTGGCCGCGACGGCCATCAGCCGGGCCGGGCCCAGGCCGATCGCCGCCAGCCCGGGGCGCGGTCTGGTCCCGGGGTCCGTGCGGGCCACCGTCACCGCGAAATAGACCGTGGCCGCCAGGGGGGCCAGGCACCAGGCCAGGCGCAGGGCCGAGCCGCCGGGGGTGTGCTGGTGGACGAGGGCGTGGCCCAGGGTGCCCAGGAGCAGGAAACCCGTGGCGGCCGACGCCGTCGCGACCAGGAGGCGCCGCAGCTGGACGCCCGGGTGGGCGCCGCGGGCTAGACGGAGAGCGAGCACGCGGCCCGGCCTTCCGCGTCGGTCCCGGTTCCTGTCCCGGTTTCGGTTCCGGCCCCGGTCTCCGTGTCGTTCGTGGTGACCGGCGGCAGGTGGACGGTGTGCACGCGCCGCCCGTCGAGCAGCGAGACCGTGCGGTCCGCGAGCGCCGCCGTGTCCGCGTCGTGTGTCGCGAGGACCACTGTGATGCCGTGCGAGCGGGCCGCTGTCGTCAGCGTCCGCAGGACGTGCGCCCGGTCCGCCTGGTAGAGGGGCGCCGTGGGCTCGTCGGCGAAGAGGACCGTGGGGCCCGGGGCGAGCGCGCGGGCGATCGAGACGCGCTGACGTTCGGACTGACGCAGTTCGCAGGGGCGTTTGCGGGCCCGGTCGCCGATGTCCAGGCGTTCCAGCCACTCCAGGGCCGCCGTCTTGGCGCGTCGGCGGCTCGTGCCGCGCAGCATGAGCGGCAGGGCCGCGTTCTCCCAGACGTTCAGTTCCGGTACGAGGACCGGGGCCGGGTCGATCCAGCCGAACCGGTCGCGGCGCAGCCGTTCACGGGTGAGCGGGCCCATCGTGTGCACGGGCACGCTGTTGAACCAGACCTCGCCCCGCAGCGGTCGTACCAGGCCCGAGAGGCAGCGCAGCAGGGTCGTCTTGCCGCTGCCGCGCGGGCCGCTGACGGCGAGGATCTCGCCCTCCCGGACACCGAGCGAGACGCCGCTCAGCGCCGGCGAGCCGTCGTTGTGCTGGTAGTGCAGGGCGCGTGCCCAGAGCACGTCGTTGTCCGGCGGGGCCACCATGGGCGTACACCTCGTTCAGATCCGTAATTCCCTGAGTCCATCCCCCGTGCGGGGGAACGAAGACAGGGCCGATCGGTTACAGGGCACGCTAGGGAACCGGGCCGGGAACGCCGGAGAGCACGCGGCGCGGGTGCACCCTTCCCACTCGAACGGATGCAGGTTCCCCGCGCCCCGAAGGGGCGCGGGGAACCGCGCGACCAGCCACGACGGACCCGCGGATGACGATCGGGCGGCCGGCGGAGCTCTACAGCTTCGTCCACGCCTCCGTCAGCGTCGCGCGCAGGATCTGTTCGATCTCGTCGAACGTCTCCTGGTTCGAGATCAGCGGCGGGGCGAGCTGGACGACCGGGTCGCCGCGGTCGTCGGCACGGCAGTACAGGCCGTTCTCGAAGAGGGCCTTGGAGAGGAAGCCGTAGAGGACGCGTTCCGTCTCCTCCGCGTCGAAGGACTCCTTGGTCGCCTTGTCCTTGACCAGCTCGATGCCGTAGAAGAAGCCGTTGCCGCGGACGTCACCGACGATCGGCAGGTCGTGCAGCTTCTCCAGGGTCGAGCGGAACGCGCCCTCGTTGTCCAGCACATGCTGGTTGAGGTTCTCGCGCTCGAACAGGTCGAGGTTGGCCAGGCCCACGGCCGCCGACACCGGGTGGCCGCCGAAGGTGTAGCCGTGCAGGAAGGTGTTGTCGCCCTGGTAGAACGGCTCGGCGAGACGGTCCGAGATGATGCAGGCGCCGATCGGGGAGTAGCCCGAGGTCATGCCCTTGGCGCAGGTGATCATGTCCGGTACGTAGTCGAACTTGTCGCAGGCGAACATCGTGCCGAGGCGGCCGAAGGCGCAGATGACCTCGTCCGAGACGAGCAGGACGTCATGGCGGTCGCAGATCTCGCGGACCCGCTGGAAGTAGCCGGGCGGGGGCGGGAAGCAGCCGCCCGCGTTCTGGACCGGCTCCAGGAAGACGGCGGCCACCGTGTCCGCGCCCTCGAAGAGGATCTCCTGCTCGATCTGGTCGGCGGCCCAGCGGCCGTACGCCTCCGGGTCGTCGCCGTGGATCGGGGCGCGGTAGATGTTGGTGTTCGGGACCTTGTGGGCGCCGGGCACCAGCGGCTCGAAAGGAGCCTTCAGGGCGGGCAGTCCGGTGATGGACAGGGCGCCCTGGGGGGTGCCGTGGTAGGCGACGGCGCGGGAGATGACCTTGTACTTGGTGGGCTTGCCGACCAGCTTGAAGTACTGCTTGGCCAGCTTCCAGGCGGTCTCGACGGCCTCGCCGCCACCGGTGGTGAAGAAGACCTTGTTGAGGTCACCGGGCGCGTGGCCGGCCAGCCGTTCCGCCAGTTCCACGGCCTTCGGGTGGGCGTACGACCACACGGGGAAGAACGCCAGCTCCTGCGCCTGCTTGAACGCCGCCTCGGCGAGCTCCACGCGGCCGTGGCCGGCCTGGACCACGAACAGGCCCGCGAGACCGTCGAGGTAGCGCTTGCCCTTGTCGTCGAAGATGTGCGTGCCCTCGCCGCGGACGATCGTCGGGACGGGGGCGTTCTCGTACGACGACATGCGGGTGAAGTGCATCCACAGGTGGTCGTACGCGGTGCGGCTGAGGTCCTTGGAGCTGTGGCTGTCGGTGGTCGTCACGGTTATCGGGTTCCCCACATGTAGGTCTGCTTCTTGAGCTTGAGGTAGACGAAGCTTTCGGTGGAGCGCACGCCGGGCAGCGCCCGTATGCGTTTGTTGATGACGTCCAGCAGGTGGTCGTCGTCCTCGCAGACGATCTCGGCGAGGATGTCGAAGGAGCCCGCTGTCATCACCACGTACTCGACTTCCGACATGGCGCTCAGGGCGTCGGCCACGGGGTCGAGGTCGCCGTCGACGTTGACGCCGACCATGGCCTGCCTGCGGAAACCCACGGTGAGCGGGTCCGTGACCGCGACGATCTGCATCACGCCCTGGTCGAGCAGCTTCTGGACGCGCTGGCGTACGGCCGCCTCCGAGAGGCCGACCGCCTTGCCGATCGCCGCGTACGGTCTGCGGCCGTCCTCCTGGAGCTGCTCGATGATGCCGAGGGAGACGGCGTCCAGCTGGGGGGTGCCGTTCCTGGACTCGCGGGAGTCCCTGTGCTCTGCGCTTCGACTGGCCACGCGCTCACTGTGCACGAGGAGTCGACGGTTTCGCAAGGCTGGATCGATGAAATTCGTTGTTCATGGACGCCTGTCTTGCGGATTTCGCAGCTTGCGGGGCATCGGGGGTGTTGAAAACGTCGGACTCCGGAATAGGGTGGGTGTCTCAGTCAATGGACACCGAGCCGGTCGACCGCCGAGTCGATCGACATCCGAACCTGGAGGGCCGGCAGTGAGCACCGAGCTGCGTCGTCTGCGCAACTACATCGATGGTGAGTTCCGGGACGCCGCCGACGGGAGGACCACCGAGGTGGTCAACCCCGTGACGGGCGAGGCGTACGCGACCGCGCCGCTGTCCGGGCAGCCGGACGTCGACGCCGCCATGGCGGCGGCCGCCGCCGCGTTCCCCGCCTGGCGGGACGAGACGCCGGCCAAGCGGCAGAAGTACCTCCTCCAGATCGCCGACGCGTTCGAACAGCGCGCCGAGGAGCTCATCGCGGCCGAGGTGGAGAACACCGGCAAGCCGATCGGGCTCACCAGGTCCGAGGAGATCCCGCCGATGGTGGACCAGATCCGCTTCTTCGCGGGCGCCGCCCGGATGCTGGAGGGGCGCAGCGCCGGCGAGTACATGGACGGGATGACGTCGATCGTCCGGCGCGAGCCGGTCGGGGTCTGCGCGCAGGTCGCGCCCTGGAACTACCCGATGATGATGGCCGTGTGGAAGTTCGCCCCGGCGATCGCGGCCGGCAACACGGTCGTGCTGAAGCCGTCGGACACGACGCCCGCGTCCACGGTCCTCATGGCGGAGATCATCGGTTCGATCCTGCCCAAGGGCGTCTTCAACGTCGTCACCGGCGACCGTGACACCGGCCGGCTGATGGTGGAGCACCCGACACCGGCGATGGCGTCGATCACCGGTTCGGTGCGGGCCGGTATGCAGGTAGCCGAGTCCGCGTCGAAGGACCTCAAGCGCGTGCACCTGGAGCTGGGCGGCAAGGCGCCGGTCGTCGTCTTCGAGGACACCGACATCGCCAAGGCCGTCGAGGACATCTCGGTCGCGGGCTTCTTCAACGCGGGCCAGGACTGTACGGCGGCCACGCGCGTTCTGGTCCAGGAGTCCATCCACGACGAGTTCGTCGCCGCCCTCGCCAAGGCCGCCGCCGAGACGAAGACCGGGCAGCCGGACGACGAGGACGTGCTGTACGGGCCGCTCAACAACCCCAACCAGCTCAAGCAGGTCTCCGGGTTCATCGAGCGGCTGCCCGCGCACGCGAAGGTGGAGGCGGGCGGCCACCGGGTCGGTGACGTCGGCTACTTCTACGCCGCGACGGTCGTGTCGGGCCTGAAGCAGGATGACGAGATCATCCAGAACGAGGTCTTCGGCCCGGTCATCACCGTCCAGTCCTTCACGGACGAGGCGCAGGCCGTGGGGTGGGCCAACGGCGTGGACTACGCCCTCGCGTCGTCGGTCTGGACGAAGGACCACGCGCGCGCGATGCGGATGTCGAAGGTGCTGGACTTCGGCTGTGTGTGGATCAACACCCACATCCCGCTGGTCGCGGAGATGCCCCACGGCGGCTTCAAGAAGTCCGGCTACGGCAAGGACCTCTCGGGGTACGGCTTCGACGACTACACGCGGATCAAGCACGTCATGACGTCGCTCGGCGGCTGACGGCTGCCCCTGACAAACGCGCGGCCCCGGACGGGAGTGCTCCGTCCGGGGCCGCGTGCGTGTCACGCCTGGTGCGAGGCGTGCACAAGTGTTTTTGAACGTGTTCAACCGGAGCGTATGCTGCCCTCATGAGCGACAGAGCCGCCCTGCTCAAGGGCATTCGCGCCTGGTTGGTCCTCTTCGTCGTGTGTCTGGTGCTCAGTGGCGCCACGGCCTTCCCCCTCGTCCACGAACTGCGCTGGACCGAGAGCCTGTTGAGGGCCCTGTCCGTACCCGAGTACCTTCCCGGGGCGATGGAGTGGATCCAGCGGGTACGCGAGGGACTCGACGCCACCGACGAGCGCTACCCGTTCGTCCTCTACGGCACGGACTGGCTCGCCTTCGCCCATCTCGTCATCGCGGTCGCCTTCTACGGGCCCTACCGCGACCCCGTACGCAACATCTGGGTCGTCGAGTTCGGGATGATCGCCTGCACGGGGATCGTGCCGCTCGCGCTGATCTGCGGGCCGATCCGGGGAATTCCGTTCTGGTGGACGGTGATCGACATGTCGTTCGGGGTGTTCGGGGTGATCCCGCTGTACGTCGTCCGGAAGCGGATCAAGCGGCTGGAGGCGCTGACGGCGACGCCTCCGGCCGGCGCCGGCGCCGTTGTCAGCGGTTGAACGCGGGGAAGGCGAAACGCCGGGCGATGGCCTCGCCGTCGCTGCGTGCGTCGGTCGAGTTGACGGAGTAGACCACGGTCCGGGACAGATCGCGGGTGGCCGCGACAACCGTGTGATAGCCGGGGCGGGATCCGGTCTTGGCCCAGACCGTCCGGCCGTTCACCTTGAACGGCGAGAACGGTGCGCCCATCGTGGCGCCCGGCACGGCCGGTACCGCGAACATCTCCTTCAGCTGTGGCTCGGGTACGACCCGGCCGCTGAACACGCCCCTCAGCAGCCGTTCGAGGTCCGCGGTCGTCGAGATCATGTCACCGGCCGCCCATCGGTCGGACATGTTCCAGTCGGTCACGTCCACCAGCTCGCCGTCGATCCATTCGTATCCCCGGTTGTGGGGACCGTGGATACGGGGGTCGGGGCCGTCGGGGAACGACGTGTGCCGCATACCGAGCGGACGGAAGATCCGTACGGCCGCCTGGTGGGCGTACGAGTCGCCGGTGACCTTCTCGACCAGCATGGCGAGCACGGTGTAGTGGATGTTGCCGTAGTCCTGGTGCTCGCCGGGTGCGTGGTCGGGGTCCGGGCCCTTGGCGACCGACGCGGCCACGACCTCCTCGGGCGTCAGCGTCTCGAAGCGGTGTGGGTACATCTCGGCGGTGCTGTCGCCGAAGGACGCCCCCGGCTGGAGCCCGCTGGTGAAGTTCAGCAACTGCCGCACGGTGATGGGCGCGAAATCCTCGGTGAGTAGCCCGGGCAGATACTGCTGCACCGTGCCGTCCAGGGAGATCCGGCCCTCGGCGGCGAGCCGCAGTACGAGCGCCGCGGTCACGATCTTCGTCGTCGAACCGGCCCGGAACCGCGCGTTCTCCAGCGCGGGCGCCCCGGTCCTCAGGTCGCGCACCCCGGCGACACCGTGCCAGCTCCCCTCGCCACCCACCCGTACGACGGCCGCGGTGGCGTCCTGGTCCGGGAGACCCGCGATCGCGGCCTCCAGGGCCTCGGTGTCCGGGCCGGTCGTGGTGGAGTGCGCCGACGCGGGTCCGGACGCGGCGAACGCGGGGGCGGACAGCGGGGCGGCGCCCAGGGCGAGGACGAGGGAGGCGGCGATGACGGTCGTACGGCTGCGGGTGCGCATGCGGCTGCTCCAGAGGTCGACGTGGTGTGTTGTTGATCATTCTGTGGGCGTACGTCGATCGCCGGATCGTCAGCGGGGAGGACATCGGACCCTGGCGAAAACCCGAGTAACTGCCCTGTCCGGCAAGGGGGTTGTCGGGGACGTCCCCTAAGGGCGACGAAAAACTGTTATCCCCGTGGCCTGTCCGCCGTCTCCGCACTGTGATCCGGGACATAGCCAACAGCCCCGGCCTGCCTGAGAGTGCGTGCAGAAGACCACCGGCCTCAGCCGTCACCCCCCTCACCGCCACCGAAAGGGTCCCGTGGACACGCAGCGCTGGCGCTCCACCATCGCCGCGGCGCAGGCCGGTGACCGGCGGGCGCTGGACGAGTTGGTCGCGGGCTGGCTGCCGCTGGTCTACAACATCGTCGGCCGGGCGCTGAACGGTCACGCCGACGTCGACGACGTCGTGCAGGAGACCATGCTGCGGGCCGTCGAGAACCTCGGATCACTGCGTGACCCGGACAGCTTCCGGTCGTGGCTCGTCGCGATCGCGATGCGGCAGATCCGGGACCGAGCCCGCCGCCGTCCCACCGACGCGCTACGGGACGAGACCGCCGACGAGGCGGCCGACTTCGCCGAACTCACCGTGCTGAGGCTCCAGTTGGAGGGGCAGCGGCGGGAGGTCGCGGAGGCCGTGCGCTGGCTCGACGACGAGGACCGGCAACTGCTGTCGCTGTGGTGGCTGGAGGTCGCGGGCGAACTCAGCCGCCGTGAGCTGGCGGCCGCCGTCGGTATCAGCCGGCAGCACACCGCCGTACGCGTCCAGCGGATGAAGGAGCGTCTGGAGGCCTCGCGCGGAATCGTCCGGGCGCTCGACGGCGCCTGTCCCGACCTGCGGGAAGCGACCGCCCGCTGGGACGGTGTCCCGGACTCGGTGTGGCGCAAACGGCTGGCCCGGCACATCAGGGGATGCGCGTACTGCGCGAACCCCGGCGAAGCGGTCGTCGTACCGGCGGAACGGCTCCTCGTCGGTATCGCGCTGGTCCCGGTGCCCGTCGGGTTCACCCTGTCGCTGGCCTTCGGCGGCAAGACGGCTGTCGCCGCGACCACCGGCGCCTCCGTCGGCTGGTCGGGCAAGGTGCTCGGCGCCCTGACCAAGCCGGCCGTCGCCCTGAGCGCCGGGGCGACGATCATCGCGGGCGGCGTCTACGTCGTCACGTACCCCGCGAAGAACCCGCCGCCGGCCGTGGCGGCACCCACGGCGCGTCCTCGGCCCCAGGCACTCACCACCTCCGTGCCCCCCTCCCCGTCCGCGTCCCCCTCGGCGTCGCCGTCACCCACGCCCACACCGTCGCCGACACCCTCGCCCTCGGCGAGCCGCCCCGAGCCGGACCTGTACGGCACGGTCGTCGACGCCGTCGACACGGCACCCGACCCGAACGCGCGGCCCGCCGCCCTTCCGCACCGGCCCGAGGCCGGGATCACCAGCACCGGCGGTGCGCACGCCACCATGAACCACCGCGGGGACGGCGTGACGCTCACCGGCCAGGGCTATGTCCTCGTCCGCTGGCAGATCGTGACGCAGTACTACCGAACCGGCGGTCTGGTCATGCCGGCCTGGACCGGCCTGAAGGGCAAGCTCTTCCACGTGGCCTCCGGCGGTGGCCGCCGGATGGACGACCGGGTCAGCGGCACCGACAGTTCCGCGACCGGCATGGGCAGCTCGACCACCGGCTACAGTGTCCCGCCGGCCGGCACCCAGCAGATGTGGCAGAACGAGTACTTCTACGTCGACGGCAGCGTCACCCTCACCGTGAACGAACGGGGCGCCGACTACAACCTGAACGTCTTCCCGACGACCTGGGACAACGTGGAGGGAGACGTGACCACCGGGCCCCCCGACGGTGCCATCCGCTACGGACTGGTCCGCGACACCGGCACGGACGACACCCCCGTCCCGCAGTACGCCACCAGGGACACCCCGGCCGACCCGGCGACGGTCGCTCAGAAGTCCCGCCTGTAGGGCGCCGTGCTCACGGGCCCGGACGCCCTCATCCCTTCCGCAGTGCGCACAGCGCGTCGATCCGGTTGGTGGTGATCGAGTCGACGCCCGCGTCCAGCAGCCGGCGCATGGAGCGACGGGTGTCCGGAGTCCACACCGACAGCAGCTGACCGCCCCGGTGCACCCGTGCCGTGAGCTGACGGTCGACCAGGGTGAAACGGTAGTTGAGCCAGCGCGGGCGGATCGAGGCCAGCAGGGCGGGCCGCGGCGGCGCGAGGGACTTCCAGGTCAGGGCGATCTCGGCGGACGGGTCCGCCGCGCGCACCGCCAGCATCGCCGGAGCGTCCGCGCAGTAGTACACGCGTTCCTCCGCCGCACACTCCCGGACCACGTCCACCACCCGCCGCACCGCCCGCACATCGGGCGACCCCGGCAGATCGATCATCACCCGGCTGCCCTCGGTCACGGCCAGGGCCTCCGCGAGCGTCGGCACCCCGCCCTCCGTCAGCCCGCGCACCTCGGCCGCCGACAGGACGGCCAGCGGCCGTTCCCGCTCCCAGAGCCGCTTCAGGGTCGCGTCGTGCAGCAGCACGGGCACGCCGTCGCGGGTGAGCCGTACGTCGATCTCGACCGCGTCCGCGCCCCGGTCGAGCGCGGAACGCAGCGAGTCGATCGTGTTCTCACGGGCGCGGTAGGGGTCGCCGCGATGGGCCACGGCGGTCACGTTCTGCATCGGCCCATTGTGCGCGGGCGGGGCCGGTGACGTTTCTCAGGGGGCGAGCCACGCCGAGGTGTACGTGTCGATCTCGGCGGCCAGCGCGGCCTTGCCCGCCGGGTCGAGGAACGATGCCTCGACAGCGTTCTTGGCGAGGTCGGCGATACCCCACTCGTCGAGGTCGAGCAGCCGGGCGGCGACCGCGTACTCGCTGTTGAGGTCGGTGCCGAACATCGGCGGGTCGTCGGAGTTGATCGTGACGAGGACGCCGGCCCGCACGAACTCCTTGAGGGGGTGCTCGTCGAGCGTGCGGACCGCGCGCGTGGCGATGTTGGAGGTCGGGCAGACCTCCAGGGCGATGCGCTGCTCGGCGAGATGGGCGAGCAGTTCGGGGTCCTGCGCGGAACTCGTCCCGTGCCCGATGCGCTCGGCGCGCAGATGGTTCAGCGCGTCCCAGACCGTCTCCGGGCCGGTGGTCTCGCCCGCGTGCGGCACGGACCGCAGTCCGGCGGCGATAGCCCGGTCGAAGTACGGCTTGAACTGCGGCCTCGGTACGCCGATCTCGGGCCCGCCGAGCCCGAACGACACCAGTCCCTCCGGGCGCAGCCGGTCGTCGGTGGCGAGGCGAAGCGTCTCCTCGGCGGATTCGAGCCCGGCCTCGCCCGGAATGTCGAAGCACCACCGCAGGACGGTTCCGAAGTCGGCCTCGGCCGACTTCCGGGCGTCCTCGATCGCGTCCATGAAGGCGCGGTCGTCGATACCGCGGCGGACGGAGGAGAACGGGGTGATGGTGAGCTCGGCATACCTGACCTGCTGCCGTGCCATGTCGCGGGCGATCTCGTACGTCAGCAGCCGCACGTCCTCGGGTGTGCGGACGAGGTCCACGACGGACAGGTACACCTTGATGAAGTGGGCGAAGTCCGTGAACGTGAAGAAGTCGGCCAGTGCCTCGGGATCGGTGGGCACCGCGGAGTCGGGGTGACGGGCGGCCAGCTGCGAGACGATCCGGGGGGAGGCCGAGCCCACGTGGTGGACGTGCAGTTCGGCCTTGGGCAGCCCGGCGATGAAGGCGTGCGGGTCACGGTCGCCTGCTGCGGCACGCTGGTGGTGGTCGGTCAAGGGTTCCTCCCCGGGAACGGCGCCCCGGACCGGGCGACGGTCGGCGGGACGCGGGTGATCGGCTGATCGATGACTCGGGATCATCGTAGGCCGGGTGCGCGGACAGGCGCCCGTGGATTCCGTCCGGAGGCGGGAGAGGGCAGGTGGAGGGCGGGGCGGGATGCCGGAGGTGCCCGGTCGCCCGGCGATCGGCGGGTCGTAGCATGACGGAACGTATCGACGAGGGGACCCCACGCATGTCCGACGCCGCGCAGCCGTCGCAGTCACCGGAGAACGGCCCCGCGGAGGGGGCGAGTTCCGAGGGCGCGGCGACCGGCGAAACCGTCAGCGACAGCCCCGCGAACGGCACACCCGCGCGGGTTCCGCTCGACAAGCCGCCTGCCCCGTCCGCCCCCGCCGACACGACAGGTCCTGACCCCGAGTTCGATCCCTGGGCGCCGCCGTCGGAGGACACACCTCGCCCGGGGGCCGTCCCCGGCGGTCCGGGGGGCACGGTGTTCTGGAACAACGGGTACGCCACCCCACCACCTCCCGCCGTCCACAACCACCCCACGGTCACCTCGGGGCCCCAGACACCCCGGCCCTGGGCCGGCCCCTTCGCCGCACCCGGCGCCCACCCGGCCGGCACCCCGCAGGACAACCCGTTCGCACCCCCGGTCCCGGGGGCCTCCTACGCCCAGCCCGCCGCGCCCGGCGAGCCGGTGCCTCCGCCCCCGATATCGCCCGACGGCCCCGGACAGGCCCCGTACGCCTACCCGCCGCCCTACCCGTCGGGACCGGGCTACGGCTACCCGCCGCAAGCCGGATACGGCGGCCCCGGCCCCGGGTACTCCGCGCCCCCGATGTACGGCGGCGGTCCCGGCTACGGCTGGGCCCCCATGGGGCCCCAGCCCAGCAACGGGATGGGCACGGCCTCCCTCGTGGTCGGCATTGTTTCGGCCGTCTTCTTCTGCCTCTGGCCGCTGGCGATCATCCTGGGCATCCTCGCCGTGGTCTTCGGCCTGATCGCCCGGGGCAGGGCCCGCCGGGGCCAGGCGACCAACCCGGGCCAGGCGCTGGCCGGGATCATCTGCGGTGCCGTCGGCATCGTCATCGCCACGGCGTTCGGGGTCCTCATCATCGCGTTCGGCGACGAGGGCTCGGCGAACGAGATCGACGGCAGTTTCTCGACCTCCCTGTCCCAGCAGGTCTGAGGAGCGGGTCGGTCGGGCAGTTCCGGGCAGTTGGGGTGCGGAATCCGCACCCCACCTCCCGGGACCGCCCGTAGTCGTCTCGACGGCGGGCGAAACGCCTCTCCGGGGCGCGGTGCGTGCCTAACCCGCCCGCAGGCGCTCCCGCGCCGCCATCAGGGCGAACCCCAGCAGGTTCGGCCCCCGCCACCGGCCGGGATCCATCGCGGCCTCGTCGTCCGCGGCCAGGCCGATGCCCCACACGCGGTCCACCGGGCTCGCCTCCACCAGCACCCGCTCGCCCGTGCCCAGCAGAAACCCCCGCAGGTCACTGTGCGCGGCGAACTTGTGGACACTGCCCTCGACCACGATGCCGAACCGCTCGCGCTCCCACACGGCCTCGTCGAAACCGCGCACGAGCCGGCCGGCCTTCTTCGCCAGTGCCGGGTTCGCCGCCGTGACAGCCAGGCGCTCCGCCTCCGAGTCCTCGAACAGGCGGGCCTTGGCGGCCATCATCCAGTGCTCGGCCGTCGCGTACTCCACGCCGTCCACCGAGAACGCGGACGGCCACCACTGGCTGAGACAGCTCGGCCCCACACGGCCGTCCGGGCGTGGTCGGTGCCCCCAGAAGTGCAGGTACTTGACCCGGGCCCCCGCACGGACTTCCCTGGTCAGCGTCTCAAGTGAATCAATCTGCCCCGTATCGGTGGTTCTCGTTGCGAGTTTCCCCATACACGCCAGTCTGGCAGCCACCACTGACATCGCGTCTGCTCATTTCCCGTCCCGCTTGACACCTGGTCGACAGATTTCGTCGCGTAACCAAATGGCAACAACGGAATCCCTTGTTGGAGTCCACTTACTCTGCCAGGATCGGCACTCAAATCGACCTGGAGCTACGTTGACCCCCGCAGTCCGGGGAGGGTCACGGAGGAGAGCGACATGCACAATCCGGGCCATCGCTTCCCGGCACAGGAGCGGCTCGCGGCCGGCGCGCAGTACATCGCGGGCCGCCTGACCCGCGGCACCTCCGGCCGTACGCACAGGGTCGTCGACCCCGCCACGGGCGACGCGGTCTACACGTACGAGCTGGCCGGTCCCGGCGACGTGGACGCCGCCGTCGCCGCCGCGCGCGCCGCGTTCCCCGGCTGGGCCGGAGCCACTCCGGGTGAGCGATCCGACGCGCTGCACCGGTTCGCCGCCGTCCTCGCCGAGCGTGCCGAGGAGTTCGCGCGCGCCGAGTCCCTCCAGTGCGGCAAGCCGCTCAAGCTGACGCGTGAGTTCGACGTGCCGGGGACGATCGACAACACCGCGTTCTTCGCGGGCGCCGCCCGGCACCTCCAGGGCCAGTCGGCCGGGGAGTACTCCGGTGACCACACCTCGTACGTCCGCCGTGAACCCATTGGTGTCGTCGGCTCCATCGCGCCCTGGAACTATCCGCTCCAGATGGCCGCCTGGAAGATCCTCCCGGCGATCGCGGCCGGCAACACGATCGTGCTCAAGCCCGCCGAGCTGACCCCGCTGACCTCGCTCCTCTTCGCCGAGGCGGCCACCGCGGCAGGGATTCCGGACGGGGTGATCAATGTCGTCACCGGGACCGGCAGGGAAGCCGGTGAGCATCTCGTCGGGCATCCCGATGTCGTCATGACGTCCTTCACCGGGTCCACCGCCGTCGGCAAGCGCGTCGCCGAGGTCGCCACCGCCACCGTCAAGCGGCTCCATCTGGAACTGGGCGGCAAGGCACCCTTCGTCGTCTTCGACGACGCCGATCTCGACGCCGCCGTCAACGGTGCTGTCGCCGGCGCGCTCATCAACACCGGGCAGGACTGCACGGCCGCCACGCGCGCGTACGTGCAACGCCCGCTGTACGAGGAGTTCGTCGCGAGAACGGCCGCCCTCATGGACACCGTCCGGCTCGGTGACCCGTTCGCCCCGGGCACCGACCTCGGGCCGCTCATCTCGCACGCCCAGCGCGACCGGGTCGCCGGATTCGTCGAGCGGGCGCGTGCCTACGCGCGCGTGGTGACCGGCGGCGAGGCTCCGCAGGGGGAGCTGAAGAACGGCGCCTACTACCGGCCCACCCTGGTCGCCGACGCCGCCCAGGACAGCGAGATCGTCCAGTCCGAGATCTTCGGGCCCGTGCTCGTCGTCCTGCCCTTCGACAGCGACGACGACGGCATCGCGCTCGCCAACGACACGCCCTACGGTCTCGCCGCCTCCGCCTGGAGCCGGGACGTCTACCGGGCGAACCGCGCCACCCGCGAGATCAAGGCGGGCTGCGTGTGGGTCAACGACCACATTCCGATCATCAGCGAGATGCCTCACGGCGGATACAAGGCGTCCGGCTTCGGCAAGGACATGTCCGCGTACTCGTTCGAGGAGTACACACAGATCAAGCACGTCATGTTCGACAACACCGCGGTTGCCCGCAAGGACTGGCACCGCACGATCTTCGGGGACCGCTGACCGGACACAGGCCGACCGACCAGCGGCCGCACACCCTCCCGAAAGGGCATCACGCGCATGGAGCAGTACGAGCCCGACCGCCTCTCCCCGGCCCAGCTGGCCGCCATGCGGCGCAGCTTCCGCAACGGCAGGGCCGCCCTGACCCGCCGGTCCCTGCTGCGCGCCTCCGCGGGCGGCGCCCTGGTGGCCGGCGGCCTCGGCGCGCTGACCGGCTGCGGCATCCCCGCGGCCGGCAAGACCGCGGGAGGCGTCTCCGCGGACGACCACTCGGCCAAGGAGAAGACCGTCAACTTCTCCAACTGGACCGAGTACATGGACGTCGACAAGAGCGAGAAGCACCACCCCACGCTCGACGCCTTCACCGAGCGGACCGGCATCAAGGTCAAGTACACCGAGGACATCAACGACAACGTCGAGTTCTTCGGCAAGATCAAGCCGCAGCTCGCGGCCGGCCAGGACACCGGCCGGGACATCATCGTCCTCACCGACTGGCTGGCCGGCCGGCTGATCCGGCTCGGCTGGGTGCAGAAGCTGGACGCGTCGAACCTCCCGCACGCGTTCGCGAACCTGACCCAGCAGTTCCGCAGCCCCGACTGGGACCCGGGCCGCGCCTACTCCTATCCCTGGCAGGGCATCTCGACCGTCATCGCCTACAACAAGAAGGCCCTGGGCGGCGTCGAGGTGAAGTCGGTCTCCGACATGCTCGACAACCCCAAGCTCAAGGGGCGTGTCGGGTTCCTCTCCGAGATGCGCGACAGCATCGGCATGACCCTGCTCGACATGGGCAAGGACCCCGCGAAGTTCACCGACGACGACTACGACGCGGCCATCGCCCGGCTCCAGAAGGCCGTCGACAAGGGCCAGATCCGCCGCTTCTCCGGCAACGACTACACGGCCGACCTGACCTCGGGCGACTTCGCGGCCTGTGTCGCCTGGGCCGGTGACGTGGTCCAGCTCAAGGCGGACAGCCCGGACATCGACTTCGTCATCCCGGACAGCGGCTACATCACGTCGAGCGACAACATGCTGATCCCCAACAGGGCGCGCCACAAGACGAACGCCGAGCGGCTCATGGACTACTACTACGAGCCCGAACCGGCCGCCGAACTGGCCGCGTACATCAACTACGTGTGTCCCGTCGACGGAGTGAAGCCGTACCTCGCGAAGCTCGACAAGGACGCGGCGGACAACCCGCTGATCATTCCCGACGCGGCGATGGCCGCGAAGTCCCACGCCTTCCGGTCGCTGAGCCAGAAGGAAGAGACGGCGTACGAGGAGAAGTTCGCGAAGTTGACAGGGGCGTAGCCACGTCTGCCCCCAGCGGTGCGACACCCCTCCGACTCCCCAAGGACCACATCATGACCAGCACCAGCACAGACCACGGCGGCGACGTCCGTCTCTCCGGGATCAGCAAGAGATACGGCTCGTTCACCGCCGTACACCCCCTCGACCTCACCGTCCCGCAGGGCTCCTTCTTCGCCCTGCTCGGCGCCTCCGGCTGCGGCAAGACGACCACCCTGCGGATGATCGCGGGCCTGGAGGAACCTTCCTCCGGGACCGTCTTCCTCGGCGAGCAGGAGGTCACGCACCTGCCGCCGTACAAGCGGCCGGTGAACACCGTCTTCCAGTCGTACGCCCTCTTCCCGCACCTCGACATCTTCGAGAACGTCGCCTTCGGTCTGCGCCGGCGCGGCATCAAGTCGGTGAAGAAGCAGGTCGACGACATGCTGGAGCTCGTCCAGCTCGGTGAGCAGGCGCGCAAGAAGCCGCACCAGCTCTCCGGCGGCCAGCAGCAGCGCGTCGCCGTGGCCCGCGCGCTGATCAACACCCCCAAGGTGCTGCTCCTCGACGAACCGCTCGGCGCCCTCGACCTCAAGCTGCGCCGTCAGATGCAGCTGGAGCTGAAGCGCATCCAGACCGAGGTCGGCATCACCTTCGTCCATGTCACGCACGACCAGGAGGAGGCCATGACGATGGCCGACACGGTCGCCGTGATGAACGGGGGCAGGGTCGAGCAGCTCGGCTCGCCCGCCGATCTCTACGAGAACCCGCACACCACGTTCGTCGCCAACTTCCTCGGCACCTCCAACCTCATCGAGGCCGAGGTCGACGCCAAGAGCGGCGACGAGATCGTCCTCAAGGCGGGCGGCGGCAAGCTCCTGCTTCCCGAGGCCCGATGTTCGGCGCCGACCAGGACCGGCGGCAAGGTGCTGGTCGGGGTCCGCCCCGAGAAGATCTCCCTCACGCACGCGGACGACGCCGGAGACATCCCCGCCGGCCGCAACCGCATCACCGGCACGATCGCCGCCACCAGTTTCATCGGCGTCTCCACGCAGTACGTCATCGACAGCCCCGTCTGCCCGGAGTTCGAGGTGTACGTCCAGAACATCGACCGCGACGCCCGGCTGGCCCCGGGTGCGGAGGTCGTCCTGCACTGGAACCCGGCCCACACCTTCGGCCTCGACGCCGACCAGGACATAGACGCCGGCGTCGGGACGGTCGACGACGAGGCGGCCGTCTGATGGCCACCGCGACCCCGGCCGCGCCACCCCTGGCGCCCGCCCCGGCGAAGAAGCCCCCACGCAGAAGAGGCCGCTGGACGCCGTACTGGCTGCTCCTGCCCGGTCTGCTCTGGCTGTTCGTGTTCTTCGCGCTGCCGATGGTCTACCAGGCCTCCACGTCCGTGCAGACGGGCTCCCTGGAGGAGGGCTACAAGGTCACCTGGCACTTCGCGACCTACTGGGACGCGCTGGTCGACTACTGGCCGCAGTTCCTGCGCTCGGTGCTGTACGCCGGTTCCGCGACGATCCTCTGCCTGGTGCTGGGGTATCCGCTCGCGTACCTGATCGCGTTCCGCGCGGGACGCTGGCGCAACCTGATCATGATCCTGGTCATCGCGCCGTTCTTCACCAGCTTCCTGATCCGCACGCTCGCCTGGAAGACGATCCTCGCGGACGGCGGCCCCGTTGTCGGCGCCCTCAACTCGCTGCACGTCCTGGACGTCACCAGCTGGCTCGGCATCACGGCCGGCGACCGGGTGCTGGCCACGCCGCTCGCGGTGGTGTGCGGTCTGACGTACAACTTCCTGCCGTTCATGATCCTGCCGCTCTACACCTCCCTCGAACGCATCGACGGACGGCTGCACGAAGCCGCCGGTGACCTCTACGCCAGGCCGTTCACGACCTTCCGCAAGGTCACCTTCCCGCTGTCGATGCCGGGAGTCGTCTCGGGGACGCTGCTCACCTTCATCCCGGCGAGCGGCGACTACGTCAACGCGGACCTCCTCGGCTCCACCGACACCCGCATGATCGGCAACGTCATCCAGACGCAGTTCCTGCGCATCCTCGACTATCCGACGGCCGCCGCTCTCTCCTTCCTCCTCATGGCCGCGATCCTCGTCATGGTCACCCTCTACATCCGCAAGTCCGGAACGGAGGACCTGGTTTAAATGGCCTTCGTGAATTCGATCGGGCGCTGGCTCAAAAGCCGTTTCGTCGTCATCGCGGGACTCATCACCCTCGGCTATCTGTTGCTGCCGAACGTCGTCGTCACGGTGTTCTCCTTCAATAAACCGAACGGCCGCTTCAACTACGAGTGGCAGCAGTTCTCGACGGACGCCTGGCGTGATCCCTGCGGCGTCGCCGGCATGTGCGGCTCGCTCTCGCTCAGCCTGCGGATCGCCTTCTGGGCGACCATCGGGGCGACCGTCCTCGGCACGATGATCGCCTTCGCGCTGGTGCGGTACCGCTTCCGCGCGCGGGGCGCCGTCAACTCGCTCATCTTCCTCCCGATGGCGATGCCCGAGGTCGTCATGGCGGCCTCGCTGCTCACCCTGTTCCTCAACCTGGGCGCCCAGCTGGGCTTCTGGACGATCCTGATCGCCCACATCATGTTCTGCCTCAGCTTCGTCGTCGTCGCCGTGAAGGCCCGCGTGATGTCGATGGACCCCCGGCTGGAGGAAGCCGCCCGGGACCTCTACGCGGGGCCGGTGCAGACCTTCCTGCGCGTCACCCTGCCGATCGTGGCTCCCGGGATCGCGGCGGGCGCGCTGCTCGCCTTCGCGCTCTCCTTCGACGATTTCATCATCACCAATTTCAACGCGGGCTCGACCGTCACCTTCCCCATGTTCGTCTGGGGATCGGCACAGCGCGGAACGCCCGTTCAGATCAATGTCATTGGTACGGCCATGTTCCTGATCGCCGTACTGTTCGTGCTTACCGGAATGGTCATCGGCAACCGCCGGAACAGGCAGAAGAACTAGCAGTTATCGTAGGGAGTTGGAATCATGGCCCCAAGCGCCATGACCCATGGAAACGTAAATCGCTGGACGAAATCCCTTTCGGACGCCCAGCCGGTCGCGTACTGGCTGGACGATCCCGGCAGGCCCCGCCCCGAGCCCGCCCTCACCGGCGCCGAGAGCTGCGACCTGCTGGTGGTGGGCGGCGGGTACAGCGGGCTGTGGACCGCCCTGATCGCCAAGGAGCGCGACCCGCGGCGGGACGTCGTGCTCGTCGAGGGCCGCGAGGTGGGCTGGGCCGCCTCGGGCCGCAACGGCGGCTTCTGCGCCGCCTCGCTCACCCACGGCCTCGCGAACGGCCTGGCCCGCTGGCCGGACGAGATGCACCGGCTCCAGGAACTCGGTGCCCGCAACCTGGACGAGATCGAGAAGTCGGTCGCCCGCCACTCCCTCGACTGCGACTTCGAACGCACCGGCGAGATCGACGTCGCCACCGAACCCCACCAGGCCGACGAACTCCGCGCGTGGCACCAGGAGTTGACGGACAAGGGCCTCGCGACCGGCACCGAGTTCCTGGACGCGGAAGCGGTACGGGAGCAGGTCGCGTCCCCCACCTTCCTGGCCGGCCTGCACGACCGCACCGGCGTCGCGCTGCTCAACCCGGCGAAACTGGCCTGGGGCCTCAAGCGCGCCTGCCTCCGACTCGGCGTCCGCGTCTACGAGCACACCCCCGCCCTCGGCCTGCGGCCGTACGGCGCCGGCATGGCCGTACGCACGCCGTACGGGTCGATCCGCGCTCGCCGGATCGCGCTCGGCACGAACATCTTCCCGAGCCTGGTGAAGCGTGTCCGGGCCTACACCGTGCCGGTCTACGACTACGCGCTGATGACCGAACCGCTGAGCGAGGCGCAGCTCGCCGACATCGGCTGGCGCGGCAGACAGGGCCTCGGTGACAGCGCCAACCAGTTCCACTACTTCCGGCTGAGCGCCGACAACCGGATCCTGTGGGGCGGTTACGACGCGATCTATCCCTACGGCGGCCGGGTCCGCGCCGAGTACGACGACCGTCCGGAGACCTACGCCAAGCTGGCCGACCACTTCTTCACCTGCTTCCCGCAACTGGAGGGCGTCCGCTTCACCCACGCGTGGGGCGGGGCGATCGACACCTGCTCGCGCTTCTCGGCGTTCTTCGGCACCGCGCACGGGGGGCGCGTGGCGTATGCGGCGGGGTTCACCGGCCTCGGTGTCGGTGCGACGCGCTTCGGGGCGGACGTGATGCTGGACCTGCTGGCGGGGGAGCGGACGGAGCGTACGTCGTTGGAGATGGTTCGCAAGAAGCCGTTGCCCTTTCCGCCGGAGCCGTTCGCGTGGACGGGGATCGCGTTGACGAAGTGGTCGTTGGCGCGGGCGGATGAGCGTGGGGGGCGGCGAAATCTGTGGCTGAAGGCGATGGATCGGTTCGGGTTGGGATTCGACAGTTAGCGGCTCGTTCGTCTGCTGCGGGTCGGTGGGGCTTGTCGCGCAGTTCCTCGCGCCCTTTAGAGGGCGCGTGCGCCCAGCTCAGTAGCTATGACCTGGTTCACTCACAAAACCAGGCGGAACCCGCGTAATGGTCCGGGGAAACCCCCCTCTCTCTCGTGACGCGACCAGCGTTCACAGAGAGAGGGAGGTCCCCATGACTGGGGCGAAAACGGCGGTCGAGTGGCTGGCGTCCGTTGCTCCGGATCCCGAGGCCTGCCGCTGGGAATGGGAGCGCAATCCCCTGGGGATCGCGCTGCTGCCCGCCGGCAAGGCCTGGGACGTACTGATCCTGCGGGGTGAACTCGGCTACCCCACCCTGGACGTCCTCACCCGTGTCATCGACCAACCCGGTCCGGTGCTCGTCGACTTCGGCGACTCCCGGATGGGGTTCTTCGTGCCGCCGGGCACCGCGGCCCGCTGGCTGGGCACGGGGGTTCGTACGGCGGGACGTGGCACCTGGATCGTCGTCCCGTACCCGGGCCGCGTGACCGGAGGCGTCCGCTGGCTGATCCCACCGGACGGCTCGGGCACCCTCACCGACCCGGCACTCCTCGAACTGGCCATGCACGAGGCGGCGGCGAATCTGGCGACGGACGACGACAGGTGAGGAGCGAAGGGAGGAGCTGGTGATTTCCGAGGCTTTCGCGGCTGCCTGATTCCCGCGTGACCACGCTCTCGTCGGCCGTCCGTGCGGTCGACGCGAACCGTGGGCGGCGCGGGCGCGGGTGGCGCACCGGCATGTCGAACAGTGTGTCGAACGACTGACAGGTGGGTAAAGCCGGGTAATTGACGAAAACAGGAGCCGCCGTGGCGTTCGGAGGCAGGGCGAGGCGTGCGCGTGTCCTGGGCCGCGCGACCGTCGTGGCCCTCGCGCTCACCGCCGTGGGGACGGCCGTCCTGTGGGTCTCCGACCTGGTCCCGGACTGGCTCGCCCCCCTCCCGGGCGCGGTGGTCACCGCCGCCCTGGCCGAAAGAACGGCTGCCTTTCTGCGCCGCCGGACACCCGGCGGGGACCCGGTGGACTTCCACGTCGCCCTCTCCGACGTCAGCTACCTCCACGTGCCCGCGGGCGCCGGTGAGCCCCGGCGCGTCGTACCGGCGAGCGGGCACACCGTACGGCTGTACGTCACGGCACCGGAACGTACCGTCGTGCTGGCGGGACTTCGGGTCGTCGTGATCGAACGGCGGCCGCCACGCGGGGAGTTGTCACCGCACGCCGGGATACTGCCGGTGCGCGCCTACACAGTGCTGCTCGACGAGGACCCGCCCCGGCTGGAACCGCGCGGCGCGGACACCCCGGCCACGTTCTCGTACACGGTCGGCCCGGACGAGCCGGAGACCTTCGAACTGCGCCCGGAGACCGAACGCTGGCAGGTGGCCTGGGAGCTGGAACTCGACTGGGTCTGCGGCCGACGCGCCGGCACCACCAGGGTGGATCTCGCGGGCCACCCGTTCCGGACGGCGGCCCGGCCGCCGCACGGCCTGAGCTGGGAGGACGAGGCGTGAAGTGGTGGCGGGGACGGGAGAGAAAGCCGGCGAACGAGAATCCACGGCAGCATGCGCGACCTCCGCAGCCCCCTCAAGATCCGCAGCCTGAGCACTCCGAGGACTTCGACCTGCGGCTGGGCGGACTGAGCCATGCCTTCGCCGTGCTCGACCCCAGCACCACCATCGGTCCTGACCCCGTGCACATCCCCCTCACCGGCCACAACGTGTACCTCGACCTGGCGGCGACCGGCGATCACGACCTCGTACTGCTCGGCCTGCGCGCCGAGGTGACCGGCCGGGCTCCGATGAAGCCGAGCGGGGTGAGCCTCGTACCCCAGCCGGGCCCCGCCCTCTCGTACGCCGAGGACCTGTCGGAGGCGCGCCGGCGTGCCCTGGCGAACTACCAGCCCATGCAGGTACCTGACGCGGAGGTGTTCCTCGACGAGACCCCGCCGCTGGTGCGGCCCGCGCTCGACGGGCAGGGCATACCCGTGGTGCCGGACTTCGGACTGCCGCTGCGGATCCCGGCCGGCACGGCCTGGCGGATCGTGCTCGCCCCGCACACGGAGGACCGCGGACGTGTCGAGTGGCGACTGTTCGCCGACGTCACCTGCGGCGATTTCCGGGGAGCGGTGGACTGGGAGCTCAAGGTGACCGCGGAGACCACCATGCGGGCCTTCCGACCGGGCGGCACCGCACCCGAATTCACCCCGGTGCACGTGATCGCACCCCACTGGAGGGTGGCCCGGCCCCCGAAGGGATCACCGTGAGGGCGGGGACGAGGAGGAGGGTGGGGGCGGGGGTGCGAGTGGGGGCGTGGGACTTCGGACGAAGAGCCGCAGCAGGATCAGCAGCGCGCCGCACAGACACCAGCTCGCCAGCACGTCCAGCGGCCAGTGGAATCCCCGCACGACCAGCCCGACGGCGACGGCGCCGTTGAGACCGAGGCAGCCGGCCAGGACCAGCCGACGGGCGAGCGTACCGCGCAGCCACGGCAGCAGAAGCAGCGTGGCGGAGCCGTAGGCCACGACGGCGGTCGCGGTGTGACCGGAGGGATAGAACCCGGTGCCGGGGCCCATGACCGGTGGCCCGGACCGGGCGACCAGCTCCTTCATGGGTACGACGATCGCCGGAACGGCCGCCATCAGCACGCCCGCGCCGACCGGTTCCCGCCACCAGCGCTCCGTACCCGCCCGACGTGCGCGCAGACCGACGTAGACCAGGGCGGCGACGAGAACGGGAACGGCGACCACGATGCTGCCGAGGTCGGCGAGGAGCGCCCAGGCGCGGGAGGGGTGGACCAGCGAGCCACTGAGACGTTCGTCCGCGCGCGCGAGGGGGCCGTGGACGGCGACCTGCCAGGTGATCAGCGCGAAGAGGAGGACCGCGAGGGTCAGGAGGGCCAGAAGGCTCCGAGAGGTCGTCCGCCCTGGAGCAGGGGGGGTAGCTCCAGGGCGGACGATCAGATCGGGTCGTCGCACGCCCCGGGGGGTTTGGGGCGGGCGACTGTCCGATCGGTGAGGAGACCCGGAGCCGGAAGCTCCGGTGGTGTGCGCGAGGGCACGACCGGATCGAAGCTGGGGAGGCCCCGACCAGGCGCCACCCACAGTTTCCTGCGGGCGGGGTGTATCTCTCATCTGGATAGAACCTACGTCAGGGGATGGGTCTCGGACAGACAGAATGACATCCCGCCATCCTCCTCGCACACCTTCTTCACACGCTCTGACGGTGCCGTCACGGGCCCGGAAACAAGCGGAATCCGGGCCGGTCGGCCGGTATGAGCGGGTGGCGCGGACGGACGGCGGGAGCCGATGACGCGTCAGACGCTGGTGAAGGCCTGCTCGATGATGTCGAGACCCTCGTTGAGGAGGTCCTCGCCGATCACGAGCGGCGGCAGGAAGCGGAGGACGTTGCCGTAGGTGCCACAGGTGAGGACCACCAGACCCTCCTGGTGGCAGGCCTTGGCCAGAGCCGCGGTCGCCTCCGGGTGGGGCTCCTTGGTGACGCGGTCCTTGACCAGTTCGACGGCGATCATGGCGCCCCGGCCCCGGATGTCACCGATGACCTCGTGCTTCTCCGCCATGGCGGTCAGCCGCGCCTTCATGACGGCCTCGATGTGCCTGGCCCTGGCGTTGAGGTCGAGCTCCTTCATCGTCTCGATCGAGCCGAGCGCGCCCGCACAGGCGACCGGGTTGCCGCCGTAGGTGCCGCCCAGCCCGCCCGCGTGCGCGGCGTCCATGATCTCGGCGCGCCCGGTGACGGCGGCGAGCGGCAGCCCGCCCGCGATGCCCTTGGCGGTGGTGATCAGGTCGGGCACGATGCCCTCGTCCTCGCAGGCGAACCACTGGCCGGTCCGGCAGAACCCGGACTGGATCTCGTCGGCGACGAAGACGATGCCGTTGTCGGCGGCGAACTTCCGGATCGCCGGCAGGAAGCCCTTCGCGGGCTCGATGAAGCCGCCCTCGCCGAGCAGGGGCTCGATGATGATCGCGGCGACGTTCTCCGCCCCGACCTGCTTGCTGATCTGGTCGACCGCCTGCGCGGCGGCCTCGGGACCGGCGTTCTCGGGGCCGGTGGGCCAGCGGTAGCCGTAGGCGACCGGTACGCGGTACACCTCGGGCGCGAACGGCCCGAAGCCGTGCTTGTACGGCATGTTCTTCGCGGTGAGAGCCATGGTGAGGTTCGTCCGCCCGTGGTAACCGTGGTCGAACACGACCACGGCCTGCCGCTTGGTGTACGCCCGCGCGATCTTGACGGCGTTCTCGACGGCCTCGGCACCGCTGTTGAAGAGGGCGCTCTTCTTGGCGTGGTCGCCCGGCGTCAGCTCGGCGAGCGCCTCGGCGACCTCGACGTACCCCTCGTACGGCGTGACCATGAAACAGGTGTGCGTGAAGTCGGCGAGCTGGGCGGAGGCCCGGCGCACGACCGCCTCGGCGCTGGCCCCGACCGATGTCACGGCGATGCCGGACCCGAAGTCGATCAGCCGGTTCCCGTCGACGTCCTCGATGATCCCGCCGCTCGCCCGAGCCGTGAACACGGGCAGCACCGAGCCGACACCTGCCGCGACGGCGGCCAGCCTCCGGGCCTGCAGCTCCTGTGACTTCGGGCCGGGGATGGCGGTGACTACGCGGCGCTCCTGGGGGAGGGAGGTCATGAGGGGCTCCTGGGGGCGTGACGGACGCGGGGGCTGATGTGCGGCTGACGCGGGGATTTCGCCCCGACTCTCTTCGCAGGCTAGGCCTGGGGGGTGGGGGCGGGCATGCACCGTTTGGGAGTGGTGGGGGTGTGTCGTTGTCCTTGGTGGACAGACGGGTACCCCTTCCTAGGGCCTCTACGGGCGGGTGCGCGGCCGGGTCCGGTCCGCGAGGTCGGCCGTGTAAGCGGTGAACTCCCCTTGTGGGAGCGTTAGATTGGCCGCTGTCGAGTGACGGTGGCCTAAGCAGCTGGTCAGGCTGGTCAGGGGGCAGGGCGATGGACAGCGACGGGACCCAGGACGCGCGGGGTACGCATGCGAATCCTGTGCCGCGTCCGGCGGGGCCGCCGGACGGGCCCTCGGTGCCGCCTCGGCCGGGGCGGGCCCCTCGGCCCGTCGAGCAGGGGGCATCGCGGAGTGCGCCCGGGCCGGCGTCCGTCGCCGAGTGGCTCAACGAGCCGCGGCCCGACGCCGAGCCCGGGATCTGGCGGTACGGGTACCGGCTGCCCAAGGGGGCGCGGACGGCGGAACGTCTCTCCCCGGTCACCGTGGTCGGCTTGTTGGTGCCGCTGGTCGTCGGGCTGTTCCTGTGGTCGCTCTGGCGGCGGGGCGCGATGCCGTACGAGTCGGTGCTGCTGAAGCTGTTCACGCCGGAGGACTGGTGGTGGGGCGGGACCGTCTCGCCCAAGGGGTGGGAGGGCCAATCGGCTGGCCTTGTCTACAACGGGGCCTTTTTCCTTGTGTTGCTCTATGCGATGGGGCGGCTTGGTAGTTGGCCCGACATCGCCCGGCATTTCGTTGGGCGCAGGGCACAGCCGTCGCGGGCTCTGCTCGCCGCTCTGGGAGCCCTCCTCACGCTCAGTTTCGTGTTTCCGAACGCCTTTCCGGGGGTCGGCTGGGATGCTCTGCCGTTCGCCGATGCGGTCTTTTCCCTCGTCCAGTTGATCTTGGACGATGTCGCGCCGCCCGAATCGCTCACCATCAGCGTCTACGCAGTCCTCACTCTGCTCGTCGTGTGGCCGTTCGCGCGGATCGGCGGCTGGTGGGCGTACGCGAAGGAGCGCCTTGCCGCGCGCAGGGCGGCTGCCGGGCCGACCGGGCCCGCGCCCGCCGACCGGCCGCGCGAGCAGTGGCCCGACCTCCGGGAGGCAGGTCAGTACGAGGCCGCCGAGCTGCTCACCGCCGAGGTGGCCGCTGGTCGTATGAACGACGTGGACTGCGCCCGGGTCGAGCACGCGTGGGCGCTCGCCAGGCGGGACGGGTCGCTCGCGGGCTTCCGGGACACCGTGCTGCGGCAGGGCGCGGCGGCCTGGGTCCACCCCTCCGGAGCCCGGGACCTGACCCGGCGTACCGCGCGTCACGACCTGGCCGCCGGGCAGGTGCGGATCGGCCGGTGGGCGGCGGCCGAGCGGGCCCCGCTCGTCTACCACGGCGCAGGCGCGGCTCTCGGGGCGGAGGTGCTGGGCACCTCCCTGCTCGCGGTCGGACCGTCGGGGGCGGGCAAGACACGGCATCTAGTCGAACCGGTGACCGAGGCGCTGGCCCTGCGGGCGCTCACCGGGCAGTGCGCGTTCGTCACGGTCTCCGCGCCCGGGACGACGCTCGTCGCGGACACGGCTTTCGACGTCGTCGTACGGATCGGTGACCGTTCCTCCGTCCACGACCTCGATCCGTACGCCGACTCCGAAGACCCCGACGAGGCGGCCTCCTTCCTCGCCGAGGCGCTGGTCGGCGACCTCGACACCGTCGGCACCGAGGGCGCGGCCACCGCGCTCGCCCAGGTGCTCGGCCCCTACCGGGCGGCCCACGGACACTTCCCGCCCCTGCCGGTACTGCGGGAACTGCTGGAGAGCGACCCGGCCGCGCTGTCCGCCCTGCGCGAGGCCCTCGCCGGGGACGAGCACGCCGTCATGCGGCGCGAACTCGACGTACGCATCCGGCAGTCGGCGAGCCCGACGGACGTCGGCCGGACCCTCGCCGACCGGCTCGCGCTGCTCAACCGGCCGGTCTTCGACGGCTTCTTCGGCGGGGGCGGTACGGCGAGGCCCTTCTCGCTGCGCTCCCTCGCCCAGTACCCGCTGCGGGTCCGCGTCGACCTGCCCGAACACGGCCACGAGGAGGCCGCCCGGCTGATCACGAGGCTCGTCCTCGCCCAGTTCAGCGCCGTCGTACGCGACGGACGGCGCCCGCACTTCGCCTGCCTGGTCCTCGACGACGCCACCGGGACGGTCACCGCCGGTTCGGTACGCCGTATCCAGCGGATGCGCACCCAGAACGCGGGTGTCGTCCTGGCCCTGCGGACGATCGGTGATGTCCCGGAGGCACTGCACGGGCCGCTGTACGGCGCGGTCGGCTGCCGGATGGCGTTCTCCGGCGTGACCACCTGGGACGGCAGCCGGTTCGCCCAGGCCTGGGGCACGGCCTGGGTGGAGACCCGGGACGTGGCCAAGCACACCGTCTTCGCGGACCAGCCGATGACCCGCGCCATCCACGCCCTGCGCAAACTGGTCACCGGCAAGGCGGTCACCACCGACGCGGTGACCGTACGGACGGTCGAACGGGAGCGGTGGTCGGCGTCCGAACTCGCGCACGAGGTGCCGCCGGGGCACGCGGTGCTGTCCCTGACCACGGTGGAGGGCCAGCACGCGCCTCCGCTGCTGGTGAATCTGCGGGGCTGACGAGGGACGGTCGCCGGACAGCCGCCCGTGTGGGCATGCGGTACGTACGGTGAGGCAGAATCGCCACAGGCTGTTCATACACGGCGGCCAAAAGTCCACGGAGCTCACACAGATCTGAAGGCCTCATGCCCCCGACGCTCGCCTCGCTCGTCCACCACTCCACGCTCAAGCTGACCGTGCGGGCCGGCGGAGACCGCCTGGACGTGCCCGTGCGCTGGGCGCACGCCAGCGAGCTGGCCGACCCCGTCCCCTACATGGAGGGCGGGGAGCTTCTCCTGATCACCGCCCTCAAGCTGGACGCCGAGGACGCCGAGGCCATGCGGCGCTATGTGAAGCGCCTGGCCGCGGCGGGGGTCGTCGGACTCGGCTTCGCCGTCGGGGTCAACTACGCGGACATCCCGAAGGCGCTCGTCGAAGCGGCTGAGCACGAGGGGCTCCCCCTCCTGGAAGTCCCGCGCCGCACACCGTTCCTCGCCATCAGCAAGGCGGTGTCGGCGGCGATCGCCGCCGACCAGTACCGGGCGGTGACCGCCGGCTTCGCCGCGCAGCGGGAACTGACCCGGCAGGCGCTGAGCGACGGTCCGGAGGGCCTGCTCGCCTCGCTCGCCTCGCAGGTCGACGGCTGGGCGGCGCTGTACGACGCCTCGGGCGCCGTCGTCGCCACCGCGCCCGAGTGGGCCGGGCGGCGAGCGGCCCTGCTCACGGCGGACGTGGAACGGCTGCGGGAGCGGCCCGCCCCGGCGAGCGCGGTGGTGGGCGCGGGCGGCGGAGGCGAGGAGGGGGAGCGCGACCGGGTCGAGCTGCACTCCCTCGGCACCGGGCGCCGGCCGCGCGCCGCGCTGGCCGTGGGTACGGCCGCCGCGCTCGGTACGGCGGAGCGGTACGCCCTCCACTCGGCCATCGCCCTGCTGACCCTCACCACCGAGCGGTCCCGTTCCCTCCAGGCCGCCGAACAGCGCATCGGGGCGGCGGTGCTGCGCATGCTGCTGGCCGGCGAACCCGACCACGCGCGCGCCGTCGCCGGGGGACTGTACGGCGAGCTGCTCGACGCGCCGTTCCGGATCGTCGTCGCCGAGTCGGCCACCGCGCCGATGGGCCCGGTGGGAGCGGTACGGGAGGCCGGGAGCGGTGCGGTGACCAGGCCGACGGCCGGTGCGCTGGTGGCCGCCGACACGAACGGCGATCCGCTGGGCGGGCTCGCCGAGTGCCTGGAGTCGGCCGCCGCACGGGCCGGGGAAGCGGTGCTGGTGGTACCGGAGGGCGAACGACTGGTCGTGCTCGCGGTGGACGGGGGTGCGGCGGTGGGGGCCTGCGAGGAGTTCGCCGCGGCGCTGGAGGGGGCGCGGGCGGAGACACGGGGGCGGGGAGAGGCGTCGGCTTCTTCCTCCGGATCCTCCAGTCATTCCAGTCATTCCAGTCATTCCGGTTCTTCCGGTGACGAGGACGAGCTTGTGGTGGGGATGTCCGGGCCGGCCGGGCCCATCGCCGCGGCGGCGGCCTACAAACAGGCCGAGCAGGCGTTGTCGGTGGCCCGGCGGCGGGGGCGGGTGCTGGTCGGGCACGAGCAGTTGGCCGCCGGGTCGGTCGTGCCGTTGCTCGCCGATGACGCGGTGCGGGCGTTCGCCGACGGGTTGCTGCGCCCGCTGTACGAGCACGACACGACGGGCCGGGGGGACCTGGTGGCGTCGCTGCGGGCGTGGCTGTCCCGGCACGGGCAGTGGGACGCGGCCGCGGCGGAGCTTGGTGTGCACCGGCATACCCTGCGATACCGGATGCGGCGGGTGGAGGAGATTCTCGGGCGGTCCCTGGATGATCCGGATGTGCGGATGGAGCTGTGGCTGGCGCTGAAGACGACGGCGGCCGTGGGGGAGTGAGGTGGGGTGCGGTGAGGTTTGTTTCGCCCCCGCCGCCCCTACCCGTCCCATCCCTCCCCCAGAGGGGGGACCCCCACTGGGGGCTGCGCCCCCAGACCCCCCTTCGGCCCTGAAGGGGCCTCGTCCTCAAGCGCCGGACGGGCTGGAGAGGCGGGCCGGTGCTGGACAGGCTGAGGGGGCGGGCCTCGTCCTCAAGCGCTGGACGGGCTGGAAAGGCGGGCCGGTGCCGGACAGGCTGAGGGCGCGGGCCCTCTACGCCAAACCGTCCCACCCCCTACCTCCCACCACTCCACCCCGGACAAACAACCCCTCGCCCGCCCCGCCCTACCGTGTACCCATGACCTCCACGCCGCCCGTCACCCATGCCTTCTGGCTCGCCGGCCGCCAGGCCACCGGCGAGACCACCTTCGACGTCACCTCCCCCTGGGACGGACGCCTCGTCGGCAAGGTCGGCGTGCCGACCGAGGCCCAGGTCGAGGAAGCTGTCGCCGCCGCCCACGCCGTCCGCGACGAGTTCGCCGCCACCCCGGCCCACGTCCGCGCCGCCGCCCTCGACCACGTCAGCCGGCGTCTCGTCGAGCGCACGGAGGAGATCGCCCAGCTCATCTCCGCCGAGAACGGCAAGCCGATCAAGTGGGCCCGCGGCGAGGTCGGCCGAGCCGTCTCCGTGTTCCGGTTCGCGGCCGAGGAGGCCCGGCGTTTCAACGGCGGCGAGGCGCAGCGCCTCGACACCGACCTCGGCGGTCAGGGCCGCCTCGCCCTCACCCGGCGCTTCCCGAAGGGCGTCGTCCTCGGCGTCGCGCCCTTCAACTTCCCGCTGAACCTCTGCGCCCACAAGATCGCCCCGGCGATCGCGGCAGGCGCCCCCATCATCCTGAAGCCGGCCCCGGCCACCCCCCTCTCCGGCCTCGTCATCGGTGAACTCCTCGCCGAGACCGACCTGCCCGCCGGATCCTGGAGCGTCCTCCCGGTCGCCAACGACCGCATGCCCGCCCTCGTGCAGGACCCGCGGCTCCCGGTGATCTCGTTCACCGGGTCGGAGAAGGTCGGCTACGCGATCATGGACTCCGTGCCGCGCAAGCACTGCACTCTCGAACTCGGCGGCAACGGCGCGGCGGTCGTCCTCGGCGACTACGCCTCCGACGCCGACCTCGACTGGGCGGCGACCCGTATCGCCACCTTCTCCAACTACCAGGGCGGCCAGTCCTGCATCTCCGTGCAGCGGGTCATCGCGGACGCCTCCGTGTACGACCGGCTGCTGCCCCGCATCGTCGCCGCCGTCGAGGCCCAGGTCACCGGTGACCCGGCCGACGGCGCCACCGACGTCGGACCGCTGGTCAGTGAGGACGCGGCCAGGCGGGTCGAGGCGTGGGTCGACGAGGCCGTAGGGGCCGGTGCGAACCTCCTCGCCGGCGGCAAGCGGGACGGTGCCTCGTACGCGCCGACCGTCCTCACCGACGTACCCGACGATGTGACGATCTCCTGCGAGGAGGTCTTCGGGCCTGTTCTCACTGTGCGCAGGGTGGACGGTGAGGCCGAGGCCTTCGCCGCCGCCAACGACTCCAAGTACGGCCTCCAGGCGGGTGTGTTCACCCATGACCTGCAGGCCGCCTTCCGTGCCCACCGCGCCCTGGAGGTCGGCGGTGTCGTCATCGGCGACGTGCCGTCCTACCGCGCCGACCAGATGCCGTACGGCGGCGCCAAGCAGTCCGGTGTCGGCCGCGAGGGCGTCAGGTTCGCGATGGACGACTACACGTACGAGCGCGTCCTCGTACTGACGGGCCTCGCCCTCTAGATAATGGGAACCGTTTCCATATAAGCTCACCGATGACGCGAACGCGCCGTCACGAAAGGGTCCGGCACCGATGCCTTCCGGTGCCGGACCCCTTCCATGTGCCGACCGCTCCGGACCCTCAGCCGGAGAAGCCGACGTGCGCCAGCCGCAACGGGCCGCGCAGTCTGAGGCGCACGTCGTGCACGCCGTCTTCGACGGTGAGCGTGGCCCGGACCGTCGTGTAGTCGTACGGGCCTTCGGTCGGCGTCGGTGTCAGGACGGCCGCGGCTTCCGGGTCGCCGTCGAGTACGACCTCCACCACCCCCTCGCCCGCCACCTCGACCGTGACACCGGCGACACCCGCACCGAAGTCGCAGTCCCGGTAGAGCAGTTCTGCCTCCTTGCCGCCCGCCGCAGTCACCGCGTCGCCGGACACCTTCGTACGGTCGACGATCTCGGCGCCGTGCTGCTCGTCGAAGTCGGCCGCGGAGAGGCCGAGTCGACGGACCGGACGGGGCGCCGACGGGGTGCCGGTCAGCTGGACCGTCGTACGCACGCGGATGTCCTCGCTCGACGCTCCCACCAGGACCTCGTACGCGCCCGGCGCGAGGCGTCGGCCGCCGGTCGCCACGTCCCAGAACTCCAGGCAGCTGAGCGGGAGTTCGAAGGAGACCGGGGCCGACGCTCCCGGGGCCAGGGTGATCCGGCGGTGGGCCAGCAGCTCCCTGCGCGGACGGGCGACCGGTGACTCGGGCGCCCTCGTGTACAGCTGGGCCACCTCGTCCGCCGTGACGTCCCCGGTGTTGGTGACGGTGAACGACACCCGCAGCGTCTCGTCGTCCGCCGCCTCGGCCGTCAGGTCGGTGTACCCGAACGACGCGTACGACAGGCCGTGGCCGAAGGGGAACAGCGGGGCGCCCTCGAAGTAGAGGTACGTCTGCCGGGAGCCGATGATGTCGTAGTCCAGCAGGTCGGGAAGGTCCGCGTCGTCGGCGTACCAGGTCTGCGGGAGGCGGCCCGCCGGAGAGACGTCGCCCGCCAGGACGCGGGCCAGCGCCGTGCCCGCAGCCTGGCCGCCGTGCGCGGTCCACAGGGCCGCCGGGAGGTCCGTGGCGTCGACCGCGTACGGGTACGCCGAGACCAGGGCCAGGACCGTCCGGGGGTTCGCGGCACGGGCCGCGTCCAGCAGGCGCCGCTGGTGGGCGGGGAGGAGGAGCGTCGTGCGGTCCTCGGTCTCGCGGCCGTTGATGTGCGGATCGTTGCCCGCGACCACCACGACCACGTCCGCCCGGGCGGCCACTCTCTTCACCGATTCCTCACCACGTTCGGCGACGATCAGTTCGAAGATCTCCGGAGGGGTCTCCTCCGCGTCGGCAACCTTCACGCCGTCGGCGGCGACGGAGACGTGGCGACCCGTACCGACGTGCCTGAGGAGGTGACGGTTCTGGTGGGACTCACCGGACCCGGCGGGCTCCAGGCGGAACGTCTCCTGGACGATCCAGCCGCCCGGCTGGTCGGCCGACGCGCGTACGAAGCCGTCCTCCGCGACCGAGAGGTACCGGCCGTCGGGCGCCCGCAGCGTCAGGATCCCCTCGCCCCAGTCGATCAGCGCGAACTCGGTGCCGTCGGCGTCGGCGGTGAGCGCGGGCAGGTCGGTGCGGCCCGCGAGGAGGGCCGGGTCCAGCGCGCCCTCGGCGCCCCGGGCGACGTCGGGCGCGTCCTCGGCGGGCGGTACGTGCAGGAACGTACCGGCCGATGTGCGCAGCCGTACGCGGTCCACGCCCTCGGCGAACTCGACGTGCTCGGCGCCGAAGCGCTCGTACAGCGCCTCCAGCGGTGTAGAGCGGTGGATGAGGGTGCCGCTGTACCAGTCGGCCTTGCACTCGTCGGCGAGCAGACCGACGACCGCCACGCGCGAGCCGGGGGACAGGGGGAGGACGTCGTCGTTCTTCAGCAGGACGATCGCCTGTTCGGCGGCCTCCTGGGCCAGAGCGCGGTGGGCCGGGGTGTCGAAGTCCGAGGAGTCGGCGTACGGGTCGTACTGCGGGTCGAACTCGCCCAGACGGAAGCGCACCGAGAGCTGGCGACGGACCGCCCTGTCGATGTCCTCCTCCGACAGCAGGCCCTGGGACAGGGCACCCCGAACGCGGGCGATGATCTTCGAGCTGTCCGTGCCGTGATCGGTGAAGCTGTCCACGCCGGCGATCAGCGCGGCGGCCGTCGCCTCCTCGTGGGTGTCGAAGTAGTGCTCGGAGTCGACCAGGTTGGAGGGCGCGGCGGCGTCCGAGCAGACCAGCAGGTCCTCGTCCGTCCAGGTGCGCAGGTGTTCGCCGAGGAGCGGCGAGACGTGGTTGGGGCGGCCGTTGACCAGGTTGTACGCGGGCATCACTCCCGCGACCGAGCCCGCCTCGACCGTCTCGCGGAAGGCGCGCAGGTCGTACTCGTGCAGGACGCGTGGGCGGACCGAGCTCGACGTGGTGGACCGGTCCGTCTCGTTGTTGTGGGCCAGCCAGTGCTTGAGGACCGGGGCCGTGCGCCAGTACGCGGGGTGGTCGCCGCGCAGACCGCGGGTGTAGGCGGTGGCGATCGCCGAGGTCAGCTTCGGGTCCTCCGAGTAGCCCTCCTCATTACGGCCCCACAGGGGGTGGCGCAGCAGGTTGACCGTGGGCGCCCAGACGTTGAGGCCTACGCGGTCGTCGTGGGCGCGCATCGCCCGGACCTCCCTGGACACCGCCTCGCCGACACGCTGCACGAGCTCCTCGTTCCAGGTCGCGCCGAGACCGACCGCCTGCGGGAACACGGTCGCCGGGCCCATCCACGCCACCCCGTGCAGCGCCTCCTGGCCGGTGCGGAAGGCGGCGACGCCGAGCCGCTCGACGGCGGGCGCGAACTGGTGCAGGAACGCCACCCGTTCGTCGAGGGTAAGGCGCGACAGCAGATCGTCGATGCGCTTCGCGGTCGGCACCCGCGGATCGCGGAATGGCGGCGCAGGCGGCGTTTGTGCGGTCACGTGGGGTTCCCTTTGCAGTGGAGTGGCTCGACGCATTCGAAGCGCTTCGATGCTCATTCGACGTGGGGGTGGGTGTCAAGAGACCCAGACGCAACAAATCCGTCTCCAGCCCGTGATGTCAGGCGGCGTCCGGGGGTGGTTTGGCCCGCCCAGCAGGGGTTCGCACCTCGGAGGAATCTTGGAACCGACCCTTGTGCACCCTCAGGTGTTCACTTAACCTCGCAGCAACATCGAAGCGCTTCGACTACGGATAGCCGATGCACTGGTTGAAGGAACGCTTCAGCTCAGCCAGTCTCACTCAAGACACTCAAGACACCGCAGCCGACGGCTCCACCGCCGGGTGTCCTGGTGCGCCATGAAGGGTTGACGCAATGACGCCGAACGCCTCCTCCGCCTCCTCCGTACCGAGCCGGAGAAGCTTCCTCGCCTCCACGGCGGTCGCCGCCGCGGTGGTCGGCGGGATGCCGCTGCTCGCCGCTTGCGGCGGCACGCAGGAGAAGAACAAGGAGGGCACGACCTCGGGGAAGGAGGCCGAGAAGATCCTCCCGGCGTTCGTGGCGTCGAACGTCGTCGTGCCGGATCTTCCCTCGAAGAACGGCTCGTCGGCCGGTTTCACCAAGGCGATCGCCCTCGACCAGCTGAAGACCTCGGTGCCGACGAAGCTCGGCAGCGGCGGCCCGTTGAAGATCATGGCGCCGATGTGGGGCAGCCCGCCGTCCAACGACAACCCGTACTACGCGGCCGTGAACGCCGCCGCCGGCGTCAAGGTCACCTGGCAGAACCAGGACGGCAACACCTACGACGAGAAGCTGGGCGCCGTCCTCGCCTCCAGCGAGATCCCGGACGCGGTCGTCGTTCCGGGGTGGAACCTGAACGGCAAGATACCCAGCGCCATCACCGCCAAGTTCGCCGACCTCGGCCCCTATCTGTCCGGCGACAAGGTCAAGGCCTACCCCAACCTCGCGGCCGTACCGACCGACGCCTGGCAGCGCTCCATCTTCGGTGGCCAGTTGCGGGCCATCCCGATGCCGGCCTCGTACGTCACGAACATCGTGCCCTTCTACCGCAAGGACATCTTCGAGGCGAAGGGCTACGAACTCCCCAAGACGGCCGACGAGTTCCTGGCCTGGGCGAAGGAGGCCACCGACGCCAAGGCGAAGGTGTGGGCCTGCGACGACATGAAGTGGACCGCCTTCAACATCTACGGCGTCCTCAACGGCAGTGACAAGGCGCTGTGGTGGGACCTGAGGAACGGCAAACTCGTCAACCGCATCGAGACCGACGAGTACCTCGAAGCTCTGGAGTGGACGCGCAAGCTGTACGCGGCCGGTGTCGTCCACCCGGACGCCAAGGCGGTCCAGGGCGACGCGTCCAACCGGTTCACCTCCGGTCAGTCCCTCGTCTTCAACGGTGACATCTCCTACTGGTACGCCTCGACGGCCGAACAGCGCATCCAGAAGACCAGCTTCGAGATGGGCGCGTTCGACGTCTTCGGCCCCGACGGCGGCGCCCCCACGCTGTGGGCGACCCAGCCCGCGGGCATCTTCACCTTCGTCAGCAAGAAGGCGTCCCCGCAGCAGATCAAGGACTTCCTGGCACTCGCCAACTTCTGCGCCGCGCCGTACGGCACCAAGGAGTACATGCTCAACGTCTACGGCGTCGAGGGCACCGACTACACGCTGAAGGACGGCATGCCCGTCAAGACCGCCAAGGGCAACAACGAGGTCTTCGGCGCCTACGACTACACCGGCGACCCGGCCTCCTACCTCGCCCACCCCGATCTCCCCGAGATCGCCAAGCTTCAGGTCGAGTGGCAGCAGCGGATGGGCGCCTTCACCAAGAAGTCCTCCTTCTACGGCCTCACCATCACCGAGCCCAACCGGTGGACCAACCTCGCCAACGACTTCGAGCAGCTGGAGGACGACGTCGTCCGCGGCCGCAAGAAGATCAGCGATGTCCAGCAGGCCGTGTCCGACTGGAAGAGCAAGGGCGGCGACGGGCTGCGGGCCTGGTACAAGAAGCTGCTCGACGACAACGGCTCCGCGGCCAACTGACTCAGGGTCGAGGCAAGGAGAACGCCGTGTCCCACAGCACGGTGCCTCGGAGCAGGGCCGAGGCGAAGACCGACGAAAAGACCGACGAAGAGACCGGCAGGAAGACTTCGGCGTCCGGCGCCGCCGGCCCCCGGGGCAAGCGGCGTCCAGGACAGCTGAGCCTCCGGCTCAGATTCAGACGCGACCGCACGCTGATCCTGATGAGCCTGCCCGCGATCGTGCTGCTCCTGGTCTTCAACTACGTACCGATCTTCGGCAATGTGGTCGCGTTCCAGGACTACGACCCGTATCTCAGCGACAACGGCTTCGTCGCCATGTTCCAGAGTCCCTGGGTCGGCTTCGAGCAGTTCGAGCGGATCTTCCAGGACTCCGGTTTCTGGCACGCGCTGCAGAACACGTTCGTGCTGTTCTCCCTCCAGCTCGTGCTGTTCTTCCCGATCCCGATCCTGCTCGCGCTGGTCATCAACAGCGTGATCAGGCCCCGGGTCCGGGCCGTCGCCCAGGCGATCATGTACCTGCCCCACTTCTTCTCGTGGGTACTGGTCGTCACCGTTTTCCAGCAGATCTTCGGCGGCGCCGGCATCATCGCGCAGACCCTGCGCCAGCACGGCCACAACGGCTTCGACCTGATGACCGACCCGGGGATCTTCAAGTTCCTGGTCACCGCCGAGGGCGTCTGGAAGGACGCGGGCTGGGGCATCATCGTCTTCCTCGCCGCGCTCTCCGCCGTCTCCAACGACCTGTACGAGGCCGCCGCGATGGACGGCGCCGGACGCTGGCGGCGCATGTGGCACATCACGCTTCCCGCGCTGCGTCCGGTGATCGCCCTGCTGCTCGTACTGCGCGTCGGCGACGCCCTCACCGTCGGGTTCGAGCAACTCCTGCTCCAACGCGACTCGGTCGGTCCAGGCGCCTCCGAGGTCCTCGACACCTACGTCTGGTGGAACGGCATCCGCAACCAGGACTTCAGTTACGCCGCGGCCGCCGGTCTGATCAAGGGCGTGGTCGGTCTGGCGCTCGTGCTGACCGCCAACAAAGTCGCCCATCTCATGGGTGAGCAGGGGGTGTACAAGAAATGAGCGTCTTCACCGACCAGACCTCCAGGACCGACAGCCCCGCGGCGACCGGCCCGACCGCGTCCGGGCCGAGCCGGTGGGCGGCCCCGGAGCGGCCGGCCTGGGAGGAGGAACCCTCCAAGGCCGGCGTCGCCGGCAAGGGAATCGTCCTGACCCTGGCCTGCTTCGCGATCCTCTTCCCGCTGTGGATCGTCATCGTCACCAGCCTCTCGTCGAAGAAGACCATCGACGCGACCGGCGGCCTGGTGATGATCCCCAAGGACATCACCTTCGTCGCCTACCAGGAACTCCTCAGCGGCGGACAGGTCCAGCGCGCCGCCCTGGTAAGTGTGGGCGTGACCCTGATCGGCACGCTGTTCAGCATGACGGTGTCGGTCCTGTCCGCGTACGGCCTCTCGCGCACCGGGTCCCTCGGGCACCGCTGGTTCCTGATGCTGCTGCTCGCCACCATGTTCTTCGGCGCCGGCCTCATCCCGACGTACCTGCTGGTGCAGGGCCTGGGGCTGACCGACAGCTACCTCGCGCTGATCCTGCCCAGCGCGGTGAGCGTCTTCAACATCCTGGTCCTGCGCGCGTTCTTCATGGGCATATCGCCGGAACTCATCGACAGCGCCCGCATCGACGGGGCCGGGGACTGGCGGATCCTCTGGAAGATCGTGATGCCGTTGTCGCGGGCGGTGCTCGCGGTGATCGCGCTCTTCTACGCGGTCGGGTACTGGAGCGCCTGGTTCAACGCGTCGATCTATCTGACCGACCAGGACATGATGCCGCTGCAGAACATCATGATCCAGCTCGTCCAGAAGCAGGAACGGCCGGTCGGTCTGGCCACCCAGATCAACACGGGTCAGCTCTCGCCGCTCGCCGTTCAGATGGCGGTGATGGTCCTGGCACTTGTGCCGGTCGCGGTTCTTTCGCCGTTCGTGCAGCGGCACTTCAAGAAGGGCATGCTGACCGGCGCGGTCAAGGGCTGACGGTCGGTTTCCTCCCATTCCACGGCCTGGGGTGCCTCTTGCAGTCCGGTGGTGGCTGCGGGTGCGTCGTGGTTGATCGCGCGGTTCCCCGCGCCCCTGTCGGGGCGCCTCTCCTCCCCCCTCTCTTTTCAGATCGAGGTAAGTCATGCCTGCGTCCCGTCCGAGTAGACGTGCCGTTCTTGCCGCGACCGCCGCCGTTGCCGCGGTCTCCGCCGTTTCCGTCTCCGGTACGGCGGCCCAGGCGGCCTCCGCCGCAGCGGCGGCCCCCGCCTACCGCTGGCGCACCGCCGTCATCGGTGGCACCGGGTTCGTCACCGGAGTGCTGTTCCACCCGGCCGTCCGCGGTCTCGCCTACGCCCGTACCGACATCGGCGGCGCCTACCGCTGGGACGACCGGGCCGCCCGCTGGACCGCGCTCACCGATCACCTCGGCTGGGACGACTGGAACCTCCTCGGCGTGGAGGCGATCGCCGTCGACCCCGCGCACCCCGACCGCGTCTACCTCTCCCTCGGCACCTACGCCCAGTCGTGGGCCGGCAACGGTGCCGTCCTGCGGTCCGAGGACCGGGGTGCCACCTGGAAGCGCACCGATCTGACCGTGAAGCTCGGGGCCAACGAGGACGGGCGCGGCACCGGCGAGCGGCTGCTCGTCGACCCGCGTGACAGCGACACCCTCTGGCTGGGCACCCGGCACGACGGACTCCTCAAGTCCACCGACCGGGGCGCCACTTGGAAACCCGCGAGCACCTTCCCGGCCACCCCGAGCGCGAGCGGCCAGGGCGTCACCCTCCTGGTCGCGGCAGGCCGTACCGTCTACGCCGGCTGGGGCGACGGCGACGGCAGGGGCACCGCCGGTACGGCCAACCTGTACCGCACCACCGACGGCACGACCTGGGAAGCCGTTCCCGGGCAGCCCGTCGGCGCCACCTCGGCCAAGGTGCCGATCCGCGCCGCCTACGACAGGCACACCCGCGACCTGTACGTGACGTACGCCAACGCACCTGGCCCCAACGGCCAGTCGGACGGCAGCGTGCACAAGCTGCGTACCACCACCGGGAGTTGGACGGACGTCAGCCCGGTCGAGCCGGGTGGGACGACCGCCGACGGTTCCGCCGACACCTTCGCCTACGGCGGAGTGGCCGTCGACGCCTGCCGGCCCGGCACGCTCGTCGTCTCCACCAACAACCGCTGGGCCGACATCGACACGGTGTTCCGCTCCACGAACGGCGGCCGTACCTGGACGTCCCTCAAGGACAGCGCCGTACTCGACGTGTCCGAGACGCCCTTCCTCAAGTTCGGCAAGGACAAGCCGAAGTTCGGCTGGTGGATCCAGGCGCTCGCCCTCGACCCCCACGACTCCCGGCACATCGTGTACGGGACCGGCGCGACCCTCTACGGCACCCGCGACCTCAAGCACTGGGCCCCGCAGATCCGCGGCCTGGAGGAGACGTCCGTACGCCAGCTGATCTCGCCCCCGGTCGGGGAGGCGCACCTGCTCAGCGGGCTCGGGGACATCGGCGTGATGTACCACGAGCGGCTCACGGCGTCCCCGTCGCGCGGCATGGCGTCGAACCCCGTGTTCGGGACGGCGACGGGACTCGCCCAGGCCGCCGCCAAACCGTCGTACGTCGTCCGGACCGGGTGGGGCGACAACGGCAACGGGGCCTTCTCGAACGACGGCGGGCGGACCTGGGCACCCTTCGCCGCCCAGCCCGGCATCGCCAAGGACGCACCGGGCCCGATCGCCACCAACGCCGACGGCAGTGTGCTGCTGTGGACCTTCGTGCACTGGGACGGCACGAAGTACCCGGCCCAGCGCTCCACGGACAACGGCGCGACCTGGTCCGAGGTCGCCACCGTCCCGAAGGGCGCCACGCCGGTCGCCGACCCGGCCGACCCGACGCGCTTCTACGCCTACGACACCGACACCGGAACGCTGTACGCCAGCACCGACAGCGGCCTCACGTTCACCGCCCGGGCCGGCGGACTGCCCTCCGGTGACAGCCAGTTCGCCCTGGTCGCGGCGCCGGGAAGATCCGGTGACCTGTGGCTGAGCGTCAAGTGGAACGGGCTCTACCGGTCCACCGACGGGGGCGGGACCTTCGTCAAGGTGGCCAGTTGCTGGGCGTCGTACACGCTCGGGTTCGGCCGCGCGGCCAAGAGCGGCGACTACCCGGCGGTCTACCTGGTCGGATCCACCGAGACCATCACCGCCGTCTACCGCTCCGACGACGAGGCGAAGACCTGGACGCGGATCAACGACGACGCCCATCAGTGGGGGTGGACCGGCGCGACGATCACCGGCGACCCGCGGATCCACGGCCGTGTCTACGTCGCCACCAACGGACGGGGCATCCAGTACGGGGAGCCCGTCTGATGCCGGGGCTCGGCGACGCCACCCGGGGGCGCGTCCTCTTCGGCGGTGACTACAACCCCGAGCAGTGGCCCGAGGAGACCTGGTCCGAGGACGTCCGACTGATGAAGGACGCGGGCGTCAACTCCGTCACCCTCGGAGTCTTCTCCTGGGCGAAGCTCGAACCCCGCCCGGGGGCAAGGGAGTTCGGCTGGCTGGACCGGCTGATGGACCTGATGCACGACAATGGCATCGGCGTCGTCCTCGCCACGCCCACCTCCTCGCCGCCGCCCTGGATGGGCCGGCTGCACCCGGAGAGCCTGCCCGTCGCCGAGGACGGCCGCATCGAGTGGTGGGGCGGACGCCAGCACTTCGCGCACTCCAGCGCCGTGTACCGCCGCTACGCCGCCGCCATCACCGAGGACCTGGCCGCCCGCTACGGCGGCCACCCCGCACTCACGATGTGGCACATCAACAACGAGTACTGCACCTACGACTGGGGCGACGAGTCGGCCACCGCCTTCCGCCGCTGGCTCCAGGACCGGTACAGCACGCTGGACGCCCTCAACGAAGCCTGGGGAACCGCGTTCTGGAGCCAGGGGTACGACGACTGGGAGGAGATCCTGCCGCCGCGCCTCCCGCACTACATGCGCAACCCCACCCAGGTCCTCGACTTCAAACGCTTCACCTCCGACGCGCTCCTGGAGTGCTACCTCGCGGAACGTGACATCGTCCGCCGCCACACCCCGCACCTCCCGGTCACCACCAACTTCATGCCGATGTGGGTGGGCCAGGACGCCTGGCGCTGGGTCCAGGAGGAGGACGTCGTCTCCGTCGACCTCTACCCCGACCCGCGCGACCCGTTCGGTGCCCAACAGGGCGCGCTCGTCCAGGACATGACCCGCTCGCAGGCGCGCGGCCCGTGGATGCTGATGGAGCAGGCGGCCGGTCCGGTCAACTGGCGTGGCGTCAACCACCCCAAGCCGCGCGGCCTCAACCGCCTGTGGTCCCTCCAGGCGGTGGCGCGCGGCGCCGACGCCGTCTGCTACTTCCAGTGGCGCCAGTCCCGGCAGGGCGCCGAGAAGTTCCACTCCGGCATGGTCAGCCACGCCGGCGAACAAGGCCGCACCTACCAGGAGATCAAGCGGCTCGGCGCCGAACTCTCCGCCATCGGCGGTGAGGTGACGGACAGTCACACTGTCAACGACATCGCCGTCCTCCATGACTGGCACGCCTGGTGGGCCGGCGCCCAGGACGGCCGGCTCTCCTCGGAGGTGGACTACCCGCAGGTCGTACGGGCCTGGCACCGCGCCCTGTGGGAGGCGCACCTCGCGACGGACTTCGCCCATCCCGAGCACGACCTGTCGGCCTACCGGCTCGTCGTCGTACCGCAGCTGTACCTGCTCACGGACGCGGCGATCGACAACCTCCTGGCGTACGTACGAGGCGGCGGCACCCTCGTCTGCGGTTTCCTGACCGGAGTCGCCGACGAGGACGACCGGGTACGGCCCGGCGGTATGGACGCGCGGCTGCGCGAGCTGTTCGGGCTGGGCACCCTGCACGAGTGGTGGCCGCTGGACGCGGGCGAGACCGTCGAAGCGGACGGATTCCGGGGCCACCTGTGGTCCGAGGAACTGGAGGCGGACGGCGCCGACGAGATCACCCCGTACAAGGGCGGCGAACTCGACGGGCTGCCGGCGGTGCTGCGCAAGGGGACCGCCTGGTACCTCTCCACGCTCCCCGAGCCCGACGCGCTGCGTGACCTCCTCGCGCGGATCGGCGCCGACGCGGGCGTCCGGCCGGTGCTGGACGGGCTGCCCGCCGGGGTCGAGGCGGTCCGGCGCGGTGAGCTGCTCTTCGTGCTCAACCACGGCTGCGACCCGGTCACCGTCCAGGTGCCGGGTGTCCACCGGGACCTGCTGACCGGCGACGTCGTCATGGACTCGGTGTCGCTGGGCCGGTACGGAGTGGCGGTGCTGAAGCCATGACCAAGGGGCCCGTCCACGGAACCTGGGAGCCACACCCCGCGACCCGCTGGGAGGACGGCTACCTGAGCGGCAACGGCCGCCACGGCGCGCTGGTGTTCGGCGACCCGGAGAGCGACCGGGTCGTCGTCACGCACCACACCCTCGTACGCCCGAACGGCAGCGAGTACGCCCGCCCGCCGCGACTGGCGGACCGACTGGCCGACCTCCAGGACCGGTTGCTGACCGGCGACACCACGGCCGCCGAGAGCTTCACCGACGGACGGGAGCTGCGCTGGGTACAGCCTTTCCACCCGGCGTTCCAGGTACGGCTGCGCGGCGGCGGCCCACCGGCGGGGCCGGGACACGACTACCGGCGTTCCGTGGACTTCACCACCGGAGTGACTGACGCCCGCTCCGAGGACTGGCACAGCCGGGTCTTCGTGTCCCGCGCGGACGACGTCATCGTCCAGTACGTCACCTGCGGCACCGGTGTCGCCGGCGGTCCTGACGGCGCCGGCGTCTCCGCTGCGGCGGGTGTCACGGGCGGGGCCTGGGGCTCCCGCGTCCTGGGTGACACCGGGGCTCCCGGCGGTACCGGTGTCTCCGCCGCGGCGGGTGTGACCGGCGGGGCCTGGGGCTCTCGCGTCCTGGGTGACACCGGGGCTCCTGGCGGTACCGGTGGTCCTGGCGGTACCGGTGTCTCCGCTGCGGCGGGTGTGACCGGCGGGGCCTGGGGCTCTCGCGTCCTGGGTGACACCGGGGCTCCCGGCGGTACCGGTGGTCCTGGCGGTACCGGTGTCTCCGCTGCGGCGGGTGTGACCGGCGGGGCCTGGGGCTCCCGCGTCCCGGGTGACACCGGGAGCCCTGGCGGTACCCGTGGCCCTGGCCGTACCGGCGTCACCCGCAGCGCCGGCACCACCGGCGTCACCCGCAGCCCCGGTCCCACCGGCGTCACCCGCAGCCCCGGTCCCACCGGCGGCACGCGTGGCCCCGGTCCCACCGGCGGAGCCGCTCTCGCCCTCGACATCGACCTCGACCACCGACTCCCGGGCGCCCCCACGGAGTTGGGCGTCGGCCAGAGTGTGGTGCGGACCTCCGAGGGCGCCCTGCTCACGCTCCGGGCCCGCTACCCCGGCAGCGACCGCGCGTACACCGGGGTGACCCTCGTGGTGCCCACGGGCGGGGAGACGACCCTGACCCCGCCCGGCGTCCGCGTCGAGGGCGCGGAGTCCGTGCTGCTGCTGACCCGCGTCGTCCGGCACGTCGGTGAACTGGACACGGCGGACCAGGCCCGGGCCCTGCGGGACCTGCTGCCGGACCAGGACGGCGAGTCGGGGTCCCAGGAGCGGACGTACGAGCGTCTCCTCGCCCGGCACATCTCGCTCCACCGCACCGCCTACGACCGCGTCACCCTCGACCTCGCCGCCGACGAAGCCGAACGTGCCCTGCCCGGCGCGGAGTTGCTGACCCGGACGAAGAGCCCCGCCCTGCTGGAGCGGCTCTTCGCCGCCGGCCGCTACCACCTGCTGTCGGCCGCCGGAATGTTCCCGCCCCGGCTGGTCGGCCTGTGGACCGGCGACTGGAACACCGCATGGTCCGGGGCGTTCACCACCAACGCCAACCTCAACCTCCAGACCGCGTCGGCGGCGGCCGGCGCCCTCCCCGAAGTCACCGAGGCGCACGCCTCCCTGATCCATCGTCAGCTCGACGACTGGCGGGAGAACGCCCGTACGATCTTCGGCGCCCGGGGCGTGGTCGCGCCCTCGCACACCGACGGCGAGTCCGGGCTGACGTACCACTTCTCCCGGGAGTACCCGCTCCACCTGTGGACGGCCGGCGCCGACTGGCTGCTCAAGCCGCTCGTCGACCACGACGACACCACGGGCGTCCGAGACCCGCGCACGTCCGCCCTGCTCGCCGAAGTCGCCGAGTTCTACGAGGACTTCCTCACCCGTACCGACGCCGACGGACACCTCGTCGTCGTCCCCTCCTACTCCCCGGAGAACCGTCCGGCCAACGCGAGCTGGGGCGCCCTCAACGCCGCCATGGACCTCTCGGCGGCCCGCCACGCACTGCTCACCGCTGCCGACGACCACCCCGACGACCCCGAACGGGCGGCTCGCTGGCGGGCGTTGGCCGACCGGCTCCCACCGCACCGCGTCAACGCCGACGGCGCCCTCGCCGAATGGGCGTGGCCAAGCCTCGACGACACCTACGACCACCGTCACCTCAGCCACCTCTACGGTGTCTGGCCCCTCGACGAGATCAACCCGTACGACACCCCGGACCTCGCTGCGGCCGCTCACCGCGCCCTCCAACTCCGGGGCGCCGAGAACGACTCGGCCCACGGCCACCTGCACCACGCGCTGATCGCCGCCCGCCTCCGCGACGGCGAACGCGTCACCCGCGCCCTCGGCCAGGTGCTGGACGGCGACTTCTTCCACGCCTCCCTGATGAGCGCCCACTACCCGGGGCGGGACGTCTACAACGCGGACGCCGCCCACGCCCTGCCGGCGGTGCTGATCGAGGCGCTCGTCCAGTCCACCCCCGACCGGCTGGTCCTCCTGCCCGCGCTCCCGGCGACCTGCCCCACCGGCCGGATCCGGGGCGTACGGACTCGGTTCGGCGCGGAGGTGGACCTCGACTGGGAGCCGGGGCGGGGCCGGGCCGTCGTACGCCCCACCCGCAGTCGCCGTATCGACCTCAGAACTTCCTCCGGCGCACACACGCTCGATCTCGTCGCCGGAGAAGACCGCGTCCTCGACCTGGGACCGCGGTAACCGCCCCGAGGAACAGCGCGACAGAACAACAGCGCAACACCGCAGCAGAACAACGGCACACAACCCCCACACCGCATTTCCCCCCACCCTTGGAAGGAACCCCCATGGCAACACGCACCCGCATGCTGAGCCGGATCACCAAGGCCATGCTGGCCCCCGCACTCGCGCTCGGCGTCACCGTCGGTCTCGCCTCCGCCCCCGCCTCGGCGGCCGTCTGGAGCTCCTGCGCCCAGTACGGCAACACGAGCCTGAACGGCTACACCCTCTACAACAACATCTGGGGATCCGGCGCCGGCAGCCAGTGCTTCTGGGCCAACTCCGGTACCAACTGGGGCGTCAACGCCAACCACCCCAACACCGGCGGCATCAAGTCCTACCCCAACTCCAAGAAGGTGATCAACAAGTCGATCACCTCGCTCGGTTCGCTCACCAGCAACTACAACGTCACGGTCCCGTCGTCCGGCGCATACAACACGTCGTACGACATCTGGGACACCGACTACGACTACGAGATCATGCTCTGGGTCAACAAGACCGGAGCGGTCGGTCCGCTCGGCTCCTCGCAGGGCAACGTGTCGCTGGGCGGCCACACCTGGACCGTCTACAAGGGCAACAACGGCTCGAACGAGGTCTTCTCGTTCGTCCGCACCTCGAACTCGACGTCCGGCTCGGTCAACATCCTGCCGATCCTCAAGTGGATCAAGGACACCAAGGGCTGGTTCGGCAACGAGACGATCGGTGACGTGCAGTTCGGGTTCGAGATCACCTCGTCCTCCGGCGGCCTGAACTTCACCACCAACAGCCTGACGGTCAGCAGCAGCTGACGCGGCAGGGCCGAAGACAGGAAGAACAGGAAGCCGGCGACAAGGGCCGGGGCCGGCCGCGCCGTTCAGGCGCGGTCGACCTCGGCCCGCAGCGCGTTGTAGTCGGCGAAGGCCGCGTCGACGTCGGCGCCGGTCAGCCCGTACCGGGCCAGGTCGTAGCTGTGGGGGCGGGCGCCCTTGGGGCGGGCGGCGACCGCGGCGAGCCGGGCGGCGTCGGCGTCGGTCCAGCGGGCGCCGACGGCGGCGTAGAGCTTCGGGGCGCCCGTCGCCGGGTTGGAGCCGAGCCAGGAGTACGGCACGTCGACCAGGGACTCGCGCGGGACGGCGGCACGGGCGGCGAGACCTCGGCGCACGGAGTCGCTGAGCAGTTCGAGCCAGGTGGCGCCGAGGCCGGGCAGGTCCAGGGGGCGGAGGGTGATCGCCATGCCGTGCTCGATGAGACTGCAGAACGAGGCCACCACGGCGGCCGGATCACGGTGCGTCCACACGATCGTGGCGTCCGGGAACACCCGGAGCAGGGCGTCCAGGTTGCCGGTGTGCAGAGGGGACTTGAGAACCCAGCGGCGACGCGGCCGACCGTGCTGGAGCACCTGGTAGATCTGCTTGAGATACGCGTAGTCGGGGACGAAGTCCCGTTCCTGCAGGGCCACTTGGTACTCGGGGATACGGGCCTGGGACAACGGCATGATCGTGTGCGGGAGGGCGAAGGTGCACTCGTCCGGGCCCTCGGCGGTCATCGGGTGGATGTCGCGGTAGCGCGGGGCGAACAGGTTGATGCCGCCGACCATCATGCGCGCGGCACGGATCGCCTTCCGCCGCTGCTCGGGGGTGCCGTCGAGATCGGGTGTCAGTAACTCCCACAACCTGGGACATCGGTGCTCGTCCGAGAGGGACAGCACCCCGTGGGTGAGCGTGGTGGCGGTGCGCGGCAGGCCCACCACGAACACCGGTCTGTCGATGGGCTCCTCGGTGATCGCGGGCCGCTCGGCGATCAGCCGCAGGACCCGCGCCCTGTTGGTGAGATGCCTGCGGACGTGCCCCTGCGCGGACATCCAGCCGACCGGGGTGAGGTTCTCGTCCCGGGCCCAGTGGCCCAGCAGGGAACGGAAGCCGGCGACGAAGTCCTCGTCGCCGGGCGCCTGCCCGACGTCGGCGACCAGCCGGTCGAAGGCGTGGCCGGGGGTCCGGCGGGAGCGGTGGGCCGGCCGGAGCAGGAGGTCGGCCAGCTGGAGCGCGAGCGGAGGTGAGGACACGGGTGGGGGGACCCTTCGGCGGGGAGTGGAGTGGAGTTGAACGGAGGGTCCTTACCCAACCAACTACCCTTTCCTGCATCGGAGTTCGCAGGAAACCCAGCATTAACAGGCGGCCGGCCCCCCGCTCGAAGGACCGACCGCCGCCGCGTCGGGGCGCCGCTACTCCGCCACAGGCAGTCGCGCCCCGTCCCGCAGGAACAGCGGGATGCGGTCCAGGGGTGCGTCGACCGTCACAGGCGCACCGCCCTCGTACGTCTCACCGGTCCACGCGTCCGTCCAGGTCGCCCCCGCCGGAAGGTACGCCGTACGGGTCGTCGCACCCGCCGTCAGCACCGGAGCGACCAGCAGATCGGGGCCGAAGAGATAGGCGTCGTCGACGGACCAGGCCGCCGGGTCGTCCGGGAACTCCAGGAACAGCGGGCGCATCACCGGCAGCCCCTCCTCGTGCGCCTCCCGCATGACCCGCAGCACATACGGCTTCAGGCGCTCACGCAGCCGGACGTACCGCTCCAGGATCGGGCCGGCCGTCTCGCCGTACGACCACACCTCGTTGGGTCCGCCGGTCATGTCGGGGCCCAGCGGCATACCCGGGTCGCGGAAGCCGTGCAGCCGCATCAGCGGGGACAGCGCGCCGAACTGGAACCAGCGGACCATCACCTCCTGGTACGCCGGATCGTCCGGGTCCCCTCCGTGGAAGCCGCCGATGTCGGTGTTCCACCAGGGGATGCCGGAGAGGGCGGTGTTGAGACCGGCCGCGATCTGTCGGCGCAGGGTCGGGAAGTCGACCCCGATGTCACCGGACCACAGGGCGGCGCCGTAGCGCTGACTGCCCGCCCACGCCGAGCGGTTGAGGCTGATCACCTCGTCCTCGCCGGACGCGACGAGGCCCTCGTAGAACGTGCGGGCGTTCTCCAGCGGGTACAGGTTGCCGACCTCCAGGCCGGGGCCCGCCCAGTACCGCAGGTTCTCCGGGAAGCCGGGCTTCAGCTCCGGTTCGCAGGCGTCCAGCCAGAAGGCCGTGATGCCGTACGGGGCAAGGTAGTTGTCGCGGACCCTCGACCAGAGGAACTCGCGGGCCTCCGGGTTCGTGGCGTCGTAGAACGCGACCTGGACGGTGGAAGCGACACCCTTGTCCGGCCAGTCGGCGTGCGCCATCGGGCCGTACTGCGTGCCGATGAGGTAACCGCGCTGCTCCATCAGTTGATGGTTCTCGGAGAGCGGCGAAACCGAAGGCCAGACGGACACGACGAGCTTGACGCCCATCTCCGTCAACTCCCGCACCATGGCGGCCGGGTCGGGCCACTCGGCCGGGTCGAACTTCCAGTCGCCCAGGTGTGTCCAGTGGAAGAAGTCGCACACGATGGCCCGCAGCGGCAGCCCGCGCCGCTTGTACTCCCGTGCCACGTCGAGGAGTTCGTCCTGCGTCCGGTAGCGCAGCTTGCACTGCCAGAAGCCCGCCGCCCACTCCGGCAGCATCGGCGTACGTCCCGTCACCGCGCTGTAGCGCCGCTGGGCCTCGGCCGGCTGTCCGGCCGTGATCCAGTAGTCGATCTGCCGGGCCGAATCCGCCACCCAGCGCGTCCCGTTGCCCGCCAGCTCCACCCGCCCGATCGCCGGGCTGTTCCACAACAGGGTGTAACCGCGACTGGAGGTGAGGACCGGCACGGACACCTCGGCGTTGCGCTGCACCAGATCCAGCACGACACCCTTCTGGTCGAACCGGCCGTGCTGGTGCTGGCCGAGCCCGTACAGCTTCTCGTCCTCGTAGGCGGCGAACCGCTGCTCAAGCCGGTGGTAGCCGTTGCCGACAGCCGTGTAGAGACGCGAGCCCGGCCACCAGAAGTGCGCCCGCTCCTCGGCGAGCAGCTCGGCGGCGTCGTCGCTGCGCAGGAAACGGATCAGGCCCTCGGCGCTCACCTCGACGGTCAGCGCGCCGACGGTCAACCGCCCCTGCCCGTCCTCGATCTTGACGGTGTACGGCGTCGACTCCGGCTCGTCCAGAAGGGCGCCCGGCAGCCCTTCCAGGACCGGCCCGCCGAGCCGGGTGCGGACCCGGACGGCGTCCGGACCCCAGGGTTCTATCCGCACGGTCTCCTGACGGCCGCTCCACTCCAGCGCACCGTCCCGCTCACGGAACGTACCGACTGTGGGGGAGGACTGCGCGAGGCTGACCGCGCCTGACGGAGACAGGGTTTCGGCGGGCTGGTTCACGTGGCGGCTCCTGAAGGAAGGAGTGGAGAAAAGGAGTGGGGGAGGGGAATCCGGCACGGCTGCGCCGGACCGGGACAGGCAGCACTCACCAACGCCCGCCGGACGTGCGGGCGTTGGGCATCACGCATGGAGAGTCGGGGGCGGAGTCGGAGTCGGAGTCGGTGAGGCTGGTCGGATCGGTTTGATGGTCGGTTCGGAAGCCAACCGGTGCGGGAGGCGGCAGGTGACACCGGTCCGGCAGGTGACCGGTGCGGGAGACGACCGGCTCAGGAAGTGGCCGGGGCCGGCCCCGTGCTGGCCCGCACCGTCAACTCGGGCGCGATCAGAGCGACTTCGTCACTCCCGTGCCCTTCGAGCTTGGCGATCAGCAGTTCCACGGCGCGGCGCCCCATCTCCTGGGCGGGAATGGCGACGGACGTCAGCCGCACCGAGGCCTGGGTGGCGACCTGGTCCGGACAGACGGCGATGACCGACACGTCCTCCGGCACCGCCCGCCCCTGCTGGCGCAGCAGCGCGAGCAGTGGTTCGACCGCCGACTCGTTCTGCACGACGAAGCCCGTGGTGCCCGGCCGTTCGTCGAAGATCCGGGCCAGCGTCACGGTCATCGCGTCGTACCCGCCCTCGCACGGCCGATGCAGCACCCGCACCCCCAACTCCCGTGCCCGGACCCGCAGTCCGTCGAGCGTGCGCTCGGCGAAACCGGTGTGCCGTTCGTACACTGCGGGCGCCTCGCCGATGACAGCGATGTCGCGGTGCCCGAGCCGTGCGAGGTGCTCGGCGCACAGCGCGCCCGTGGCGCCGAAGTCGAGGTCGACGCAGGTCAGACCCTCGGTGGCGGCCGGCAGTCCGATGAGCACGGACGGCTGGTCCGTCCCGCGCAGCAACGGCAGCCGCTCGTCGTCGAGTTCGACGTCCATCAGGATCATCGCGTCGGCCAGCCCGCTGCCGGTCACCCGGCGCACGGCGTCGGGGCCCTCCTCGCCGGTGAGCAGCAGCACGTCGTACCCGTGGGTGCGGGCGCTGGTCGCCACCGCGATGGCGATCTCCATCATCACCGGCACATACATGTCCGTACGCAACGGGACCATCAGGGCGATGATGTTGGAACGGCTGCTCGCCAGCGCCCGGGCGCCCGCGTTCGGGTGGTAGCCGAGCTGTTGGATGCTCTGCTCCACCCGCTGCCGGGTACCCACGGAGATGGACCGCTTGCCGCTGAGGACATAGCTCACCGTGCTCGCCGAGACTCCGGCGTGCTGGGCGACCTCGGCGAGGGTGACCATCCAGCTCTCCAAGCATTGTGTGAAGCGCTTCGACAGTGCGCATGACGGATATGGGCAACGGATAACAGCGAGTGAGGGGTGGAACGACAGTAACCCCACCACGGGTGGGTGTCCATATGTTGTCGAAGCGCTTCGACAACGATTCGCGGAGCTTTTTCGGCCAGGAGGGCCACTTTCGCACCCGACAGTGGCCGCTGGGGAGTGCCTACGCGAAACGACGTCCCCAGTGCGGCGCGGGCGACAGCCCCTGGAGCCAGAAGAAGGCCGTCGGCTCCGGGTGCGGACCACGGTCGCGCGAGGACTGGTGGGGTCGCCCGTAATCGGGTACCAACGATCGAGTAGCACCGATCAGTAACGTACGGTCCTCAAGATCCCGATTCGCGGCGAGGTGTGCCTCATGTCCGCAAGCCCAGCCAAACCCACCGCCGAACCCGGCGCCGAAGCCACGGCAAAACCCACCGTCACCGAGCGGGAGGCCCGTCAGGTGGCGGAGGCCGCCCGGGAACAGGGCTGGCAGAAGCCCAGCTTCGCCAAGGAACTGTTCCTCGGCCGCTTCCGGCTCGACCTCATCCACCCGCACCCGCTCCCGGCAGCCGAGGACGCGCGGCGCGGTGAGGAGTTCCTCGCCAGGCTGCACGACTTCTGCGAGACGAAGATCGACGCGGCCCGCATCGAGCGCGAGGCCCGGATCCCGGACGAGGTGGTCAACGGGCTGAAGGAGCTCGGCGCCCTCGGTATGAAGATCGACACCAAGTACGGCGGCCTCGGCCTCACCCAGGTGTACTACAACAAGGCGCTCGCCCTGGTCGGCTCGGCGAACCCGGCGCTCGGCGCGCTGCTCTCCGCCCATCAGTCGATCGGCGTACCGCAGCCGCTGAAGCTCTTCGGCACCCAGGAACAGAAGGACGAGTTCCTGCCGCGCTGCGCCCGCACCGACATCTCCGCGTTCCTGCTGACGGAACCGGACGTCGGCTCCGACCCGGCACGGCTCGCCACCAGCGCGGTACCGGACGGCGACGACTACGTCCTCGACGGGGTGAAGCTCTGGACGACCAACGGAGTCGTCGCCGACCTCCTCGTGGTCATGGCTCGGGTGCCGAAGTCCGAGGGCCACAAGGGCGGCATCACCGCGTTCGTCGTCGAGACCGCCTCCGAGGGTGTCACCGTCGAGCACCGCAACGCCTTCATGGGCCTGCGCGGCCTGGAGAACGGCGTCACCCGCCTCCACCGGGTGCGTGTCCCGGCCGCCAACCGCATCGGCCCCGAGGGCGCGGGCCTCAAGATCGCCCTGACGACCCTGAACACGGGCCGGCTTTCGCTGCCCGCGATGTGCGTGGGCGCCGGCAAGTGGTGCCTGAAGATCGCCCGGGAGTGGTCGGGAGTACGGGAGCAGTGGGGCAGGCCGGTCGCGCTGCACGAGGCGGTCGGCGCGAAGATCAGCTTCATCGCGGCCACCACCTTCGCTCTCGAAGCGGTCCTCGACCTCTCCTCCCAGATGGCCGACGAGAACCGCAACGACATCCGCATCGAGGCCGCCCTCGCCAAGCTGTACGGCTCCGAGATGGCCTGGCTGATGGCCGACGAACTCGTCCAGATCCGCGGCGGACGCGGCTTCGAGACCGCCGAGTCGCTCGCCGCGCGGGGTGAACGGGCGGTCCCCGCCGAACAGATACTGCGCGACCTGCGTATCAACCGCATCTTCGAGGGCTCGACGGAGATCATGCACCTGCTGATCGCCCGCGAGGCGGTCGACGCCCATCTGACGGTCGCGGGTGACCTCATCGACCCGGAGAAGTCGCTGCCGGACAAGGCGAGGGCGGGCGCGAACGCCGGGGTCTTCTACGCCAAGTGGCTACCGAAGCTCGTCACGGGCGCGGGTCAACTCCCGGGCTCGTACGCCGAGTTCAAGGGTGAGGGCGTCGACCTCTCGCCGCATCTGCGCTACGTCGAGCGCGGCGCCCGCAAGCTGGCCCGCTCCACCTTCTACGCCATGTCCCGCTGGCAGGGCCGGATGGAGACCAAGCAGGGCTTCCTCGGCCGGATCGTCGACATCGGTGCCGAACTGTTCGCGATGAGCGCGGCCTGCGTACGCGCCGAACTCCTGCGGGCCCAGGGCCGGAACGGCCACGAGGCCTACCAACTGGCGGACGCCTTCTGCCGCCAGGCCCGGGTCCGCGTCGAGGAACTCTTCGGCCGCCTGTGGACCAACACCGACGACATCGACCGCGCGGTGGTCAGAGGCGTCCTCGCCGGCACGTACACCTGGCTGGAGGAGGGTGTCGTGGATCTCTCGGGAGACGGCCCCTGGATCGCGGACGCGACCCCCGGCCCGTCGGACCAGGAGAACCTTCACCGCCCGATCCGCTGACCCGGCGCCCCTGGACGGCTCCCGAAGGGGCAGCCGTCCAGGGGCGCGGGGAACCGCGCGAGAAGCCCCTCCGCCTACCCGCAGGAAAGGAACCGCGCAGCCGGCGGAACTAACACCACTTGTCGCTCGGGTCGCTGGTCGTCCACTTGCAGTCGTCGACCTTCGACCCGTTCGATCTCGTCAGGATCGCAGTGTCGCTGGTGTTGTTCCAGACGTACCAGGAACGCTTCTGGAACTTGGTCGCAGCGGTGTCCGTGCCCTTGCCGGTGCGGATCTTCATGGTCTTGCCCGCGCCGATCCTCAGATTGGCGAAGGTGTACTTGTGATTGGCGACGTCCTTCAGGATCCAGCCCCTGAGCGATATGGACGCCGAACTGGTGTTCTTGATCTCCACCCACTCCCCGTTGAGGGAGCCGTTGGAACCGGTGTCCGAGCCCGGACTGTCGAACCACACGTGCCGGATGACCACACCGCCGGCCGCTTCGGCCGGAGTGCTGAGAACCGCGCCGGTCAGGGCCACGGCGCCCGCGAGCGCGGGCAGGACGGTACGTCGGATGTGCATCGAGATCCCCCCAGGATTTCGTCCACGACTGACCGGTCGTCCACCGGTCAGGGAAGAAGTGTTATCACATGATCTGTATGTGGGTTTCACTTATGGACGCTCACCCGAGGGACGCCCTGTCCTCACTGTCGGTGGCAGCGGCCACAATGGAGGGATGACCGACAGTCCAGCCCCACTCGCAGACCCGCACGTCGTCTTCGACCCCGTCGCCGAAGGCGGTCCGCGGGACGTGGTGATCCTCGGTTCCACCGGGTCGATCGGCACCCAGGCCATCGACCTCGTGCTGCGCAACCCGAACCGCTTCCGGGTCACCGGGCTCTCCGCCGCCGGCGGTCGGGTGGAGCTCCTCGCCGAGCAGGCCCGCCAGCTGCGCGTACGCACGGTCGCGGTGGCCCGCGAGGACGCCGTACCGGCCCTGCGCGAGGCGCTGGGTGCCAGATACGGCGCCGGGGAGCCGCTGCCCGAGATCCTCGCCGGACCGGAGGCGGCCACTCACCTCGCCGCCGACGCCTGCCACACCGTGCTGAACGGCATCACCGGCTCCATCGGCCTCGCCCCCACCCTCGCCGCGCTGAAGGCCGGCCGCACCCTCGCGCTCGCCAACAAGGAGTCGCTCATCGTCGGCGGCCCGCTGGTCAAGGCGCTCGCCCGGCCGGGCCAGATCATCCCGGTCGACTCCGAGCACGCGGCCCTGTTCCAGGCCCTGGCGGCCGGTACCCGTTCCGATGTGCGCAAGCTCGTGGTGACGGCGTCCGGCGGCCCCTTCCGCGGCCGTACGAAGGCACAGCTGGCCGATGTGACGGTCGAGGACGCGCTGGCGCACCCCACCTGGGCGATGGGCCCGGTGATCACGATCAACTCCGCGACGCTCGTCAACAAGGGCCTGGAGGTGATCGAGGCACACCTCCTCTACGACATTCCCTTCGACCGCATTGAGGTGGTCGTGCACCCGCAGTCGTATGTCCACTCGATGGTTGAGTTCACGGACGGATCGACACTGGCCCAGGCCACGCCCCCCGACATGCGGGGCCCCATCGCGATCGGCCTCGGCTGGCCGGAGCGCGTACCGGACGCGGCGCCCGCGTTCGACTGGAGCAAGGCGTCGACGTGGGAGTTCTTCCCGCTCGACACCGACGCCTTCCCCTCGGTCGGCCTCGCCCGGCATGTGGGGCAGCTCGCGGGCACGGCCCCGGCGGTGTTCAATGCGGCCAACGAGGAGTGCGTGGAGGCGTTCCGCGGCGGCGGGCTACCGTTCAACGGAATCATGGAGACCGTGACCCGGGTGGTAGAGGAGCACGGCACCCCTCGTACGGGAACTTCCCTGACCGTCGCGGACGTCCTTGAAGCGGAGTCCTGGGCGCGGGCGAGGGCCCGGGAACTGACACAACAGACGAAGACACAGCAAGCGGCGGAGGCCCGTGCATGACGGCACTGATGATGATCCTCGGCATAGTCGTCTTCGTGATCGGCCTACTGGTGTCGATCGCCTGGCACGAGCTGGGACACCTCTCCACGGCGAAGCTCTTCGGCATCCGCGTACCGCAGTACATGGTCGGCTTCGGCCCCACGATCTGGTCGCGCAAGAAGGGTGAGACCGAGTACGGCTTCAAGGCGATCCCGTTCGGCGGCTACATCCGCATGATCGGGATGTTCCCGCCGGGCCCGGACGGCCGCATCGAGGCCCGCTCGACCTCCCCCTGGCGCGGAATGATCGAGGACGCCCGCGCCCAGTCCTTCGAGGAGTTGCTGCCGGGCGACGAGAAGCGCCTGTTCTACACGCGCAAGCCGTGGAAGCGCGTCATCGTGATGTTCGCGGGTCCGTTCATGAACCTGATCCTCGCGGTGGCCCTGTTCCTGACGGTCCTGATGGGCTTCGGCGTCTCGCAGCAGACCACCACGGTCGCTTCCGTCTCCCAGTGCGTCATCGCCCAGAGCGAGGGCCGCGACAAGTGCCGCAAGACCGACGAGGCCTCCCCGGCCGCGGCGGCCGGCCTCAAGGCGGGCGACAAGATCCTCTCCTTCGGCGGGGTCCAGGTCGACGCCTGGAACAAGCTCTCGGACGAGATCCGCGCCAACCCCGGCAAGGAGGTGGCCATCGTCGTCGACCGCAAGGGCGAGCAGGTCACCCTGCACGCGAAGATCGCCTCGAACCAGGTGGCGAAGAAGGACTCCAGCGGCCAGATCGTCCAGGGCCAGTACGTCACGGCCGGCTTCCTCGGCTTCGGCGCGGCCACCGGCATCGTCCGCCAGGACTTCGGCGACTCGGTGACCTGGATGGGTGACCGGATGGGCGAGGCCGTCGACTCCATCGCGAGCCTGCCCGGCAAGATCCCCGCCCTGTGGAACGCGGCCTTCGACGGTGGCGAACGCGCCGCGGACTCCCCGATGGGCGTCGTCGGCGCGGCCCGCGTGGGCGGTGAGATCTTCACCCTGGACATCCCGCCCACCCAGCAGCTGGCGATGGCGTTGATGCTGGTGGCGGGCTTCAACCTGTCCCTGTTCCTCTTCAACATGCTCCCGCTGCTGCCGCTCGACGGCGGCCATGTCGCGGGCGCCGTGTGGGAGTCGCTGCGACGGAACACGGCGAAGCTGCTCAAGCGCCCGGACCCGGGTCCGTTCGACGTGGCGAAGCTGATGCCGGTCGCCTATGTGGTGGCGGGACTCTTCATCTGCTTCACGCTCCTGGTCCTGGTGGCGGACGTGGTCAACCCGGTGCGCATCTCCTAGCCGCACGGGGTTCACCTCGGCGTCAGTGGCGGCCGGGCACAGTGGGGACAACCTCCTGTGCCCGGCCGTTCCTCACCGAGCGGGTTTGGGCGCGGTGGGGTCCCCCCGCCGAGTGCATTCGAGGCGGGGGAGTGCTCGGGCCTGGGCGCGTGCCGTAATCTCGAAGCCTGGAGCCCGCTGTTTCACGGGACCGGACCTTGAACCACAACTTGGGGTTGCACAGCAGATGACTGCGATTTCTCTCGGCATGCCGACCGTTCCGACCAAGCTCGCCGAACGCCGGAAGAGCCGACAGATCCAGGTCGGTTCGGTGGCCGTGGGCGGAGACGCGCCGGTGTCGGTGCAGTCGATGACGACGACGCGTACGTCGGACATCGGGGCCACACTCCAGCAGATCGCCGAGCTGACGGCGTCCGGCTGCCAGATCGTGCGGGTGGCGTGCCCCACGCAGGACGACGCGGACGCGCTGGCGACCATCGCGCGCAAGTCGCAGATCCCGGTGATCGCCGACATCCACTTCCAGCCGAAGTACGTGTTCGCCGCGATCGAGGCCGGCTGCGCGGCGGTCCGGGTCAACCCGGGCAACATCAAGCAGTTCGACGACCAGGTCAAGGAGATCGCGCGCGCCGCCAAGGACCACGGCACGCCGATCCGCATCGGCGTGAACGCCGGTTCCCTCGACCAGCGGCTCCTGAAGAAGTACGGCAGGGCCACCCCCGAGGCGCTCGTCGAGTCGGCGTTGTGGGAGGCGTCGCTCTTCGAGGAGCACGACTTCCGGGACATCAAGATCTCCGTCAAGCACAACGACCCGGTGATCATGGTCAACGCCTACCGCCAGCTGGCGGCGGCCTGCGACTACCCGCTCCACCTGGGTGTCACCGAGGCCGGTCCCGCCTTCCAGGGCACGATCAAGTCGGCCGTCGCCTTCGGCGCGCTGCTCAGCGAGGGCATCGGCGACACGATCCGCGTCTCGCTGTCGGCGCCGCCGGTCGAGGAGATCAAGGTCGGCAACCAGATCCTGGAGTCCCTCAACCTCCGCCAGCGAGGCCTGGAGATCGTCTCGTGCCCGTCGTGCGGGCGCGCCCAGGTCGACGTCTACAAGCTGGCCGAAGAGGTCACCGCCGGCCTGGAGGGCATGGAGGTCCCGCTGCGCGTCGCGGTCATGGGCTGCGTGGTGAACGGCCCCGGCGAGGCCCGCGAGGCCGACCTCGGCGTCGCCTCCGGCAACGGCAAGGGGCAGATCTTCGTGAAGGGCGAGGTCATCAAGACGGTCCCCGAGTCGAAGATCGTGGAGACCCTGATCGAGGAGGCGCTGAAGATCGCCGAACAGATGGAGGCGGACGGTATCGCCTCCGGTGAGCCGTCGGTGTCCGTGGCGGGCTGATACTCGCCCCCGCCGCCCCTACCCGTCCCATCCTCGGGGGCTGCCGCCCCCGAACCCCTGCCACGGCCCTGAACGGGCCTCGTCCTCAAACGCCGGACGGGCTGAATACCCAGCCCGTCCGGCGTTTGAGGACGAGCGCGTTCAGCGCGAAAGGGGGGGGTCTGGGGGCGCAGCCCCCAGGTGCGGCAACCGGAGTCCACGGTCACCAACTGGCGAACGGTACCCAAACACAGGACGACGCCGCCCAGCTTCCGCAGGTACAGTGCGGGGATCAGCAGACCGCATTGGTGAGGCCCCGTACGTGTTGACGCAGACCACCTCCCGGGTGCTCGACCCGGGCGACCTGGACGCCGCGCTCGCCGTCCTCGGCCGCGAGCCGGTCGCCAACGCCTTCGTGACCTCCCGCGTCCAGGTCGCCGGCCTCGACCCCTGGCGCCTCGGCGGCGAGATGTGGGGCTGGTACGAGGACGGCATGCTCACCAGCCTCTGCTATGCGGGCGCCAACCTCGTCCCGATCTGCGCCACCCCCCGCGCGGTACGCGCCTTCGCCGACCGGGCCAGGCGAGCTGGCCGCCGCTGCTCCTCCATCGTCGGCCCCGCCGAGGCCACCACCCAGCTGTGGCGGCTGCTCGAACCGAGCTGGGGCCCCGCCCGTGAGGTCCGCCGCCACCAGCCCCTCATGGTCACCGACCGGCTGCCGGACCCCTCTCTCGTCGCCCCGGATCCGTACGTCCGCCGCATCCGCAAGGACGAGATGGAGACGATCATGCCGGCGTGCGTGGCGATGTTCACCGAGGAGGTCGGCATCTCGCCACTCGCGGGCGACGGCGGCCTCCTCTACCAGGCCCGGGTCGCCGAACTGGTCGGCTCCGGCCGTTCCTTCGCCCGCCTCGACGAGCACGGCAGGGTCGCCTTCAAGGCCGAGATCGGCGCCGCGACCTCGCAGGCCTGCCAGATCCAGGGCGTGTGGGTGGCCCCCGAATACCGGGGTCACGGCCTCGCGGCCCCCGGCATGGCGGCCGTACTGCGCTACGCCCTCGCGGACGTGGCCCCCGTGGTCAGCCTGTATGTGAACGACTTCAACACCCCCGCCCGCCGGACCTATCTGCGGGTGGGCTTCCAGGAGGTCGGAGCGTTCATGAGTGTCCTGTTCTGAAACGACCGCCGTCGTTCCGACCGCCGTCGTCCGATCCCGGGGGACGAGGCTCGGCCACATCCGCCCCGCTCCCACCGAAGGGCGCCCGCACCCCCTGTAGTCTCCCGACATGCCGCGCTTCCCCGGTCAGGGCCACCGCCACCCCCGCCCCCACGACGTGGTCGTAGGCTCCCTCGACCTGGCCGCCCGGGTCGACGAGGCGCTTGCCGTCCAGGCCGTGGCGTTCGGACTCGGCGCCGACGAGGTCGCCGTACGCAGGCAGATCGTCCTACGGCACCTGAGCTACCCCGGCGCCCGCGCGCTCGGCGCGACCACTCCCGAGGGCCGGCTCGCCGGGTTCGTGTACGGCATGCCGAACGACCGTACGCACTGGTGGTCCACCGTCGTCGAGCCGTATCTGCGCAGGCAGGGCCACGACGCCTGGCTCGACGACTCCTTCGTGATCACCGAACTGCACGTCCACCCGACCTTCCAGAACATCGGCGTCGGCCGTGCCCTCATCACCGCCATCACCGACGGCGCCGCCGAACCCCGCTCGATCCTCTCCGCGATCGACACCGACAGCCCGGCCCGCGGCCTCTACCACTCCCTCGGGTACGAGGACCTGGCCCGCCAGGTCCTCTTCCCCAGCGCCCCGAAGCCGTACGCCGTGATGGGCGCCCCACTGCCGCTGCGCCGCCGCTAGGGCGTCCCCCCCCCGGCGGTTTACCGATTTCCACCGTGCCGCACCCCCCGGCTAACCTCCTGCCATCACCCTTACGCAGCAGGAGTCGAGAATCATGGCCCAGGCCCAGGTCCAGCGCATGTCCCGTTTGATGGTCAAGACACTGCGTGACGACCCGGCCGACGCCGAGGTGCTCAGCCACAAGCTGCTGGTCAGGGCCGGTTATGTACGTCGCACCGCCGCTGGTCTGTGGTCCTGGCTGCCGCTCGGCAAGAAGGTTCTCGCCAACGTGGAGCGGGTCGTCCGCGAGGAGATGGACGCCATCGGCGCCCAGGAGGTCACCCTCCCCGCCCTGCTGCCGAGGGAGCCGTACGAGGCGACCGGCCGCTGGGACGAGTACGGCCCCGAGCTGTTCCGTCTCAACGACCGCAAGGGCGGCGACTACCTCCTCGGCCCGACCCACGAGGAGATCTTCACCCTCCTGGTCAAGGACCAGTGCTCGTCCTACAAAGACCTGCCCGTGATCCTCTACCAGATCCAGAACAAGTACCGCGACGAGGCTCGTCCGCGCGCCGGCATCCTGCGGGGCCGCGAGTTCCTGATGAAGGACTCCTACTCCTTCGACACGGAGGACGAGGGCCTCGCCCAGTCGTACGCCCTGCACCGCGAGGCGTACCAGAAGATCTTCGCGCGCCTCGGCCTCGACTACCGCATCTGCGCCGCCACCGCGGGCGCCATGGGCGGTTCCAAGTCCGAGGAGTTCCTCGCCCCGGCCGCCGCCGGCGAGGACACCTTCGCCGACTGCCCCAACTGCGACTACGCCGCCAACACCGAGGCGATCACGTACGCGCTCCAGCCGGTGGACGGGTCGGCCGTCCCCGCCCTGGAGGAGATCCCCACCCCCGAGACCCCGACCATCGAGACGCTCGCCGCGTACCTGAACGTGGCGGCGTCGGCCACCCTCAAGAACCTCCTGATCAAGGTGGACGGCGAGATCGTCGCGATCGGTGTCCCCGGTGACCGTGAGGTCGACCTGGGCAAGGTCGAGGCGCACTTCGCGCCCGCCGCCGTCGAACTCGTCACCGCCGAGGACTTCACGGGCCGCGACGACCTCGTACGCGGCTACGTCGGCCCGCAGGGCCTGGAGAAGGTCCGATACTTCGCCGACCCGCGCATCGCCCCCGGCACCGCCTGGATCACCGGCGCCAACAAGGACGGTCTGCACGCGAAGAACGTCGTCGCCGGCCGTGACTTCGAGGTCGACGAGTACATCGACTCCGTGGTCGTCCAGGAAGGCGACCCCTGCCCGCTCTGCGGTACCGGCCTCAAGCTGGACCGAGCCATCGAGATCGGCCACATCTTCCAGCTCGGCCGCAAGTACGCCGACGCCCTCAGCCTCGACGTCCTCGGCCGGCAGGGCAAGCCGGTCCGCGTGACCATGGGCTCGTACGGCATCGGTGTCTCCCGCGCGGTCGCGGCCCTCGCCGAGCAGCACGCCGACGAGCAGGGCCTGTGCTGGCCCAAGGAGATCGCCCCGGCCGACGTCCACGTGGTCGCCGCCGGCAAGGCACTCCAGACCGAACTGGCCCTCGACGTCTCCGACAAGCTGGCCGCGGCCGGCGCCCGTGTCCTGGTCGACGACCGCGCCGGCGTCTCCCCGGGCGTCAAGTTCACGGACGCCGAGCTGATCGGCGTACCGAAGATCCTGGTGGCGGGCCGCCGTTCCGCCGAGGGCGTCCTCGAACTGAAGGACCGCCGGACGGGCGAGCGCGAGGAACTGACGGTCGAGGAAGCGATCGCCCGCCTGACCGCCACCGTCTGATGGCGGCCATGATTTAAAGCCGCCTCTCAGAGAGTTCTCGGGAGGCGTATGGGCGCCTCACAGATTTCTCTCAGGCCGGTCCCCGAACGTAGGACGTGACACAGAGTCACGTCCTACGGAGGGGAACGGCCATGACGGTCAGGGAGCGGGAGCGGGGAGCCGCCGCGGCGGTGCGCAGAGGGATGCGGCGGACGGCGGCCGTGGCGGCGGCGGTCTCACTGGCGGCGGCGGCCGGGGTGTTCGCCCTCGTCGGCACGATGGAGTCGGACGCGGCGACGACCGCGAGCAGCCCCTCGGACTCGACCTCCAGTTCGAGTAGTGCGGACAGCGGCACGAGTGCCGATACGAGTACCGGCACCAGCACGGACACAGCGTCCTCGGACTCCAGCGGCCTCCAGTCCTCCTCGGACGGCCTGACCTCCTCCTCGGACTCCGGCGGCTCCGCCGACTCCACCTCGGGGGCGTCGTGACGACCACCGCCGTCCGCCCCACGGCCGCCGCCGACTGGCGTGCCCTCGGCACCAGCGTCCGGCTCGTCACCACCGACCCGGCCCTGCTGGACTCCTGCAACCTCCTGCTGGCCCGTCATCTGGCAGAGGTCGACGCCACCTGCAGCCGCTTCCGCGAAGACTCCGAACTCTTCGCGCTGGACGGCACCGACGGCCGCCCGACCCGGGTCAGTCCCCTGCTCGCCGAGGCCCTTGCAGTGGCCCTCCGCGCGGCAGAGGCGACCGACGGAGCCGTGGATCCGACGGTCGGCTCGGCGATGGACGCCCTCGGCTACGACCGCGACTTCTCCCTCGTCCAGGAGGACGACCGTCCGGTACGGCTCACCGTGCGGCGAGTCCCCGGCTGGCGCCGGATACAGCTGGACCGCGCGACCGGCACCGTCACCGTCCCGGCCGGCATCCGCCTGGACCTGGGCGCCACAGCCAAGGCCTGGGCCGCCGACCGGGCCGCGCGCACGCTCGCCCGGGCCGCCGGGTGCGGAGTCCTCGTGAGCCTCGGCGGTGACACGGCTGTCGCGGGCGAGCCTCCGACGGGCGGCTGGCGCATCCGCGTCCAGGACGTCACCGGCCCGGCGGAGGAGCCGCCCGCACAGGGCCCGTACACCACGATCGGCCTCCACAGCGGCGGCCTCGCCACCTCCGGCACGGCCGCCCGCCACTGGCGCCGGGGTGAGCACACCCTCCACCACATCATCGACCCGAGCACCGGCCTGCCCGCCCGGACCCCCTGGCGGACGGTCTCCGTGGCGGCGGCCGACTGCGCCGACGCCAACGCGGCTACCACGGCGGCCCTGGTCAAAGGCGCGGGCGCGGAACGCTGGCTGACGGCCCTCGGCCTCCCGGCGAGACTCGTGGCGCACGACGGAACGGTCGTGACGACGCCGGGCTGGCCCAGTTCACCTTTCGCGGAGGGGACTTCGGCACTTCCCAGCTACACCCGCGCTCCCACGGACCCGGAGGCAGCCGCATGACCTCCGAAACCCTCTGGTACGCCAACCGGGCGACGGGCGCCGTATGCCTGGTCCTCTTCACCGTCGTCGTCCTGCTCGGCATCGCCGTGAGACTACGCACCAGACTCCCCGGTCTGCCCGGATTCGGCACCGTGGCCCTGCACCGCACCCTCTCCCTCTCCGCCACGGCCTTCCTCGCCCTCCACGTAGCCGCCGCGGTGGTCGACGGCTACGTCGACATCACCCCCCTCGACGCCCTCGTCCCGTTCGTCTCCGACTACCAGCCCCTCTGGCTCGGCCTCGGCACGGTCGCCCTGGACCTGATGCTCGCAGTGCTGATCACCAGCCTGCTGCGCACCCGCCTCGGCCACCGCACCTGGCGTGCCGTGCACTGGCTGGCGTACGTCTCCTGGCCGATCGCCCTCGTCCACGGCATCGGCATCGGCACGGACACCGGTGCCGACTGGATGACCTGGCTGACCGTGTCCTGCGTCGCCGCCGTCCTCGCCGCCTTCGGCATCCGCACGGCCCGCGCCGTACGAGCCTCCCGCCGGACCCCGGCCGCCCTGCTCCACACACCGGAACGCCCGCTCGAAGGGGCCCGCTCATGACCACCACGTACGCCGACATCCTCATGCCACCCCGCCTCCTGGCCCCTGGCGGCGCCCCGGCCGACCTCACCACGCACGAGCAGCGGTACGGTCCCGTCTCCTACGGCGATCCGGCCCAACTCCTGCGGGCAGTCGGCGAGTCGGGACTCACGGGCCGGGGCGGCGCCGCCTTCGCCACCTACCGCAAACTCGTCTCCGTGGCCGACGCCGGACGCCGGACCGGCCGAGTCCCGGTGGTCGTCGCCAACGGTGCCGAGGGGGAGCCCGCGAGCCACAAGGACAAGACGCTGCTGCGCCTCTCGCCCCATCTCGTCCTGGACGGGCTGCAGTTGGCGGCGGCGGCGGTCGGCGCCGGCGAGGCGTACCTCGCGGTGGAGGCGGGCGCGAGCCACCTGGAGGCGGCCCTTGCCGAGCGCCGCCACGACCCGCTGTCCGTTCAGGTCGTCCGCGTCCCCAGGCGGTTCCTGTCCGGCCAGTCCTCCGCCCTCGCCTCGTACGTCTCCGGTGGCACCGCCCTCCCGCGATACCAGCGCCCACCGGTGCGGGAGCGCGGAGTGCACCGGGCCCCGACCCTCGTCCAGAACGTCGAGACCCTGGCCCACCTCGCGCTGATCGCCCGCTACGGCGCCGACTGGTTCCGGGCCGCCGGGACGCCGTCGGAACCCGGTAGCGCGTTGTGCACGGTGCATGTGCCCGGGCGTGAAGTACGGGTCGTCGAGGCCCCGTTCGGGATGCCGATCGGCAGACTGCTGCCCCTGGGTCCCACCGGAGCGGTCCTCGTCGGCGGCTACCACGGCAGCTGGATCCCGGCTGCCGAGGCGGCCCAACTCCCGCTCAACACCATCCACTTGGGGGCAGGTGTGCTCGCCGCCCTGCCCGCCGACCACTGCGGCCTCGCCGAAACCGCCCGCGTCCTCAGGTACCTGGCCCTGGAGTCGGCAGGCCAGTGCGGCCCCTGCCTCAACGGCCTGCCCCGGATCGCCACCGCCTTCCAGACCCTGGCCGCCCCCGGCCCCCAGGGCACGGTTCGCGCCGACATCGCCCGCTGGGCCGGCCTCGTCGAGGGGCGCGGCGCCTGCCACCACCCCGACGGCACGGTCCGCCTGGTCCGCTCGGCCCTGACCACCTTCGCCACCGAACTCGACGCCCACGCGACCGGCCACTGCACGGCGACGGACGCGACCCCGCTGCTGCCCGTCCCCAACGAGAGGAGCTGACATGCCCCAGAGCCAGGAAACGACGACGATCGACATCGACTGGACGTCCTGCAAGGGCCACGGCCTGTGCGCGGAACTCCTCCCGGAACACATCACGTTGGACGAATGGGGCTACCCACTCGTAAGCGGCACCCCGATCCCCGCCCGCACAGTGAAACGAGCCCGCAGGGCGGCGACCGACTGCCCTGTCCTGGCCCTCAAACTCGCGGTTGGGTGATCCACCCAGGGGCGCGGGGAACCGCGCGACAAGCCACGACGAACCCACGCCCGACAACGAGACCGAGTACCTCAAAGCCACCCGGCAAACTCCAACAGCAACTCCGCATCCTTGGGCCGCCCCACACGCAGAGCCCGCACACCGGACTCCACCGCCCTGAACAACGTCCACCCCCGCAACCGCTCCTGATCCACATCCAACGACTCGGCGAGCCGCTTCACCCGACGCCGAGTGATCGCCGCTCCCGAGGGGGACGCGATGAGATCCTCCACCCGGTCCCGGACCAGCCGCGCCAAATCGAACGCGCACTCACCGACCACCGGATCCGGCCCCACCGCCAGCCATGGCGCCCGCTCCGCGGCCAGCACCTTGCTCTGCCGGAACGTCCCGTGCAGCAAGCGCGCCTCCGGCGGCGCGACCAGCAACTCCGTACGTGCGGCGAGAGCCGTCTCGACCAGTGGCGCCACCTGCGCGTCCGCGCCGGCGCTCGCCGCCATCGCCTCCGCCTGGCGACCGGTCCGCGTGGCCACCGTCTCGAACGTCGCGTCCGACCCGGCGGGCGGCTCGACCCACAGCCGCCGCAGCGTCCCCGCCGCCTCCAGCAGGGCCTTCGCCTCGGGCAGCGACCGCACCGACACGTCCGGATGCAGCCGCTCCAGCAACAGCACACCCTCACCGGTGGAGCCAACGGCGTCGGCGGACGGCTCCAGCAACTGCACCGCGCCCGCCCCGCCCCAATGGGCCAGCGCCGCCCGCTCGCTCTCCGGCCGGGCCCGGCGCGGTGCGAGCTTCAGGACGGCGGGCATATCGTCAGCCCGCCGCACCAGCACCACCAGACTGCTCCGACCGCCTGGAACCTGCACCCGTTCCATGGTCAACACGCGTAGATCCAGGGCCTGTTGAGCAGCCGCGGGCAGCCGCGCCAGCCAGTCGTCACCGTCCGGTACCGTCTCGCCGAGCGCCCTCACCAGACGGGGCGGCGGTTCGAAAGCCATGCGCGAGTCGTTCCTTCCGGTGCGCGGTACGCGGTATGCGGTTCGGGCTACGCCGAGGGTGTCACCGGCGCCGTGGCCGGTGCCGACGCGGAGCCGGCCCGCTCGGCGAGCCCTGGGAAGGGTACGCTCCCGCCCCGCCAGCGCACCGCCCGCACCGCGGCCTCCCGCAACGCGTCGGCCCCCGTGCGGCGCCGCTCGCCCTCGGCCGCCCGGACGAGGTCGGAGTACACCCCGGCGACCCGCTCCTCCAGCTCCGCCGCGAGACGGACGGCGGCGTCCGAGTCCGGCACGGGGAACGGCAGGGCGTACCCGGCCGCCGCCGCCACCGGCTTGCTCCCGAGAGCCCGCACCATGCGCGCCAGCGCGTCGCGCCGGGCCCGATGGGCGTCGTACGCGGCCCTCGCCTCGGTCCGGCGGGCCTCGCCGATCAGCCCGCCGACCACCCCGTACCCGTACACCGCCGCGTGCTCGGCGGCCAGGGCGGCCTGGAGCGCGGTCACCTCCGCGGAGTCCTTGTCGGCCTTCTCCGCCTTCTCCGTCTTCATCGGAGTCGCCCCGCTCACTTCATGCCCTCCGTCAGCAGATACACATGCGCGGCCCCGGCCGCCGCGACCGAGGCCAGCACCCGCGCCAGCTCACCCGGCACGTCGAGCAGCGCCTTCGTACGCCGGTCCACGAGGGTCCGTTCGGCGGCGACGAGTCCGGCGAGGGCGTCCTGCTCGTCGGCCGGCCCCGTGGGAGCCGAAGGTGACGCGGACGTCGATGTCGATGTGGGCGTCGATGTGGGTGCAGGGGTCGGCGTGGGCGTGGGGGTCGGTTCGCCGCCCCCGAACGCCTTCGCGTGCCGTTCGGCCTCCGCCCGCAGCTCCGCCAGCCGCTCCGCCAGCACCGGGAACGCGGCGATCGCAGCGTCGTACTGCTGTACGAGGTCCGTGCTGTCGCGGGCGGCACGCGCGCGCGTGCGCTCGGCGACCGACGGACTGCCGGCGCTCGTGACCGTCGAGTCGGGCTCGGCGGTACAGCCCACGAGGAGGGCGGCGCCCGCGGCCGAGGCGAGCAGGGTCCTTCGGCGCGGACCCGGAGAGGTTCCCAGCGGGGTGCGCGACAGTGGGGGGAACGGCACGGCAGACGTCCTCGGAGGGCTCGTACGAACGGGAGACCGCGGAATGTCACGGAGGGCAGCGCGCCCGTGATCACCGTACCCGCGCCCCGGCCCGGCAGCCGCCACCGGCGCAGCCGGGCGACGGACGGCGTCCCGGTGGACGGCAACACCCCCTGGGACCGGATACCCTTTGACCTGACACGCGACCTACCCACAACAGCACACGCGGCCGAGGAGTCACCCGGATGAGCACCACCCAGAGCGAGAGGCTTCGAGAGCTCCTGGAGCCGCTCGTCAGCTCGCAGGGTCTCGATCTCGAAGAGATCGCAGTGGAGTCAATCGGGCGCAAGAGAGTGCTGCGGGTCGTCGTCGATTCCGACGACGGCGCCGATCTGGACGCGATCGCCGATGTGAGCCGCGCGCTCTCGGCGAAGCTCGACGAGACCGACGCGATGGGTGCGGGGGAGTACACCCTGGAGGTCGGTACCCCCGGCGCCGAGCGCGAGCTCACCGAACACCGGCACTACGTACGTGCCGTCGAACGCCTGGTGCGCTTCCAGCTCACCGAGGGCGGGGAACTGGTCGCCAGGATCCTGACCGTGGACGACGAGGGCATGGACCTCGAAGTGCCGGGCGTGAAGGGCCGAAAGGCCACCGCCCGCAGGCTCGCCTTCGGTGACATCGACAAGGCCCGCGTCCAGGTCGAGTTCAACCGCAAGGACAAGAGCGGCAAGAACGATATGCAGGACGAGCAGGACATGACGGAAGAAGAGGAGGCGTAGCCGTGGACATCGACATGAGTGCCCTGCGGGGCTTGGTGCGGGAGAAGGAGATCTCCTTCGACCTGCTGGTCGAGGCGATCGAGTCGGCCCTCCTCATCGCCTACCACCGCACCGACGGAAGCCGCCGCCACGCGCGCGTGAAGCTCGACCGGGAGACCGGTCATGTGACCGTGTGGGCGAAGGAGGACCCCCAGGAGCTGGAGGAGGGGCAGGAGGCACGCGAGTTCGACGACACTCCGTCGGACTTCGGCCGGATCGCCGCCACCACCGCCAAGCAGGTCATCCTGCAGCGCCTGCGGGACGCCGAGGACGACGCGACGCTCGGCGAGTACGCGGGCCGTGAGGGCGACATCGTCACCGGTGTCGTCCAGCAGGGCCGCGACCCGAAGAACGTGCTGGTGGACATCGGCAAGCTGGAGGCCATCCTGCCGGTGCAGGAACAGGTTCCCGGGGAGGACTACCAGCACGGGCTGCGGCTGCGGTCGTACGTCGTGCGAGTGGCGAAGGGCGTGCGCGGTCCGTCCGTCACCCTCTCGCGCACGCACCCCAACCTGGTGAAGAAGCTCTTCGCGCTGGAGGTCCCGGAGATCGCCGACGGTTCGGTGGAGATCACCGCCATCGCGCGCGAGGCCGGTCACCGTACGAAGATCGCCGTCCGGTCCACGCGCAGCGGACTGAACGCCAAGGGAGCCTGCATCGGTCCCATGGGCGCCCGGGTGCGCAGCGTCATGGCCGAGCTGAACGGCGAGAAGATCGACATCGTCGACTGGTCGGACGACCCGGCCGACATGGTGGCGAACGCGCTGTCCCCCGCTCGGGTCAACAAGGTCGAGGTCGTCGACCTCGCCGCCCGTTCCGCGCGCGTGACTGTCCCCGACTACCAGCTGTCGCTGGCGATCGGCAAGGAAGGCCAGAACGCCCGGCTCGCGGCCCGGCTGACCGGCTGGCGGATCGACATCCGCCCGGACATCGAGCAGCCGTCCGAGCGGCCCGCTGAGCAGCCCCGCGACCGCTAGGGGAATAGATCCAAGCCGCAGGTGGCTGAGATCACGACAACAACCGTTCGATTGTTGCCCCAAAGGGGTGAGGTCGTTTCGGGGAGGTAGACTTAGGAGTGTCTGGCCGGACGCGTGCCCGCGTATGCCCTGAACGCACCTGTGTGGGGTGTCGGGAGCGAGCGGCCAAGAAGGATCTGCTGCGCATCGTGGCGGTCGAGGGTGAATGCGTCCCCGATCATCGCGGTACGCTGCCCGGCCGGGGTGCGTACGTGCACCCCGCCCTGATCTGCCTCGACCTGGCGGTCCGCCGCCGGGCGTTCCCACGGGCACTGCGTGCCCCGGGAACTCTCGACGTGGTGGCGTTGCGCCGGTACGTCGAAGAGGCAACACCGTAGGACGCGTCGCGCGGAACCCCGTGCGGCTCTGGTACCCCCGCGAGTTGGAAGTAGGTCGAGATTGCGATGAGCACTCGATGAGCACGCGATGAGTACGCCCATGAAGTAGCGACGGTCCGGCCGCAACCCGGACCTAAAAGGAGCGAAGTGGCTAAGGTCCGGGTATACGAACTCGCCAAGGAGTTCGGGGTGGAGAGCAAGGCTGTCATGGCCAAGCTCCAGGAACTCGGTGAATTCGTCCGATCGGCGTCCTCGACGATCGAGGCGCCGGTAGTACGCAAGTTGACAGACGCCTTCCAGGGCGGGAGCAGCGCCAAGCCCGGCGCCCCGCGCAAGGCGGCCCCCAAGCCCGGCGCGCCCTCCCCGGCGCAGTCGGCCCGTCCGGCTGCCCCGCGGCCGCCGGCTCCCAAGCCCGCTGTGGCCGAGGCCCCCGCGGCGCCCGCCGCGCCGAGCGCGCCGGTCACTCCGGTCACGCCGGCCCCCCAGGGCTCACGTCCGACGCCGGGTCCCAAGCCCGCGCCGAAGCCGGTCACCCCGGCGCCGACCACGCCGGAGTTCACCGCTCCGCCGTCGGCCCCGGCCGCTCCGGCCGCCGCGCAGGCCCCGCGTCCCAGCGGTGCCCGTCCCGGTGCCCCGCGTCCCAGTGGTGCCCGTCCGGCCGGTCCCGGTCAGGACCGTGGCCAGGGTCAGGACCGCGGTCAGGACCGTGGTCAGGGCCGTAGCGAGCGTCCGGGCGCCCCGCGTCCGGCCGGCCAGGGCGCTCCGCGTCCCGGCGGTGCCCGTCCGGCCGGTCCCCGTCCGGGCAACAACCCCTTCACGTCCGGTGGTTCCACCGGCATGGCGCGTCCCCAGTCGCCCCGTCCGCAGGGCGCCCCGCGCCCCGGTGGCCAGGGCGGTCCTGGTGCCCCCGGCGGCGCTCCGCGTCCGCAGGGCGCCGGTGGCGGTCAGGGTGCTCCGCGTCCGCAGGGCGCGGGCGGCGGCCGTCCGTCCCCGGGCGGCATGCCCCGTCCGCAGGGTGGTCCCGGTGGCGCTCCGCGTCCCGGCGGCGGCCCCGCAGGTAACCGTCCCAACCCCGGCATGATGCCGCAGCGTCCCGCTGCGGGCAGCCCCCGTCCCGGTGGTGGCCCCGGTGGCCGCGGTCCCGGTGGCGGCGGCGGTCGTCCCGGCGGTCCCGGTGCCGGTGGCGGTCGTCCCGGTGGTGGCGGCGGCTTCGCCGGCCGTCCGGCCGGTCCCGGTGGTGGCGGCGGCGGTTTCGCCGGCCGTCCCGGTGGTCCCGGTGGCGGTGGCGGCGGTTTCGCCGGCCGTCCGGGCGGTCCCGGTGGTGGCGGCGGTGGCCGTCCCGGCTTCGGCGGTCGTCCCGGTGGTCCGGGTGGCCGTGGTGGCACGCAGGGCGCCTTCGGCCGTCCCGGTGGTCCCGCGCGTCGTGGTCGCAAGTCGAAGCGGCAGAGGCGCCAGGAGTACGAGGCCATGCAGGCCCCGTCGGTCGGCGGCGTCATGCTCCCTCGCGGCAACGGACAGTCCGTCCGCCTGTCGCGTGGTGCTTCCCTGACCGACTTCGCCGAGAAGATCGGTGCCAACCCGGCGTCGCTCGTCGGCGTGATGATGAACCTCGGCGAGATGGTCACCGCCACGCAGTCCGTCTCCGACGAGACGCTGCGGCTCCTCGCGGACGAGATGAACTTCGTCCTCGAGATCGTCAGCCCCGAGGAGGAGGACCGCGAGCTGCTCGAGTCCTTCGACATCGAGTTCGGTGAGGACGAGGGTGGCGAGGAGTTCCTCGTCGCGCGTCCGCCGGTCGTGACCGTCATGGGTCACGTCGACCACGGTAAGACCCGCCTCCTCGACACCATCCGCAAGACGAACGTCGTCGCGGGCGAGGCCGGTGGCATCACCCAGCACATCGGTGCCTACCAGGTCGCGACCGTCGTCAACGAAGAAGAGCGTCGCATCACCTTCATCGACACCCCGGGTCACGAGGCGTTCACCGCCATGCGTGCCCGTGGTGCCAAGTCGACCGACATCGCGATCCTCGTGGTGGCGGCCAACGACGGTGTGATGCCCCAGACGATCGAGGCGTTGAACCACGCCAAGGCGGCCGGTGTGCCGATCGTGGTCGCGGTCAACAAGATCGACGTCGAGGGCGCCGACCCGACCAAGGTGCGCGGTCAGCTCACCGAGTTCGGTCTGGTGGCCGAGGAGTACGGCGGCGACACGATGTTCGTCGACATCTCCGCCAAGCAGGGCCTCAACATCGAGAGCCTGCTGGAGGCCGTGGTCCTCACCGCGGACGCCTCGCTCGACCTGCGGGCCAACCCGGAGCAGGACGCGCAGGGTATTGCGATCGAGTCCCACCTGGACAAGGGCCGCGGCGCCGTCGCGACCGTTCTGGTCCAGCGAGGCACCCTGCGGGTCGGCGACACCATGGTGGTCGGCGACGCGTACGGCCGTGTCCGCGCGATGCTCGACGACAAGGGCGACAACGTGGAAGAGGCGGGTCCCTCGACCCCGGTCCTCGTCCTCGGTCTCACCAACGTCCCGGGCGCCGGCGACAACTTCCTGGTCGTCGACGAGGACCGTACGGCGCGTCAGATCGCCGAGAAGCGGGCGGCGCGCGAGCGCAACGCCAACTTCGCCCGCCGGGGTGTCCGGTTCTCCCTGGAGAACCTGGACGAGGCCCTCAAGGCCGGTCTGGTGCAGGAACTCAACCTCATCATCAAGGGCGACGCGTCCGGTTCGGTGGAGGCTCTCGAGTCCTCGCTGCTCCAGCTCGACGTCGGCGAAGAGGTCGACATCCGCGTCCTGCACCGCGGTGTGGGTGCGGTCACCGAGTCGGACATCGACCTGGCGACCGGCTCCGACGCCATCGTCATCGGCTTCAACGTCCGCGCTGCGGGCCGCGCGGCGCAGATGGCGGAGCGCGAAGGCGTCGACGTCCGGTACTACTCGGTGATCTACCAGGCCATCGAGGAGATCGAAGCGGCCCTCAAGGGCATGCTCAAGCCGGAGTACGAAGAGGTCGAGCTCGGTACGGCGGAGATCCGCGAGGTCTTCCGCTCGTCCAAGCTGGGCAACATCGCCGGTGTGCTGGTCCGCTCCGGCGAGGTCAAGCGCAACACCAAGGCGCGGTTGCTGCGCGATGGCAAGGTCATCGCGGAGAGCCTCACCATCTCCGGTCTGCGTCGCTTCAAGGACGACGTCACCGAGATCCGCGAAGGCTTCGAGGGTGGTATCAACCTCGGAAACTTCAACGACATCAAGGTCGACGACGTCATCGCGACGTACGAGATGCGGGAGAAGCCGCGCGGCTGAGCAGTCGGTGCGTGTCTGAGCTGGCCGGCGGGGAAAGTTCCCGTCGGCCAGCTGGTCGTCTGCCGGGGGCTGCGCCCCCGAGGATGGGACGGGTAGGGGCGGCGGGGGCGAGAACAATCCCGTCGAGTCACCGGCCTCCACGCTGTACCGTTCTTGATGTCCCTGCCCACACCGCCGGCGGGGCCATCGATCCCGCACCGGCGGGTCATCCGGATACACACATGTACGTGGGGACTCTGTCCTTCGACCTCCTGCTCGGCGACGTACGCTCGCTGAAGGAGAAGCGTTCCGTCGTCCGGCCGATCGTCGCCGAGCTCCAGCGCAAGTACACGGTGAGCGCGGCCGAGGTCGAACACCTGGACCTGCATCGCAGAGCCGGCATCGGCCTGGCGGTGGTGGCCGGGGACGTCCAGCACATCACTGATGTGCTGGACCAGTGCGAGCGACTGGTCGCCGGTCGCCCCGAAGTGGAACTGCTGTCCGTTCGGCGGCGCCTCCACGGCGACGACTAGCCGACGATGAACGACCTGCAAGAACGCAGAACAAAAAGAACGGGAGACGGACCAGTGGCCGACAACGCGCGGGCGAAGAGGTTGGCTGACCTCATCCGAGAGGTGGTGGCCAAGAAGCTGCTGCGCGGGATCAAGGACCCGCGGCTCGGCTCCCAGGTCACCATCACGGACACCCGGGTCACCGGGGACCTCCGGGAGGCGACCGTCTTCTACACGGTGTACGGGGGCGAGGAGGAACGGGCGGCGGCAGCAGCCGGCCTGGAGAGCGCCAAGGGTGTGCTGCGCTCCGCGGTCGGCCAGGCCGCGGGCGTGAAGTTCACGCCTACCCTGACCTTCGTCGCGGACGCGCTCCCGGACACGTCCAAGAAGATCGAGGACCTCCTCGACAAGGCGCGTGCCTCCGACGCGCAGGTGCGCCAGGCGTCCGCGGGCGCCGCGTTCGCCGGTGACGCGGACCCGTACAAGAAGCCTGACGACGAGGACGACACCGCCGAATGACGCAGAAGAACACCAGGACGCCCGACGGGCTTGTCATTGTCGACAAGCCGTCGGGCTTCACTTCGCACGACGTGGTCGCCAAGATGCGCGGGATCGCCAGGACCCGCCGCGTCGGACACGCCGGCACCCTCGACCCCATGGCCACGGGCGTACTCGTCCTCGGGGTGGAACGGGCGACCAAGCTCCTCGGCCACCTCGCGCTGACGGAGAAGGAATACGTGGGCACTGTCCGCCTGGGACAGAACACGCTCACGGACGACGCCGAGGGGGAGATCATCTCCTCCACCGACGCCTCCGCGGTCACCCGCGAGGCCGTCGACGCCGGTGTCGCCAAGCTGACCGGCCGCATCATGCAGGTGCCGTCGAAGGTCAGCGCCATCAAGATCGACGGCGTGCGCTCCTACAAACGGGCCCGTGAGGGCGAGGACTTCGAGATCCCGGCCCGCCCGGTCACCGTCTCCTCCTTCGCGGTGTACGACGTCCGGGAGGCGGTCGCGGCCGACGGCACCCCCGTGGTCGACCTGGTCGTGTCGGTGGTGTGCTCCTCCGGTACGTACATCCGCGCGCTGGCGCGGGACCTGGGCGCCGACCTCGGGGTGGGCGGTCACCTCACCGCGCTGCGCCGGACACGGGTCGGCCCGTACAAGCTGGACGCGGCCCGGACGCTGGACCAGTTGCAGCAGGAGCTGACGGTGATGCCGATCGCCGAGGCGGCCACCGCCGCGTTCCCGCGCTGGGACGTGGACGAGCGGCGGGCGCGCCTGCTGACGAACGGCGTACGGCTGGAGATGCCCGAGGAGTACACGGGCGTCGGCGCCGTGGCCGTCTTCGACCCCGCCGGGCAGTTCCTCGCCCTGGTGGAGGAGGAGAAGGGCAAGGCGAAGAGCCTCGCGGTCTTCGTCTGAGCCCCCGGCCGAGCCGAGACCGCTGGACTCGCGCGCTCGCCGGGATGAGGGCCTGGGTGCGGTACCGAGCCGTGGAGCGGCGATCACGGGGACACGTTCCCGCCGCTCCACGGTTCCCCCCTCGGTTCCCCCATCCAAGGTGTATCCATCTCTCGCGATGCATTCACCCGTCCGGGCAGGCGCTCGGAGTGAACCGAGGGGGCGGAAGGGGGCGCGTTCGCCGCACGCCCTGTCCCGCTGATCATCGGGTGCCTACCGTCGTAGTAGACGCGTGCGTACACAGGCTCGCGTGTATGACGGGGAGGACGACGATGGCGGGACGGGGCCCGCGCGCCGGGGGCGGCCGTCGGCCGTCGGCCGGTGCGCGAGAAGCGCGGGACGGCGAGACCGCTGCCGAAGCTGCCGACGAGTGGCTCGTGCGCGTGTGCGATCTGGCCGGACGCCCGCGGGGCATGGGTTTCGTCGCGGACCACCACGGCACGCTGGTCACCAGCCACGAGGCGGTCGACGGCCTGGCCCGGCTGGTCGTGCACGGCGCCGCGGACCGTACCTGCGTGGTGTCGGCGGCGGATGCCGTGACCCCTCTTCCGCACCTCGGCCTGGCCCTTGTGCACACCCAAGGCCTTGGCGTGGGCCCGGTCCCCGTCTCCGCCCGGATCCGCGTCGCGACAGGCACATACGTACGGATCGCGGCGGGCGGCTGGCGTGAGGCGCGGGTGCTCGGCACGACCGACGTCACGTACACGGCCACGGACCGCTTTCATCTTCTCCCCGATGCCCTTGAGCTGGCGATCGGCACGGCGGGCAGCGACGCGCTGCGGCTGGGCGGCGGCGCGGCCGGAGGGCCGGTGCTCGACCGTACGACAGGGGCGGTGCTGGGCGTCCTGGGCACCGCCCTGCTCCCGCAGTCCACGGACGGGCCGGGAGAGCCGGTCGGACACCGCGCCGCCGGCTTCGCACTCCCCTTGCGTGGCCGGCTCGCGGACAGCCAGGGCCCGCTCACCGAACTCCTGGCCCGCAACGCGGCGACGGTGCCCGCCTACGGCGCCGACCTCAATCTCGCGGGCGTCCTGGAACTGACGGCCACCTCCGTGGGCTCGGACGGACCGCCGGGCGCACTGGCGGGTTTCGTGGGCCGTGCCACGGGCGGCGTGGACGCGGATGTGGTCGAACCGGTCGAACGGGCGGAACTGACAAGGGAGTTGAAGGCCTTCACCGCCGCGCGTGAGAGCACGGCCGTGGTCCTCGGCCTGGTCGGGGCCCCGGGCAGCGGCCGTACGACGGAACTCGCGGCCCTTGCTGCCCGCCGCCACCGGGACCCGGACCCGGCCCCCACCCTGTGGCTGCGCGGCGCCGACCTGCGTGACGAGGACACCTCGGTGGCGGACGCGGCCCGCCGCGCGCTGGACCGGGCGGGCCGGATCGTCGCCGCGTCGGGCGGGCGCGACGGATACCTGGGCGACATCACCCCGGAACGCCTGGCCCGCCTCGCCCACACGTCGGGCCGCCCCCTTCTGCTCCTCCTCGACGGACCCGAGGAGATGCCCCCAGTCCTGGCCCACCGAGCCCCCGAATGGACAAGGGCGACGGAGAAGTGGCTCCAGGAGACGAACGCCCGCCTGGTGATGGCCTGCCGCCCCGAGTACTGGGAGCAGACAGGGGGTGCGGCCCCCGGGGACGGCACGGGCAGGAGCGGCGGCGAAAACCCCCAACGCCCACCCCACCCCCCGCACCACCACCACCTCCTCCTCACCGACCTCACCGAAACCGAGGCCCACCAGGCCCAGGCCCGTTATGCCGTCCCGGCGACCGCCCTCACCCCCCAGGACGCCTGCCACCCCCTCACCCTCCGCCTGCTCTCCGAGGTCCGCGCCGCACTCCCGGCCCTCCCCGAGGACCCCGGCACCCCCACCCCCCGCCTCGACCGCCACGACGTCTTCACCGCCTACCTCGACCTGATGTGCCTCCGCATCGCCGTCCGCCTCGCCGCCGAGAACGGCCTGCGCGGCACCCCCGTGCGCCGCCTCGCCGCCAAGGTCTCGGGCCAGGTCCACGAGGCCGCCCGCCGCAGTCTGGGCCCCGGACAGGGCGAGCTGGACCGGGAGTCCTTCGAGTCCGTGTTCCCCTGGGGCCCCGCACCGGCCCGGCTGGGCGGCGGCACGGGCTGGGCCTCCGCCGTCCTCACCGAAGGTCTCCTCGTCCCCGCCGGCACCGGTTACCGCTTCGCCCACGAGGAACTCGCCGACTGGATCCAGGGCGCGCACCTGGACGTGGACGAGGCGCTGCACGCCCTGGTCCACCGGCGCCGACCGGAGAACGCCGGGGACACGGCACCCGTCCCCGTGCCGCACCACCGCATCGGACCGGTGGTCCAGTCGCTGCTGCTCCTCGCCCGCCAGCACGGCACTCCCGAACTGGCTTCCCGTCTCAGGGAGTTGGTGCAGGCGCTGGGCCCCGGGTCCGGGTCCGACCCCCGCCCGTCGGCCTCCACCTGGTGGGCGACCCACCTCCTCACCGACGTACTCCGACACGTCCCCGACGCGACCCCGTACACGCACGCCCTGCGCCTCCTCGCCGACCACGTCGTGGCCCTCCGCCGGCAGAATCGGGCGGTGCCGCCAGAGTTGGGGCCCTCCTTCTGGACCGCGCTCCACCTTCCCGACGTCGCCCGCTTCGACCTGCTCCGCAGGCTCGTCGTCGGTGACGAACCTCCGGGCCGGTCCGACCAGCCCCGCTACCTGGACGCCGTCGCCCGACTGCTCGCCACCGACCCCGTCGCCGTGCAACCGCTCCTCGCCCGCTGGTTCGACGACGACAGTCCGCTGCCCGCGACGCCGGACGCGACCGTGGCCACCGCCGCTCAGGCACTGCTCCACACCCATCGCCACCGGGCCCTGGACGGCCTGATCGAAGTGCTCGTCGACAGCGCTCACCGGCGCGGGGACGAACTCCTCGCCGTGCTCGCCGAGGAGGAGCCGTCCGCCGTCTGCCTGGCCGTGGCCCGGTGGGCGCACGACGAGCGGCCGGCCCGGCGGGTCGCGGCGGTGGCGTACGGCCCGCGGGTCGCACCTCATGTGCGCAACGAGGCCGATCGCGACCTGCTGCGCTCAGCGGCCCTCGCCCTGCTCGCCCGCCCCGCCGACCGCACCCTGCACGGCGGAGCGCTCGCACTCCTCGTCCGAGACCCGGTCACCCGCACCCGTCATCTCCCGCAGGCACTGCGGCACTTCACAGCCGGCGACTCGCACCTCCCGCCGGGCGCCCTGGTCGTCGCGCTCGCGACCCACCCGGAGCCGGTCCTCGACGCGTTCCGGGCCAGGCTGCTCGGCCCGGAGGCGGGCGACACCCTGCGCACCCTCGCCGACGTCACGGCCCCGGCCTCGGCCCGCCGGGTCGCCGCCCTCGTACGGGAGGTGGTGGAGCGGCACCCGGGGACCGCCGGGCACATGGCCGCGTACGTGGACCGGCGCCTGGACCACGGTCCCACCGTCCGGCCCGTACTCCTCCCGCTGGTCACCGGCCTCCTCGACGACGGCCCGGCACCGGTACGCGCGGCCCTCGCGACCGTGCTGGCCGCGCCCGGGGCCCCCGTCTCCCGCCCGTTCCGCCATGAACTCCTCGAAGCCCTTCTGTCCCGGGAGCACGACCCCACCGTCCTCGACGCCGTGCTCCGGGCCACCGCGAAGGACGCGGCCCGCCACGGAGAGCTGCGCACCCGGGGCCTGGTACACCGCTGCGGGCTGCTTCTGGTGCGTACTCCGGAAGGCGCGACGCGTTTCGACTGCGTCCTGGTCGAACTGGGCAGGCGGGTGCCGGGATTCGCGGTGTCGCTGGCGGGCTGGCTGGCCGACACTCCCGGGGAGTGGGCGACCGTGGTCGGCCCCAGCACCCGCCGCATGATCGAGAACCTGGCGGGCGTACGGGTCCCCGCGTAGACGTCGTCGGATGAGGCATCTCCGGTGACATCCGCTGCGACAGTCGACAATCGGTCACGTGCGCCCCGTCACAGCCTCCATGCCGATGCGAGCGGGGCGCGTTCGGCATGGCACCCTTAGACCTGCGTAAGAAGGCCTGCGTAAGAGGCAGACACGGACACGGGTTCGACGAGGAGCGGTCACAGTGCAGCGCTGGCGTGGCTTGGAGGACATCCCCGAGGACTGGGGACGCAGCGTCGTCACGATCGGCTCCTACGACGGAGTCCACCGCGGACACCAGCTGATCGTCAGGCACGCCGTGGCGCGCGCCCGTGAGCTGGGCGTTCCCACGGTCGCCGTCACATTCGACCCGCATCCCAGCGAGGTCCTGCGGCCGGGGAGCCACCCGCCGTTGCTGGCCCCGCACCACCGCCGCGCCGAACTGATGGCCGATCTGGGTGTCGACGCCGTCCTCGTCCTCCCCTTCACCAAGGAGTTCTCGAAGCTCTCCCCGGCCGACTTCGTGGTCAAGGTCCTGGTCGACAAGCTGCACGCCCGGGCGGTCGTCGAGGGTCCGAACTTCCGATTCGGCCACAAGGCGGCCGGCAACGTGGAGTTCCTGACCGAACTCGGCCGCACCTACGACTTCGAGGTCGAGGTCGTCGACCTGTACGTGTCGGGTGAGGCGGGCGGCGGCGAGCCGTTCTCGTCCACGCTGACGCGTCGCCTGGTCGGCGAGGGTGACGTGGAGGGAGCCGGCGAGATCCTCGGCCGCCCGCACCGCGTGGAGGGCGTGGTGGTCCGAGGCGCACAGCGAGGGCGTGAACTGGGCTTCCCCACCGCCAACGTCGAGACGCTGCCCCACACCGCGATCCCGGCCGACGGTGTCTACGCGGGCTGGCTGCACGCGGATGGCGAGAGGATGCCGGCGGCGATCTCCGTCGGCACGAACCCGCAGTTCGACGGCACGGAACGGACGGTGGAGGCATACGCCATCGACCGTGTGGGCCTTGATCTGTACGGCATGCACGTCGCCGTCGACTTCCTGGCGTTCGTGCGCGGCCAGGCCAAGTTCGACTCGCTGGACGCACTCCTCGTCCAGATGTCCGAGGACGTGAAGAAGTGCCGCGAGCTGATCGCGGCGGAGGGATAGCGCCGAGCCGGTAGTAGGTACACAGCTACCCGACTACCCGACTACGCAGCTACCCAGGTACAAGAGAAGGCGGCCGGTGCCCTCGGGCACCGGCCGCCTTCTCTGCTCATCGCCTACTGCTGCGGGTGACCCGGTTGCTGAGGCGGCTGGTAGGGCTGCCCCGGCTGTGGCGGATAGCCGTACGGCGGCTGTTGCGGCTGCTGCTGCGGGTACGGGTGGCCGGGTTGGGGCGGCGGCGGGTACTGCCCCGCAGGGCCGGGCGGCGGCGGGTACTGCTGGCCCTGCCCCGGAGCCGGCGGGGCCGCCGGGTACGGCTGCTGGTGTCCCGGCATCGGCGGGGCCGCTACCGGGGGCGGGTTGCCGTCCGACGTCCACAGCCCGTGCATCTGCTGGTGCCGTACGAAGTCCTCGGCGACCATGGCCGCGAGGTTGAAGTAGGCCTCGCGCACCTTGGGCCGCATCATGTCGAGGTCGACCTCGGCACCGGCCGCGAGATGCTCGTCGAAGGGCACGGTGATGACGCCCCGGCAGCGCGTCTCGAAGTGGGAGACGATGTCATCCACCTTGATCATCTTGCCGGTCTCGCGCACTCCCGAGATGACGGTGAGGGACCGCGAGACCAGATCCGCGTACCCGTGCGCGGACAGCCAGTCCAGCGTCGTACTGGCGCTGCTGGCACCGTCGACGGACGGCGTCGAGATGATGATCAGCTGATCGGCGAGGTCGAGTACGCCACGCATGGCGCTGTAGAGCAGACCGGTACCGGAGTCGGTCAGGATGACCGGGTACTGCTTGCCCAGTACGTCGATCGCGCGCCGGTAGTCCTCGTCGTTGAAGGCGGTGGAGACGGCGGGGTCGACATCGTTGGCGATGATCTCCAGACCGGACGGCGCCTGGGACGTGAACCGCCGGATGTCCATGTACGAGTTGAGGTACGGGATCGCCTGGACGAGGTCACGGATGGTGGCCCCGGTCTCGCGCCGTACACGACGGCCGAGTGTGCCGGCGTCGGGGTTGGCGTCGATGGCGAGGATCTTGTCCTGCCGCTCGGTGGCGAGGGTCGAGCCGAGCGCGGTGGTCGTGGTGGTCTTGCCGACACCGCCCTTGAGGCTGATGACGGCGATGCGATAGCAGGAAAGCACCGGCGTACGGATCAGTTCGAGCTTGCGCTGCCGCTCGGCCTCCTCCTTCTTGCCGCCGATCTTGAACCGGGAGGGCGCTGCCGCGGGCCGACCGCTCTTCGCCTTCTGCTTCTTGTTGTTGAGCAGCCGGTCGGAGGACAGCTCGACGGCGGCGGTGTAACCGAGCGGCGCGGCACCGGGGTTGGTCATCTGCCGCTGGTCGTGCTGGATGGCCTGTGGCCAGGCGGCCCCGGTACGCGGATCCACGGGCGGCTGCGGCTGCGGCGCGGCCTGCGGAACCCCGGGCACGCCGCCGCCCTCCGGGCCGGGCATGGGCTGCCGGTACGCCGGCTGCGGCGGCGACGCGGGAACGGCACCCGGGACCTGCGGGGGCGACTGAGGTCCGGCCTGCGGGTGGGGCGCCTCGGGCTGCTGAGGCACCTGAGGCTGCGGCGGCGCCTGCTGCGGGGACGCCTGCGGGAAGGGGAACCCATAGCCGCCGGGCGCGGCGGGCTGCCCCGGGTACGGGAAGCCGTACCCGGGCTGTGGAGGCACGAGGGAACCGGCCGGCGGCGGGAACCCGTACCCGTCCTGGGCTTCGGACGCCGGGGCGGGGGAGGGGGGCCCGGCGTTGCCGGCGGGTGCCGGAGCCGGGGGAACGGGTGCCGCAGGCTGCGGGAAACTGGGGGCGCCCTGGGGCTGAGGGGCGGCCGGGCCTTGGTTGCCGTGTCCGGCGGGCGAGGCGTCCGGCGTGCTCGGGGCTGGAGCTGGGATGCCGGGGTGCGGGAATCCGTATCCGGCCTGGGCGTTGGGTCCTGCCGGGTTCGGGGCCGGTGCGCCCGGCTGAGGGAAGTTGTAGTCGCCCTGAGGGGGATGGGCTGCCGTGGGCGCTGCTCCGGGGGCCGGCGGGAAGCCGTACCCCGCCGGGGAAGCGTTCGGGTCGGCCCCAGGGGCGCTCGGCGCCACCTCGACCTGGCCGCTGTCCGCCGCTGCCGGGGGCGGGAACCCGTAGCCGGCGGAGGCGTTGGGCGCGGGGGCTGGGTTGCCGGGGTGCGGGAATCCGTAGCCGGCCTGGGCGTTGGGGCCTGCCGGGTTCGGGATGGGTGCGCCCGGCTGAGGGAAGTTGGAGTCGCCCTGGGGCTGAGGCCCTGCGAGTGCCGGGCCTTCCGGGCCGGGGGCCGGTACGCCGGGGTGCGGTTGCGGGAATCCGTATCCGGCGCGAGAGGCATCCGACGTGGGGGCGGAGGGGCTTGGGGCCGGCGCTGGGTTGCCGGGAGGCGGGAATCCGTAGCCGGCCTGGGCGTTGGGGCCTGCCGGGTTGGGGTTGGGGGTTCCTGGCTGGGGGGACACATGCCCGCCCTGGGCGTCGGGGCCCGGCGGGTTCGTGACGGGTGCGCCCGGCTGGGGGAAGCCGTAGCCGCCCGGAACCGGGACGGGAGCCGTCGGGGTCGGGAGGCCGTGTCCGCCCTCAGCGTGGGGGCCCGCCGGGTTGGGACCGGGGGCTCCTGGCTGGGGGTATGCGTGCCCGCCCTGGGCATCGGGGTTTGTCAGGTTCGGCACGGGTGCGCCCGGCTGGGCGGAGCTGTCCCCGCCCTGGGCGTCGGGGCCTGCCGGGTTCGTGACGGGTGCGCCCGGCCGAGGAAAGCCGTAGCCGCCCTGGGCGGTCGGGGCCGGGGGCGGGAAGCCGTACCCCGCTTGGGCGTTGGGGGCGGTGGGAGCTGCCGGAGTTGCCTGCGGCGGGAATCCGTGGCCGACGGGTGGCTCACCCGGGGCCGTGGCAGGGGCGGTCGGGTGGGGAGGCGGGAAGCCGTACCCCGCCTGCGGGGGAGCGTTCCACGCGGCGGGCGCGGGTTGCGGGGCCTGCGGCTGGAACTGAGGCTGCGGCGACGGTACGGGCGGCTGCTGGCCCGGAACGGCCGGAGGCTGCGGTTGGCCCGATGCTGACGCGGCCTGGGGCTGAACAGGAGCCGCTTCCGGCCGCGCCGGCGGCTGAGCGTGCGGCTGCGCGGGCCACTGTCCCGCCGGAGCGGGCGCGGCCGGCTGGAATGACGGAGGCAGCGGCGGCAACCCGACCTGAGATGTCGGGGAGGGAGCCCACGAGGGCGGCACGGTCCCGGGCGCGCCCTCCGGAAGCGGGGGCATGTTGAACGGTGCGCTGGGCACCGAGTCCCGCGCGGGCACGACCGGGACGGAGTCCCGTACGTCATCGACAGTGCCCGGCACCGGCACCGCGTCCCCGGATCCGGTGCCGACCTCGGGCTCCACATCGTCGGGCTCGGGCTCGGCCTCCGCGGGCTCGGCGTCCACCCGTGCCGTGGTCACCGATTCCTCCGGCGCCACGGCGACCGACGTCGCGTCGACGGGCTCGGCGTCCTGGGCCTCCGTGTCCGCGTCCGTGAGCTCGACGGCCTGCGGCGCTACGGCGTACTCGGTGGCGTCCTGATCCTGGGGCTCGTCCTCCGAGGGCTGGGGAGCGGCGCCGCTCACTTCCTCGGTGACCTCGCCCACCCCCGTACCCTCGTCGCCCTCTCCCTCGGACTCCGCCGCGTCCGCGACGACCTCGGCCTCCGCCACGGGCTCGGCCAGATCGTCCACGGACTCCGGGACGCTCCCCGCGAACTGGCCGGAGTGACCGGAATCGTCGTCGGCCTCAGCCGCGACCACTGGCTCCTGCGGCTCTTGCGGTTCCTGGGGAGCCTCGTGGGCGGCCTGCTCCACGGACTCGCGTCGCGCGGCCGCAGGGGAGATCCGCATCGTCGAGCCGCTCTCCAGATCACCGTCCTCCACCACCTCGGCCGGCGGAGCCGGAGGGGCCGGCGGCACCGGAGGGGTCCACTGGGTCGGGAATCCGCCCGCAGGGAAGCTGGGCACCGCCGTGGGGCTCGCGGGCCCACCCGGAACTCCGACCTGTGGCGCCGCAGGCTGGAACCCGCCGCCCACCGGCAGTCGGGGCACAGCCACAGCACCTGCGGGAGCAGGAGCCGCCGCCGGAGTGGAACCAGTATCGGAACCCTCCGCCCCGGCACCCGAAGGAGCGTCCGCGTCCGTATCCGCCCCTGTATCCGCGGCATCGACCGACTCGTCGCCCGCCTCGGCATCCGTCTCGTCCCCCGACGACCCCGACCCTCCCGACGCGTTCTGCGTGTACCAGGCCGGCGTCGCGTAATCGATGGTGAACTCGCCCGTCATCTCGCTGGCGGACTCCGCGTCGGACTGGTTGTCGCCGGGTGTGGCCCAGCCCCCGCGGATCCCGTCCGGATCGCTGTTCACAATTCCTCCTGGTGTGGTCGAGCACCCTCGTGCAGTGCCGGGCGACCATTTCTCGTCTGTATTCGTCTCGTCCGAAGCCGGCCCGTGGATCGTGTCCACGTCGTCCGGCGTCGGACGCTGGAGGTCGTCCGATCTGCCCGGTTTTCCCCCCGGTACGCCGGCGCCCGGTCCACGGGTTCTGGCGTCGCGCCACTCCCAGCCTAATCACCACGACCCCCGACCCGGCAGGCCCGTCCACCCCTCAGTGACCGTCCATTACGTCACAGCCTGACCGGAACCGATCCCGTCCGTACGCGAACCGCCCTCTCCGACAAGAGAGTTGACAGGACCGCTACGACATCTGTCCCACCGGCGCCATAGCCTCCCCCGCATAGTAGGCGGCCCCTCTGACAACGTACTTCGCGGAAAAGCGCGAGAAAAAGCGCAAGAAAAGGGGGTGGGGCCGGCGCACCGCACCGGCCCCACCCCTGGGACCCCTCACTCAGGACGACTGAGTGAACTACTCCACGTCCCCACCTGAATCCGTACTGGAACCCGCACCCGCGCCCACATCCGAACTCGAACCCGAGTCCGACGGTGCGGCTTCCGCCGCCGCGAGCCCGCCATTGAGCTCCGTCGGCTCCAGATCGAACTCCCCGTCGCGTGCCCCGAGCACGAAGGCCGTCCACTCCGCCTCCGTGTAACGGAGGACGGTGTCATGGTCCAGGGACGACCGCATGGCCACCGCGCCCTCGGGGAGATACGCGATCTCGACCCGCTCCTCGTGCTCCTCGGTGCCCGGAGCGCCGTGCCACTCGACGCCCGAGATGTCGAGGGAGTACAGCTCGTCCCGCTCCCGCTCCTTGCGCGCCTTGACGTCCTCATCCTGTGAGCCCGGTGCGCCCTGTGCCTCCGCCATGGCGAAGCGACCCCTTCCCGACGTACGTGATATGACAACTACGGTCTGTGCTCTCACCCTAGTGGCCGAGCCCGGCCGGTCCGGGCTGTTTGCACACGCGGTGAAGACGGCCGCTGCCTGCTGGTATCCTGGGCGACGGCCGTTTGTGTACGCACCCCTGGAGTCACTCACTCCGGAGGCGGCGCGCAGCGGATTCCCGCCTACCGAGTAACAGAAGATCCCCTGAGATGTGGACCAGGGGCGCTCGGTGGCTCTACAGGGACTTACGAGGAGAACACGTGTCGCTCGACGCCGCAGTGAAGAAGCAGCTCATCACCGAGTTCGGTACCAAGGAGGGCGACACCGGTTCCCCCGAGGTCCAGGTCGCGATGCTCTCGCGCCGTATCTCGGACCTGACCGAGCACCTCAAGACGCACAAGCACGACCACCACTCCCGTCGTGGTCTGCTGATCCTCGTCGGTCAGCGTCGCCGCCTTCTCCAGTACTTGGCGAAGAAGGACATCCAGCGCTTCCGTGCGCTGGTCGACCGCCTCGGCATCCGCCGCGGTGCGGCGGGCGCCAAGTAAGACGCTGTGAGAGGGAGCGGTTCCCACTTTAGGGGGCCGCTCCCTTTGCCGTACGTACGGAAACGTGCGGAGTGTCACCACCTCTTTGTAGTGTGGTAGCACAACGCAATACGCAGGACACATCAGGACAGACACGAGGAGAGGCGCACCTCGCCGCCGCCGGTCCTCGGTAGTGGCCCCCGGGAACCGACTCCCGGGTGCTTCGATCGAAGACCGGCCCGCAATCAGAAGGCGCGCTTCTCCGACCCCACGTCCCTCTGCCACACGGGCAGGACGGGACAAAAGACGAAAATGTATCGGAGAAAACGCTAGTGGAGAACGAGACCCACTACGCCGAGGCCGTTATCGACAACGGATCCTTCGGCACCCGCACCATCCGCTTCGAGACGGGCCGGCTGGCCAGGCAGGCCGCCGGCTCCGCCGTGGCGTACCTGGACGACGACACCATGGTGCTGTCGGCGACCACCGCCTCCAAGAAGCCCAAGGACCAGCTCGACTTCTTCCCCCTCACGGTGGACGTCGAGGAGCGGCAGTACGCCGCCGGCAAGATCCCCGGCAGCTTCTTCCGCCGCGAGGGCCGGCCCTCCGAGGACGCGATCCTCACCTGCCGCCTCATCGACCGCCCGCTGCGCCCGTCCTTCAGGAAGGGCCTGCGCAACGAGATCCAGGTCGTCGCCACGATCATGGCGCTCAACCCCGACCACCTGTACGACGTCGTGGCGATCAACGCCGCCTCCGCGTCGACGCAGCTGGCCGGTCTGCCCTTCTCCGGCCCGATCGGCGGCGTCCGCGTCGCGCTGATCAACGGCCAGTGGGTCGCGTTCCCGACGCACACCGAGCTCGAGGACGCCGTCTTCGACATGGTCGTCGCCGGTCGCGTCCTGGAGGACGGCGACGTCGCGATCATGATGGTCGAGGCCGAGGCCACCGAGAAGACCATCACGCTGATCGCGGGCGGCGCCGAGGCGCCGACCGAGGAGGTCGTCGCCGCCGGTCTGGACGCCGCGAAGCCCTTCATCAAGGTCCTCTGCAAGGCCCAGGCCGACCTCGCCGCCAAGGCCGCCAAGCCCACCGGCGAGTTCCCGGTCTTCCTCGACTACCAGGACGACGTCTTCGAGGCGCTCACCGCCGCAGTCAAGGACGAGCTCTCCCAGGCGCTCACCATCGCGGGCAAGCAGGACCGCGAGGCCGAGCTGGACCGCGTCAAGGGTCTCGCCGCCGAGAAGCTGCTCCCGCAGTTCGAGGGCCGCGAGAAGGAGATCTCCGCCGCGTACCGCTCGCTGACCAAGGCTCTGGTCCGTGAGCGCGTCATCAAGGACAAGGTCCGCATCGACGGCCGAGGCGTCACGGACATCCGTACGCTCGCCGCCGAGGTCGAGGCCATCCCGCGCGTGCACGGCTCGGCGCTGTTCGAGCGTGGCGAGACCCAGATCCTGGGTGTCACCACCCTCAACATGCTCCGTATGGAGCAGCAGCTCGACACCCTCTCCCCGGTGACGCGCAAGCGCTACATGCACAACTACAACTTCCCGCCGTACTCCGTCGGCGAGACCGGCCGCGTGGGCTCCCCCAAGCGCCGCGAGATCGGCCACGGCGCGCTCGCCGAGCGCGCGATCGTGCCGGTCCTGCCGACGCGCGAGGAGTTCCCCTACGCGATCCGTCAGGTGTCCGAGGCCCTCGGCTCCAACGGCTCGACGTCCATGGGCTCGGTCTGCGCCTCCACCATGTCGCTGCTGAACGCCGGTGTGCCGCTGAAGGCCCCCGTCGCCGGTATCGCCATGGGCCTGATCTCCCAGGAGATCAACGGTGAGACGCACTACGTCGCCCTCACCGACATCCTCGGTGCGGAGGACGCCTTCGGTGACATGGACTTCAAGGTCGCCGGCACCAAGGAGTTCGTGACCGCCCTCCAGCTCGACACCAAGCTGGACGGCATCCCCGCCTCCGTCCTGGCCGCCGCTCTCAAGCAGGCCCGTGACGCCCGCCTCCACATCCTCGACGTGATGATGGAAGCGATCGACACGCCGGACGAGATGTCCCCGAACGCCCCGCGGATCATCACCGTCAAGATCCCTGTGGACAAGATCGGTGAGGTCATCGGCCCGAAGGGCAAGATGATCAACCAGATCCAGGAGGACACCGGCGCCGAGATCACGATCGAGGACGACGGCACCATCTACATCGGTGCCCAGGTCGGTTCGCAGGCCGAGGCCGCGCGCGCCACGATCAACTCGATCGCCAACCCGACCATGCCGGAGGTCGGCGAGCGTTACCTGGGCACCGTCGTGAAGACGACGACCTTCGGTGCGTTCGTGTCGCTGCTCCCGGGCAAGGACGGACTGCTGCACATCTCGCAGATCCGTAAGCTCGCCGGCGGCAAGCGCGTGGAGAACGTCGAGGACGTTGTCGGTGTGGGCTCCAAGGTCCAGGTCGAGATCGCCGAGATCGACTCCCGCGGCAAGCTGTCCCTGATCCCCGTGATCGAGGGCGAGGAAGCTGCTTCCTCGGACGAGAAGAAGGACGACGGCGACAAGTGACGTCCCGTAGCTCCAAGGCGACGGCCCGCACCTCTTCGGAGGCGCGGGCCGTCGCCCGTACCCAAACCCTGATCAAGGGCGCCAACGGCATCGGCACGGTCCGTAAGACCACCCTCCCGGGCGGCCTGCGCATCGTCACCGAAACCCTGCCGTCGGTCCGCTCCGCGACCTTCGGCATCTGGGCCCACGTCGGCTCCCGCGACGAGACGCCCGCGCTGAACGGCGCCACGCACTACCTGGAGCACCTGCTCTTCAAGGGCACGACGCGCAGGTCGGCGCTGGACATCTCCTCCGCGATCGACGCGGTCGGCGGCGAGATGAACGCGTTCACGGCGAAGGAGTACACGTGCTACTACGCGCGTGTGCTCGACACCGACCTCCCGCTCGCCATCGACGTCGTCTGTGACATGCTCACGGGCTCCCTGATCCTCGAAGAGGACGTCAACGTCGAGCGCGGTGCCATCCTCGAAGAGATCGCGATGACGGAGGACGACCCGGGCGACTGCGTGCACGACCTGTTCGCGCACACCATGCTCGGCGACACCCCCCTCGGCCGCCCGGTCCTCGGCACGGTCGACACGGTCAACGCCCTCACCGCGGACCGCATCCGCCGCTTCTACAAGAAGCACTACGACCCCACCCACCTCGTCGTCGCGGCGGCCGGCAACATCGACCACAACAAGGTCGTACGCCAGGTCCGCGCGGCCTTCGAGAAGGCGGGCGCCCTGGGGCGGCTCGACGCCACACCCATCGCACCGCGCGACGGCCGCCGCAACCTCCGTACGACCGGCCGCGTCGAACTCCTCGGCCGCAAGACCGAGCAGGCCCACGTCGTCCTCGGGATGCCGGGCCTGGCCCGCACGGACGAGCGCCGCTGGGCACTGGGTGTGCTCAACACAGCCCTCGGCGGCGGGATGTCGTCCCGCCTCTTCCAGGAGGTCCGGGAGAAGCGCGGACTGGCGTACAGCGTGTACTCGTACACGTCCGGGTTCGCCGACTGCGGCCTCTTCGGCGTGTACGCGGGCTGCCGCCCCTCACAGGTCCACGACGTGCTGAAGATCTGCCGCGACGAACTCGACCACGTCGCCGAGCACGGGCTCTCCGACGAGGAGATCGGCCGCGCCATCGGCCAGCTGCGCGGCTCGACGGTCCTCGGCCTGGAGGACACGGGCGCGCTGATGAACCGTATCGGCAAGAGTGAACTGTGTTGGGGCGACCAGATGTCCGTCGACGACATGCTGGCCCGGATCGCCGAGGTCACCCCGGACATGGTCCGTGAGGTCGCCCGCGAGGTCCTGGGGCAGCGCCCGTCGCTGGCGGTCATCGGCCCGCTCAAGGACAAGCAGGCCGCGCGTCTGCACGAGGCCGTCGCCTGACAGCCGTATCCGCTCCACACCCGCACACCGTCCGGTAAGGAAGCAAGAAGATGAGCAAGCTGCGCGTGGCGGTCCTCGGCGCCAACGGCCGTATCGGGGCCGAGGCGGTACGGGCGGTCGAGGCCGCCGAGGACATGGAACTGGTCGCGGCCCTCGGCCGGGGCGACAAGCTGGAGACGCTCGTCGACACCGGGGCCCAGGTCGCGGTCGAACTGACCACCCCCGCCTCGGTGATGGGCAACCTCGACTTCTGCGTGCGCCATGGCGTCCACGCGGTCGTCGGCACCACCGGCTGGACCGACGAACGCCTCGCGCAGCTCACCGGCTGGCTGGCCCAGTTCCCGGAGACGGGCGTGCTCATCGCGCCCAACTTCTCCATCGGGGCCGTACTGACCATGAAGTTCGCGCAGATCGCGGCGCCCTACTTCGAGTCGGTCGAGGTCATCGAACTGCACCACCCGAACAAGGTGGACGCGCCCAGCGGCACCGCGGCCCGGACCGCGCAGCTCATCGCCGAGGCCCGGGCGAAGGCGGGCTCGGCTCCGGCGCCGGACGCCACGGTGACGGCGCTGGACGGCGCCCGGGGCGCGAACGTGGACGGGGTGCCCGTGCACTCCGTACGCCTGCGCGGCCTCCTGGCCCACCAGGAGGTCCTGCTGGGCGGCGAGGGCGAGACACTGACCGTCCGCCACGACTCGCTCCACCACAGCAGCTTCATGCCGGGCATCCTGCTCGGCGCGCGCCGCGTCGTGGACACCCCGGGCCTCACCTTCGGCCTGGAACACTTCCTCGACCTCGGCTGAGGGACGTCATGCGCGCGAAACTCTCCTACGCCCTCACGGCCGTCGTCCTGGTCTTCTACTTCGTCCTGGTCGGCAGTCGCGGGATCATGCTCATACAGACCGGCACGCTCCTGACCGTCACCTTCGGCGTGGCGGTCCTGATCCTCCCCGGGATCGGCGTGTGGTTCCTCTGGAAGAACACGCAGTTCGTCCGCGACGCCAACCGCCTTGCCACCGAACTCGAAGCCGAGGGCGGTCTGCCCGTCGACGAGTTGCGGCGCACCCCGAGCGGCCGGGTCGACCGTGACTCGGCCGACGAGGTCTTCGCCAGGCGCAAGGCCGAGACGGAGTCGGCCCCCGACGACTGGCGCAACTGGTTCCGCCTCGCCGTCGCCTACCACGACGCCCGCGACACACCGCGCGCCCGCAAGGCGATGCAACGCGCGATAGCCCTCCGTGCCGGCAAGTCCCCGGCCCAGGCCGCCTGAGACCACCGCCTGAGACCTGGGCCGCGCTCCGGCCTACGGCGCCTAACGCCGGCCGAACTCCGCGGCCCACGCCTCGACGCTGTCAGCGGCCCGGTCGAACGCCTCCGTACGGCCCAGGAAGTCGGCGCTGTGCGTGGCCAGCAGCGGTGCCTGGTCGTCAGCGGACCGGTCCCGTCGTACGAGGAGCAGCGCCTGACCCTGCACGGTGCGCGGCAGACCGAGCCAGCGCACCGGCTGCTGCACCGTCCGTACGGCGACGACCTTCTCCCAGCGCGTCGTCCGGGTACCGAAGAATCCCACCCGCCGCAGTCCGTACGCGCTCACCCACACCCCTGTACGCAGCAGCCGCAGTGCCACGGCGATGACGGCCAGCGCGACCCCGAGGCACACCGCGCCACCGGGCAACTCGCCGGTGGCCGCGATGATGACCGCCGCGAACAGCACGTACGAGGCGAGCAGCAGCAGGAGCGCCGCCGCACCGACCCGCCACGGGCCGGGCCGGTAGGGGCGCCGCCAGCGGTCACGGTCGTCGAACGGCAGCGCGTGACCGGCCACGGCCTCGGCGGAGGCGTGGTCGGCCGTCAGGAAGGGCAGGGGCACGGCTGGTCCTCACTCAGTTCCATGCGCGGGCGATGCCCGGTGAGGTTATACAGCCGGTTGCCCAGTCACCAGCCTTGGGGGCCCGAGGAGGGCGGGACCACGCCATTCGGCCGCACCCGGGTGGCCCTCAACGGCTGTCGGCCGCCTCGGACCGCGGGGTGTGCCCGGCGGACTGGTCGACCGACAGGGCCGGCATCCCGAGGACCAGGGAGCCCACGAGCCCGGCGACGATGGTGAGCCCCAGGAGCCAACGCCCGGCTATGTCACCGGCGGACGCGCGCTCACGGGTCGGGGGAGTGACATTGCTGCGGAACTTGTCCGCCTCGGCGATGAAGGCGAACGGGACGGGCTCGCGCCGACGGGACATGGTGCGGTTTCTCCTTGGGGTGTCGAACTGATCTCTACAGTCTGTACAGACGAGCGAGCACTCCAATCGGTGCCCGGTTTCACCGACTTAACTCGCTGACGATGGTGAACGTCCTGTTTGGCGGGGTCGTAGAGTGGCGTCGCCAACTGACGAGATGGGAAGGACCCTCCAGACCGTGAGCCCCACCCCCGACGACGAGTTCAAGATCGACCTGCGCAGCGAGGTGACCGTCGAGCTGGTCAAACACAGCGCGGCCGACTCCGACGTACTGTTCGCGGCCCGTGTGTCGACCGTCGGGGAGCAGTCCCTGGACGAGTTGGGCAAGGACCCTGAGCGCTCCACGGGGTTGATCAACTACCTGATGCGCGACCGGCACGGCAGCCCGTTCGAGCACAACTCCATGACGTTCTTCATCAGCGCCCCGATCTTCGTCTTCCGTGAGTTCATGCGACACCGCGTGGGGTGGTCGTACAACGAGGAATCCGGCCGGTACAGGGAGCTGCAGCCCGTCTTCTACGTGCCGGACACGTCGCGCAAGCTCGTCCAGAAGGGTCGACCGGGCAAGTACGTGTTCGTCGAGGGCACTACCGAGCAGCACGAACTCGTGGGCCACGCCATGGAGGACTCGTACCGCCAGGTGTACCGGGCCTATCAGAAACTGCTGGCCGAGGGCGTCGCCCGCGAGGTCGCCCGCGCGGTACTCCCGGTCGGCCTGTACTCGTCCATGTACGCCACCTGCAACGCGCGCTCACTGATGCACTTCCTCGGCCTGCGCACCCAGCACGAGCTGGCGAAGGTGCCGTCGTTCCCGCAACGGGAGATCGAGATGGTCGGCGAGAAGATGGAGGCGGAGTGGGCGAAGCTCATGCCGCTCACCCACGCGGCCTTCAACGCGAACGGCAGGGTGGCACCCTAGGGCAGACGCACGCACGTTGCACCACCAGGCACAGATGTGCGGATCAGCCCTGCGAAGTGTCCGTATTGCGGTATTTCGAGAGGTTCATCTAGCCTGATCAAACGGACCCGGCACTGCTTGAACCCCCGAGCAGGCAGTGCCGGGCTCCTTCTTTGTCATGACTTTTCCCGCACCCCTAGGGCAGACCGCGCCCTGCGCACCGAGTAGCGTGGTACCCATGGCTCCGACCTCCACTCCGCAGACCCCCTTCGGGAGGGTCCTCACCGCCATGGTCACGCCGTTCACGGCGGACGGCGCGCTCGACCTCGACGGCGCACAGCGGCTCGCCACCCACCTGGTGGACGCAGGCAATGACGGCCTGGTCATCAACGGCACCACCGGCGAGTCCCCGACCACCAGCGACGCGGAGAAATCGGACCTCGTACGAGCCGTACTGGAAGCCGTCGGCGAGCGGGCCCACATCATCGCGGGCGTCGGCACGAACGACACCCACCACAGCATCGAACTGGCCCGCGCCGCGGAGAACACCGGCGCGCACGGCCTGCTGACGGTGACGCCGTACTACAACAAGCCCCCGCAGGAGGGCCTGTACCGGCACTTCACGGCCATCGCCGACGCCACCGAACTCCCGGTCATGCTGTACGACATCCCCGGCCGCAGCGGCGTCCCGATCAGCACCGAGACGATCGTCCGACTCGCCGAGCACCCCCGGATCGTCGCCAACAAGGACGCCAAGGGCGACCTCGGCCGAGCGAGCTGGGCCATCGCGCGCTCGGGCCTCGCCTGGTACTCGGGTGACGACATGCTGAACCTGCCGCTCCTGTCCGTGGGCGCGGTCGGCTTCGTGTCGGTCGTCGGCCACGTCGTCACACCGGAGCTGCGCACCCTGGTGGAGGCGTACACAGCGGGAGAGGTCCAGAAGGCCACCGAGATCCACCAGAAGCTGCTCCCGGTCTTCACGGGCATGTTCCGTACCCAGGGCGTCATGACCACCAAGGCGGCTCTCGCCCTCCAGGGCCTGCCCGCCGGACCGCTGCGCGCACCCATGGTCGAGCTGTCGGCCGACGAGATCGCCCAGCTCAAGATCGATCTTGCCGCCGGCGGGGTACAGCTCTGACACCAGACTTCACAACTGAATACGCGGGACATCCGTGTCCGCAGTCCACATCCAACAACTGCTTTTGCACGAACGTCATGCGCGCCACGTGCCTTGCCGGTACGTGGCGCGTGTGGTGAGGAGAGTCTTTTGAGTCATCCGCATCCTGAACTAGGCGCCCCGCCGAAGCTCCCGGAGGGCGGCCTGCGGGTCACCCCGCTGGGCGGCCTCGGTGAGATCGGCCGCAACATGACCGTCTTCGAGTACGGCGGTCGCCTGCTGATCGTCGACTGTGGCGTGCTCTTCCCCGAGGAGGAGCAGCCCGGAATCGACCTGATCCTGCCGGACTTCACGTCCATCAGAGATCGTCTCGACGACATCGAGGGCATCGTCCTCACGCACGGCCACGAGGACCACATCGGTGCAGTCCCCTACCTCCTGCGGGAGAAGCCGGACATCCCGCTGATCGGCTCCAAGCTGACCCTCGCGTTCATCGAGGCGAAGCTCCAGGAGCACCGCATCCGCCCGTACACCCTTGAGGTGACGGAGGGGAACCGTGAGCGCATCGGCCCCTTCGAGTGCGAGTTCATCGCGGTCAACCACTCCATTCCGGACGCGCTCGCGGTCGCCATCCGCACCCCTGCGGGCATGGTGGTCCACACCGGCGACTTCAAGATGGACCAGCTCCCGCTGGACGGTCGCCTCACCGACCTGCACGCCTTCGCGCGGCTGAGCGAAGAGGGCATCGACCTTCTGCTCTCCGACTCGACGAACGCGGAGGTCCCGGGTTTCGTTCCGCCCGAGCGGGACATCTCGAACGTGCTGCGTCAGGTCTTCGCGGGCGCCGGCAAGCGAGTCATCGTGGCAAGCTTCGCCAGCCACATCCACCGCATCCAGCAGATCCTGGACGCCGCCCACGAATACGGCCGCAGGGTCGCCTTCGTCGGGCGCTCCATGGTCCGCAACATGGGCATCGCCCGGGACCTGGGCTATCTGAAGGTTCCGCCGGGCCTCGTCGTGGACGTCAAGACCCTGGACGACCTCCCGGACCACCAGGTCGTGCTCGTCTGCACGGGCTCCCAGGGCGAACCGATGGCCGCGCTGTCCCGCATGGCCAACAGGGACCACCAGATCCGCATCGTCCAGGGCGACACGGTGATCCTGGCCTCGTCCCTGATCCCGGGCAACGAGAACGCGGTGTACCGCGTGATCAACGGCCTGACCCGCTGGGGTGCGAAGGTCGTCCACAAGGGCAACGCCAAGGTGCACGTCTCCGGCCACGCCTCGGCCGGCGAACTCCTGTACTTCTACAACATCTGCAAGCCGCGCAACCTGATGCCGGTCCACGGCGAATGGCGCCACCTCCGGGCCAACGCGGAGCTGGGCGCCATGACAGGCGTCCCGCACGACCGGATCGTCATCGCCGAGGACGGCGTGGTCGTCGACCTGATCGAGGGCAAGGCGAAGATCTCCGGCAAGGTCCAGGCGGGGTACGTGTACGTCGACGGCCTCTCGGTCGGCGACGTGGGCGAACCAGCGCTGAAGGACCGCAGGATCCTCGGCGACGAGGGCATCATCTCGGTCTTCGTGGTGATGGACTCGTCGACAGGCAAGATCACGGGGGGCCCGCACATCCAGGCCCGCGGCTCGGGCATCGAGGACTCCGCCTTCACCGACGTCGTCCCGAAGATCGCCGAGGTCCTCCAGCGGTCCGCACAGGACGGGGTGGTGGAACCCCACCAGATGCAGCAACTCATCCGCCGCACCCTGGGCAAATGGGTATCGGACACCTACCGCCGGCGCCCGATGATCCTCCCGGTCGTCGTGGAGGTCTGACGGCAAGGAGGGGCCCCTGAGCTGCCCCTCCGACGCGTCAACCTGGAGCGGGGCTCCTCGATTTGCATCGAGGAGCCCCGCTCCAGTACGTTTACGGCTCCGCCAGCGAGGGAACCCGGCTCAACTTGGAGCCAGGGACCAACCCGAGCGGGGCGGAAATTCCGACTCAGAACTTCTGATAAAGTCGGAGTCGCCGGAAAGGGAAACGCGAAAGCGAAAACCTGGAAAGCACCGAAGAAATCGGATACGGAAACGGTCTGATAGAGTCGGAAACGCAAGACCGAAGGGAAACTGCCCGGAGGAAAGCCTGAGAGAGTCTCTTGGGTGAGTACGAAGGAAGCGTCCGTTCCTTGAGAACTCAACAGCGTGCCAAAAATCAACGCCAAGTTTGTTGATACCCCGTTCCCGGCCGTTCGGTCGGGGCGAGGTTCC